>JABIGM010000028.1 GCA_018650165.1 Methanobacteriota archaeon
AACGACGCAGTGGATCTTGATATCGACAATGACGGTATCGACAACCGCAACGACGCAGGCCCGAATGGCGAGGACTTCACTCGTGACCACGATAACGATGGTTCGAATGACGCAGATGATACCGACGATGACAACGATGACATCCTAGACGTGGATGAAGTTGGTGGAGCCACTGGCACCTACCGCTACGACCACGACAACGATGGCATTTGGGACAGCACAGACACGGACGACGATAACGACGGCCTGTCTGACTGGTTCGAAACCAACGACGGTAACAGCCTAACTGGTCAATTTGACCACGACAATGACGGCAGTGATGACAACGAAGACGACGATGACGACAATGACGGCATCGAAGATATCCTCGAAGTTTGAACCACTTGAATTATCGTATTAGGTAGTTGTTTCATACCCGTTCGAATTAGTTCGGGACAGCTGATTCCACCGGGGGTTCGCCCCCGATGGAATCTCCACTCTTTCTTTCCACCTCACGATGAGGGGTGATACACTTAGCCCAGCGTGATACTCATGTGCACATACGCGTAGCGCGCTTGATATAGTCGGCGTCAGTCACGAGATGATTCCGAAGTGTTAACTATGCTCTCAAACAGACAATTTACTCAGCAAATCGAGAATAGACGCAAGTCCACAGTATCTGTGGGGATTGTGTTTTTGATGATCACCAGTACATGGATGGGGCTGATTGCTTCACTCAATCAAGATTATGAATCAGATTCCATATTGGTTGATGCCGAACCACTTTCTTCAAGCGGAGCGCAATCAACCGATCAAGGCGGCCAAGGAGAATGGAATGGCGGCATGCCATCTCATTTTGGTTTACAGATGCACGATGCACTCTGGGACTTGTCCTGGTCCGACCCTAGTATCATGTACGGGCAAATCGGAGACCAATCCGCCCTAGCACTTGATGCAGGTTACGGCTCGATGCTCGAGGAATCAGGGGCAGATGATCACGACAACGACGGAATAAACGATCTTGACGACCTTGATGACGACAACGATGGAATCTACGATCTTCTTGAGAGATTTGATGGATGTTTTGGAACAGACCCCTACGACCACGATAATGACGGAATTCAAGACCATCTAGACTGGGATGATGACAACGATGGAATCCTAGAAGGACCAGTAGATTATGATGCTCTAGAAGCACTGGGGCTCGACCCAAGAAATGTAACAATGCATCGATACGTCGAATCCAGCACCATCCATCCTTTAACCGGACAAGCAGTTGGAATCTCTTACAGAGCAGACCAACTCCCATTCGATCACGATAACGATGGCGTACCAGATGAAGACTCAGATGGTTCAGGTGCAGGCCGCTATGACGAAGATGACGATAACGATGCACGAATCGACCAATTCAAGTGGCCTTGTGATTTCGATAGTGATGGAGTCCAAGATTACTTTGACAATGATGATGATAACGACGGAGTAATCGATTGGAATGATGCTAATCCATACGACGCTAGCGTCACAGGTGCAATGGATATTAGCGGAAATATGTTCGATGATTATCAACCATGGACCTTCAACCAATACAGACAATACTCTGCCGGTGTTAACTTTGTAGATTTACAGGCAGCAAAGGTCGATGCTAACGACGAATTCGACTTTGCAGGTGGAACGACAGGAGATGGCGCAGCAGGAACTCCTGCTTTCACCAACATTGTTGACGGAGATTTGGATGGCGACGGAATTCCAAACTTTATCGACCCTGATAACGACGACGACGGAACTCCAGATTCAGCAGATACCGATGATGATAACGATGGCCTACTCGATATGTATGACCCTGATGACGATAACGATGGAATACCAGACACTTGTACAAACATAGATACTAATGGCGACGGCTTGAATGATTATACTGGACTCAACTCAACTCCTTACCAGACCCCTGGTGCCGATACAGACAACACACCTGGGCATGATTGTGAAATGGATTATGACGCAGACCTTGACGACGATAGATTCAGACCATTCGACCAGAATTATAACGCTATTTGGGATTGGCTAGACCCTGACATGGGCGGTACACCAACTCCTGACGACTTTTTCCAGACACAAGGCTCGTCACTCGATTTCCCATACGACATGGATGACGATCAAATCGAAAACGAAAACGACTCATTCCCATTGGATAAGAATTCTGAAGCTTGGATTGCAACATGTACCTCCCAATCTAATCCAAATCCACAAAACCCTGACCCAAGGTGTATGTCACGAAGAGCATCCTTTGCGCAATTCAATGACTGGGACGGCGATGGTATCTCTAACTGGGACGATGTAGATGACGACGGTGACGGAATTATTGACATGTTGGACATCGACTGGGATTGTGACTTTGACAACGACGCTCTTTTACACCAAATAAATGGAAGTAAATACAGAGACGACGGGCCAAACGACGTCGATTCAGATATCGATGGTGATGGTTTATCCAACGACATCGATTGGGATGACGACAACGATGGTCTAACTGATTTATACGATCCAGACGATGGAAATTGTGGAATTGTTGACTACGACGGCACAGATTCATTCGCAACACCATACTATCCACTTGGAGACGGCGCTGACCTTGATGGTAGTGCTGACAATCAAGATTATTCAGATAACACTGACAATTATTGGGACCTCGTTTGGAATACAAACCCATTCGCAGACGTTTATCTAAACTACAACGGATATGACCCATCATCGCAACAAGGGGGGGAAGTTCCAGAGTTTTACTGGTTCCTGTTCACCCGATGGTCTTCTTACAATGGAGGTAATGAATGGGACGTTGATGCAGATGGAGATTCTCTAATCAATGGATTAGATACCGACCAAGATGCAGACGGTATGCCAGATTGGTGGGACCAAGACGAAGGAAACGACGGTCTATTAGATGTCAACGATTTGAAAATGGGCGGTTCAATGGACCTAACTCAGTGTGGTATGACGGTCGGCCAATTGGGCTCAGGTTGGACATGCGGTTACGCTTACGCAATAGCGTATCAAATGCCACTTACTGGAACCAATGCACAATTTGGCTCACCATATTCCACTAGAGCAGACGCAGCATTCGACCAAGGAGCAGGTGGAAAGAACACATGGGCCTGTACCCCGGGCGCTCAAGGCGGATGTTGGCACTATGATTTCGGAGGAGACGGAGACGTTGAGAGTGCGATTTCATATACCCAAATCAAAGATAATCGTGATGCATTCATTACTTGGATGGGACTACTAACTGGTATTTGGCAGTGGAACTTTGACGACACTGCAGTAGCGGATACGGTAGGGTTCCCTGACGAATTAGGAGCAGATCTGCTTCACAATTCCGAAGACGGAGACGTAGATGGAGACTTTACTAACAACACAGTTGATCTCGACGAAGACTACGACAATGTTTACGACTGGAACGATGTTGATGACGACAACGATGGTGTTTGGGATTTCTTTGAAGTCGATACCAACGATGACTTGGATGATGACGTAGACCAAGACTATGGCACCGAGTTCTTCACTGGATTGAACTGTGACGACCAGGACGATGACGGAAATGACCAGGACGTTGATGGTGACGGATGGTTCCAAGCAGTTTGGGACCGCGGAGTCATGAGTCAAGGCCTGAAAGCACCTAAATTCTATGATGTTGATAATGACAATGATGGAGTTCCAGATTCCGAAGATCCTGACGATGACAACAATGGAGTGATGGATGTTCAACAAGAATTACAGCCGGGATGTTTCTCTGGCGAAGAACAGCATCCGTTCGACCACGATAACGATGGAATTGTAGACTGGAAAGACGATGACTTTGACGGCGATGGAATTGCAAATCTAGTTGAAGCTGCAGTTTCAATTACAGCACCGTACGACCACGACAACGACGGTCTTCGGGATGATTTGGATAAAGACGACGATGAAGACGGAATGCAAGACATAGACGAAGTTCTGCTATGGCCTCTCCGCTTCGATACCGAATCTACAAACCCATGGGACCACGATGACTTTGGAGGGGGCTTAGGTATTGCAAATCCATTAGATCCTTCGACAGGACCAGACGTAGTCGATAACGATGACGATAATGATTCACGTGAGGATAACGATTGGGACCATCTGGAAGAGACACACACCTCAGACCTTTGTTATGGAGGTGCGCAATCAAGCGACTGGGACCACGACAATGATTGTGTCCTAGATGCAGACGATAAGGCACCTACTTTCATTACTTTAGATATGCCAGATACACTTTGGCTAGATGCACAAAGCCCTGCAATATTCCGCGGGCACGTTGATTGGTTAAATCCTATATCATCAACACTTGAAGCAGCACCTGGGCTACCTGTTCAAGTTCATATTGAGTGGACTGGAAATAACACTACTGCAATCGAAACAATCGACGTTATCACAAACATGTGGGGTAATTTCACAGTTGGCCAGTTCCTATATCCAGAGGATTTAGTGGTTGGAGATAACACAACATACCGTGTGTATGCAGAAGTTACCGAAATGTTTGCATTCAATGGAAACGAATCACAATCTTACTATGTAGGCTGTGAAGCAAACATGACCGTTGATTATTCCGCATGGACTTACTTCAGAAGCGACGAGCAGCCATTCTGGTTAGATTTCAAATCCCATTATGCCGCTGACTGGGCCCGTGGATTGTATGATAACCGTATCAAGAACTCACCGATCAGTTTCGAAATCACCGGTGGTCTTTTCGGCAACAGAACCAATCCATCTAACTTTACTGGATTCGATAATAACGGATACAGAACCGATGATGACGGATGGGCTTCACTAACATTCGTTCAAAACCTTGGTGCTAATGGTACTTGGAAACAAGTACGGTGGAATTCGACTTTAGACAATGGCGTGGGACAACTTTCCGGGGCCTACGAGGAAATCGTTTGGAACGATCTGACCAAAACCCATGACGTATTGGTCGACGCTCAAGGCGATCCGCTTCGTTATGACTATACCAATACCAGTTTACCAGCTGGAGATATTGAGATTTTAGCCTCGGTAATACCCGGTCTTGCTAGCGAATGGCCATTCCCTTACTTACACGGCGATTCTTCTGATCCATTCCCTGTACGTGTCATGCACCGCATGAATATCGAAGGCGAAATGATCGTTAGCGGCCTCTCTGCAGTATACTATTGGGATGGGACAATCAACAATGGCGATGGAACATTCGGAAACTGGGCAACACTCTTCCACCAGCAAGCACTCAACGCTGCTGGAGTTAGTTATGATGATGCTAAGGTATTGAGGCCTTATCCAAGTCTATGGGATGGAACTCCGGAAAACCTACCGGGCGAAGCAATCAATTTGAGAAACTTCTTGGAAGTTAATGGCACCCACTGGTTCATTTCACTCGTTAACGGTGGAGATGGAGATTTGCCACCGTGTGGACAAGTCGACCCAACAGACCCATCAAGTCCAGTACGATGTGAAATCGTTCCTGAGATGAATACTGGTGAAACATTTGGAGTACGTGGAACTGTTACCAACCGTACAAATGATGCATGGGACCAAGATCCAATCGCTCTACAAATTGATATTGACCATAATGGACAATTTATGGGCAGTCAGGAAACCGCCTATACGCAGCGTCCAGTAATGGATAATGGCGAAGCGACCTTCGAGTATAACTGGACCTGGTTCAGCCAATACGCGGCAGGAACATATGGCGTACGTGTTGATTTTACTAACAATGCATACTATTTCACTGGAAATTCGACCAATCTTGCGGCAACTGGCGCATACATCAACGTTTCAGTGGTAGGTACTACTCAGTTCCAAATGACCAGTGTCCCACGCTTATATCGTAACACTACAACTATTATTGAAGCTAGATTGTTGGACAATTCCTTACAACCACTTCGTCAAGTTCCAGTGACCTGGACTTGGTCTTATGATGGTAGAAGCGGAGTGAATTATACTGATGACATGGGCACATTTGCCATACCTTTCGATATTAATCCAGAAGATTCACTGGGTAATTACTCGTTACAATTTGAGTATGATGGCGAATTACTGATGAAGGGTAATGTGGATAGCCAGAATGTGTGGGTTGTTTCTAGAACTTACGTCAATGTAATTTCCTCAGATCCAAATATCAGACAATCTGGTGATCGTTGGGATTTCACCGCACAAGTTACTGATGATAACAAAACAGCAACTGTTAGAGATTCAGGTGGCCGTGAACTTAGCGGAGCATCAACTCCGAACGGCGGCCTCGTGGATGTTATCTACGAAGGGCTTGATTTCGATGGAGTCATGCACAGGCAGGTTGTAGCAACACTCGCTCCAAATGCTGGTTTAGTTTCACTACCAGAGCCTCAACCAGATGGAAGTCATTTGTGTTTCTATGATGGCAATAACGATGGCATCCCTGACCGTGACTCAAACGGTAATGGACAACTCGACGACGCAGAAGCGATTGGATGTATGAAGGCGAACGTCTCCCCACTATCTCCGGAATTATTGCGCCAAGACCCTGACAGTTTCTTACCAGATGGATTTGGGCCAGTATCGGTTTACTTGCGATTCCGCGAAACCCTTCCTAACGAAGGCTGTGAAAACTTGGAAGTTGAATACTTGTCCATGCAAGGTAAATGGGACCCATGTGTCGACCTAATCGGAAATGACCATTTCCGTATTCAAATGGCTTACAATGCAAACGGTTTCTCATTAATCGGCCGCACAAGTTTGGATGTAGATGACCAGATTGTTTACACAAGCGAAATCGATCCATTGACCGGCGAAGTAGTGTCTAAGCCAATGGTTGTCACAGGACAATTAACTGATGAGTTGGATACCAATCTAACATTCAGAAATGTTCGTGTTAACTATGAGATGGTAAATAGCCCAGCTGGGCCAGTAGCATGTTACAACGGAATCACTGATATTAATGGTAGATTCGCAATCACATGCCCTCTATCAGATGTAATGGCCGGAACCGCTCGTGTTTCAGTAACTTATTCTGCATGGGACAACAACGATGCATACCGTTACCAGAACAAGACTGTTCAGACCGAGTTCGATGTATTTAGTAATTCGACACTACAAATTGCTGAAGTCGGACCGTTCAAGTCTAGCGTAGAAACGTTTGTTGCACCAAACAATGGAACTGCATTCCCAGTATTGTATCTAAAGGAGAGTTTCCATATCGATGCAATCCTTACACAATCGAACGGGCAGTATGTTGGTGGAAAGTGTTTGAACATCTATCTTGACCCACAGAAGAACGTACGTCCGCTCTCTAGTATCAATACAAGAGAATCCGATGGAATGGTCGAATGGTTCAGTGGCGATCCAAGTCAAAACCCTGGTCTAAAGGGAGTTGAAACTACTGGTGGAGAACTCGAAGGGTTCAGACTACTTCGGGTATCCTTCGAACCAGAAGTCAATGTTCCAGGTGGCTGTGATAAGGATACTAGCAACGTACTGAACGGTTCACACATGGATATCGTAGTTCTTGTTCGTAGCCGTGTTGACATTCAAGTGAAGACCTCTTGGTCTCATGTTAACAACAACGGGCTGGATACCAATGACAATGTCTTTGGAGAAGTTGCACTATTGCGCGACCGCCTTGATTTGGCTGTTGAAAACGAAGAGATATTCTTCATCCGAGAGTATTGGGATTCCGATGCTATGGAATGGGTTGTTGAAGGACGCAACGAATCGTATACAAACGAACAAGGTATTGCTTCCTTTGATTGGACGTTTTCTGCAAAAACATGTGCAGGAGAAGCTTGTGTTGGAGATTGGAGAATCAAGGCATACTACCCTGGCTCGACATTCTTTGCCGAATCAAGTGATAATATAACCCATGAGATACACTATGAGAAATCATCAATTGTAGACCAAAGTGAAGGAATATTCACTCCAAGTACGATAATGGCTCTAATCATAGTTCTTCTTGGTGCTGCTATTGCTGGAGTAATGTACTACCAACGTGTAGTCGCAAGGCGCCAAGTCGAAGCATTACGCGGTATACTAACCGATACTATGATGCAACTACAGGCTGCAAACGAGTACATTGCGATCATCTTTGACTGTTACAAGCAACTGGTCAAGCACTTCCGCAGACATGGATTCATGAAGAAGGTCTACGAGACAACACGTGAATTCGAAAGTGCGGTGCGTGGAGCATTCCACATGGTGCCGGCTGACCAACTTGATGGATTCATAGCAATTTTCGAGGAAGCACGTTACTCGGACCACGAAATCGGCCCAAGCCATCGTGACAGTGCAATCGCAACTCTCAACGCAATCACCCAGAGCCTTTCAATCGCTCTTGGAGATGGTGGAATGATTACTAGAGGCGAGCAACATGATGCTAACCTATACGGTGGTCTGACCAAGGCTGGAGAATTTGTTGCGGCCGATGGAACCGTTCGTCAAGCAGGTCTTGATGAAGGCGAAGAACAATCTAATTTCAAGATTTGAAGTTGATTTATTACGGCTGAAGGCAAAGCGGGGCAGAATCCCCGCTTTGCCCCATTGTCGTCGCAGGTTTGATGTGCCATATGCTCGTGGCAGTACCATGAGCGATTGGAAAACTCTCCTTGATCAAGCAATGATCCAAGAAGATGGTGATACTGTTGGCGCACACATAACATACGGTAATGCAGTAAAAGCAGCACTTGCAAATGCGCAAGGCCTACTGCATGATGTGGAAGCAGCACAAATTATGGAAGTAATATACGGAGCCCTTGTGGCCTATTCACAACAAGTGATGCTACGACTGAAAATTGAAGATGAGCAAGTCGGCGGCCCCGACCATGCATTTAGAGTTGGACAAGCATACGGAGTATCTTGTGTTCTAAATCACTTAATCGACCAGTTGACAGATGTGGCATCAATCACAAATCTGCAAGCATTTGATGCCTTTTCAGACACACTACACAATGACATTTTGGTGCAAGTTAAAGCAGCAGGATTATTTGTTCCTGTACTCGATGCCAAGGGCGAAATTATCAATGAATGAATTCCTTAAAACGCAGCACCTCGGCGCGAAACACCAATTGTGCGCGTCGGTGGCTTCATAACAGGGCGGTCGGTCGGCGACTTGCTTCTAAAGCATCGAGGGAGTCATATGAGTAAACCTGTAAGCAAGACAAACCCAAATTTAGTCGGTCTAATCGGCGATTTGAAGGCACAGTCTCGCGAGACCGGCGCACCTTTGTGGCGAGATGTCGCACTACGTCTTTCTAAGAGCCGTAGTAACTGGGCACAACCAAACCTTAGCCGCTTGAGCCGCCACTGCCCCGAGGGCGTAACAGTCCTCGTTCCAGGCAAGTTGCTCGGCAGCGGAGAGGTTTCGTCCAAGCACGACGTCGCCGCATACAGTATCAGCGCTGGAGCCCGTGAGAAGATCGAAGCAGCTGGAGGACGTGTCCTCTCGCTTGCTGATTTAATGAACGAAAACCCAAAGGGATCGGGGGTGTACATCCTTGGCTGATAGCACTACATACGTCTATGACGCTGACGGATTAGTCCTAGGACGTCTGGCTAGCACAGTTGCAGACCTTCTTCTGAAGAGCACACGTGCCGGTAACAGCGACCAAGTGGTCATTGTAAATTCAGAGAAGGCAGTCGTTTCTGGCAAGCCAACATCCGTATTTTCAACATACCATGACAAGTACGCACTAAACCATGCTCGTAAGGGACCCTTTTTCCCACGTATGCCTGATATGATTCTGAAGAGAACTGTCAGGGGTATGTTGCCTTACCAGGAAAAGAGCAGCGGCCGCCGAGCCCTACGTAATCTACGTGTTGAAATCGGTTGCCCTAGCCATCTTTCAGGAGATCTTCCTGAAGGACACGAAGCTGGCGATGACAGCAAGATTCGCCGAGCCCTTCCACAGCGATTCGTTCGTTTGGGAGACATCAGCGCCAACCTCGGCGCACCAGCACACCGTTGGAATGGAGGTGAGCAGTGATGGCTCGTAAGCAAAAGAAAGTAGCACGTACATCAGGTAAGCGTAAGACTGCAGTTGCACGTGCCACCGTAAAGGCTGGCAAAGGAAGAGTTCGTGTTAATAGCGAACCTATCGAAATTCTACAACCTGCTCTATCTCGCCGTAAGGCCATGGAGCCGCTAATTATTGCTGATGCAATGAAACGCCTTGCAAAGGTGGATATCAACATCCTAACCCACGGTGGTGGAATTATGGGTCAGACAGATGCGATTAGAACAGCAATTGCTCGTGGACTCGTTCACTACAATGGTGGTGCTGAAGGCCTTGATGAGGAACTTCGTGACGAATACCTGCGCTTCGACCGCAGCCTATTGGTCAACGACCCTCGTCGTAAGGAAGCTAAGCATCAACTCGGTCGCGGTGCTCGCCAAAAGAAGCAGAAGTCCTATAGGTGATTTAGATGATTATTCCAGTACGTTGTTTCAGCTGTGGCGGTATTATCGCGCACAAGTGGGAAGAGTTCAATGAAAAGAAAGACGCAGGTAGCGATATCATGACGGCTCTCGATGAAGTCGGACTTGATCGTTATTGTTGCCGAAGAATGTTTGTCTCACACATTGAACTAATCGATGAGGTTGCACCTTTCAGTGCACCTCGCCAATGAGTTAGCAAAAATTGACTATCTAATTCCCAAGCAAAGGGCCTGTGGGTTAGCTTGGCCTATACTTGGCGGCTGGGGGCCGTCAGACCCCAGTTCAAATCTGGGCAGGCCCATCTCTGGGATGGATGTTTGAATCCAACTCATACTGAGTCTCCGTAGGAGACTCGAAGGCAATGAGTTGATGGTAGATGAGTATTACCCGCAACTATGAAAATCCGCGCGGCAGTGTTGGTAACCCTCCTAATAATGACCTCTGCAGCCTCAGTAATGGCTAGTGATACAGTCACTACACAAGATGTAGAGATTTCTGGAAATTACGTGATGACAGGAAATTATACTGTTAGCCATGGAACAACTTTGACTCTAAAACCGGGTGCAACTATCGATATGCAGAACTTTTGGCTAGAAGTTGAAGGAACTCTTGTTGGAAACAATGCAACAATAATGTCGTCAATTCAAACAACAGGCCAGGGGTCTCATAACGCTGGAGTTTGGGATGCTTTGACCATTTCTTCGATAGGTGTAGCAACTTTGGACAACATTACAATCTCGAATGCGAAGTCATGTATTATTGTTGACGGAACCTTGTCAGCTACTGGGTTGGTACTAGAGGATTGTTTAATCGGACTAGAAGTGGCAGGATCTGCAACAATCAGTGAGATATCTTCCGCACATATCGACCATGACGGAATAAGAGTCACTGGAGTTGCAGATATTTCGGATTCCACATTTAGTGACATGAGCGGAGGTATTCTATCCAGCGGAGACCTCACCTTAGCTGGCGCTGACTTTACAGATGTAGGGACAGGACTGTCACTTACAGGAGGGACTGCCGATGTATCAACACTCAACTTTGTTTCAGGTATAGGAAACGGAGTTAGTATCTCCTCAGGCGTTACTGGAGATGTTGATGGGATGATAGGTCATTCTGCAAACGCCATTGTTTCGATGGATGCCTCTGGATTCACTTTGGCTAATATTGACATGAGCGGTGAAAGATTAGTTAATTCATGGACAGCAGGCGACTTGACAATCTCAGATGTAGTCTTTGATGCAGATAGTGGTGAGACCCCGATTGACATTCGTACCTCGGGCACAGTTACACTTTCCAATATTGCTTTGACTGGGCAATTTTCGGCCCAACAATCAACATTTAATGCACCATGGATTGGTATGAATTTAGCAGGAAGTGGCGATTACATAATTGATTCATCTAATATTGCATCTACTGATACAGCATTGAAAGCGAGTGGCACAGGAACTCTCTCAATTTCAGATTCTACATTTACTTCGGATAGAAAGGGATTATCATTTTCAGGAATTTCAGCAACCACTTTGCATAATGTAGTGGTTAACATCTCTAGTGGAGGCGAAATGGGAATTGATATTCTTCAGGGAATCCATACTTTCTCAGAGTTGGAAGTGAATATGCCATTCAATCAATTCGAAAGCGGTAGCACTGGAATTGAAGCATGGTGGTGTGAAATCAATGCCGAAGATATTGCGGTAAACGGGTTCGCAAATGGTTTATCAGTTCATGAATCCATTCTAACAGCAGAAGATTTGACCCTTCTCGATTCCAGCGAACAGGGACTATCTGCATCATCTTCAATGGTTACCGTTACCGATGCTTTGGAAACGAGACTTGCAGATAGCGGCCTGGCATTGGTGTCTTCTACAGCAGTTCTTAGGACATGGACCATGTCATATCATGACAATGGAGGGGAAATTGACTCCTCGTCCGAAGTAATTGTTTGGTCTTTGTCATCAATTGGCAATCTTAATTCAGATACTACAGGAGACGGGACTCTACATTACGGAACAAGTCAAACATTGTTGATTGATACTGTTGCAAATTATCGTTTGTGGGAGATGACGATATCATTCGAAGACCTAACTGGAAACTCAGTAGATGCCGATTGGGAAGTTCTAGGATTCAGCGGAACTGCTTCGAATGGCGAAGATATACTTCCAGTTAGCGAATCAGGGTCGCAGATCACTGCGACCTTTTCTGGCATAGGTGCTCTTTCTAGACCGTCTGGAGTCCAAGGTGGAACTCATACGATACAAGTACCTTTGATGCCACAAAGCGACTGGACATTAGCTGGTGGAACCATTGTAGTTCTTGGCCCAACCGAAGATGGTAGCCCACATATCGCAGGAGGGAACATTACTATTCCATCTAACTCCCAACTTCGCTTGCAAGATACAACGCTTCAATTACCGAGTTATGCCACACTAACCATAGATTACAATGGTGAATTTCTTGGGATTAATTCACACTTCGAAGGCGATGTTATCTCTTCAGGAGGCAGTGTGAATGATGATTATACGGGTGAAGAAAACTTGACCATCGTCGGGGATGTCATGTGGACCTCATGTCCAATTGTTTCTCAAGAGGTACCAAATCTCAACATCGTAGGAGATATTCACCTAGATAATTCATGCAAAGTTACAATTCATACAGGAGGAGTTTCAGGAGATGTAACCGTTGGCACTGGAGCGATTTTCGAGATAGTCAACACTCTTGAAGTAACAGTTCTAGACAAGGGCATTGCCGTTCAAGGCGCATCAATAACAGTTCAGGGACAAAGCGTTTCTACAGACGCAGATGGTAAAGCTAGCAAATCAACAACCGCGTTAAGAGTTGACTCGAGCGGAACCACAACTGCTGGCCTAACGCAGGTAACAATGCAACGGGGTTCAATTTCAGACCTAATGGCCTGGGATACATCAGCATCTAAACAACATACTTTCATTGCCTCTACAATTTCAGGGGGGACTTTATCTGAATGGCTTATCCTTGAGAAGGCATGGAGCCCTTACTACCTATCAAGCAATCTCGTGATCCCACAAAGCCAGACTATGACAATAAATGATGGTGTTTCATTGCGTGTTGCTGATGAAATAGCAATCACAGTAGAGGGTACATTCGAATCAGGGTATTCTACAATTTCATCTATGGGTGGAGGTGCAAGGTGGGGCGGCTTGATCGTTGGAGATAACGTCGAAACAACCGCTTCATTACTTGGTACAAGTTTAGTAGAAGGCTCACCAGTCTTGACCATGAGTGGTTATGCAGATATAATTCTGAGCGACGGTTTACTTTCTCGTTCTAGTGGAGCAGAACCTCTGATTCGCATGACCAATTCTGCTGAAGGCACCCTTCAAATTGTTTCTACCACACTTTCAGATTCCGCTTCTTATTGTATTGAAGCTCAAGGAACAGCGGAATTATCAATGCAACAAGTAACAATGCAAACTTGTGCAACAGATTCCCTTTGGGCCCGTAGTCTACCCCTTTCTATCGATGGATTAACCGTTACAGAAAAGGTCGACCTTGGCGGAGTCACAGGTGAAATGAACGACTTGAATGGAGCCGACTTACATTTCAATAATTTAGATGGATTTATGATGTCAGATTTAACTCTTACATCAATAAATGGTTCAGATAACCGTGAGATAAATATCGATGGAGCGGTAATTAATGGAGCACCAGCAATTGATTTCGAAAATACAGCAGGTAGTATCTCTCATTTAGCAATCAACTGTGGCGGAAGTGGCGTTGGAGTTACTTCTCACCACGGCAGAGCATCTTCACCTCTTACCATTAGTGATTCATCAATTACATCTTGTACAAAAGGAATCGATTTACACACCGATGGCGAATCTGCTGCAATGGAATTAAATGATGTTAGCATCGAATCGATGGTGGCAATTTCTAGTGATGGAAACGACATAGTAATCCATGATGGAATTTTAAACGGTTCGGTAGATATGAACTCAGCAATGGCAAACCTCTTCGATGTATTGCCAACGTCTCAATCAACAACATTTGGGCAAATAATAATGTGGAAAACACACATCCTAGATGTACGCTTAGGAGCATTATCAGTGGAAGCAAACCTCGAACTTTCAGTTGGAGAAAGTTGGTCAGAAACTACGCTTGGCAGCAGTGTCCAAATTGCGATTCCACATACTACGGTTAGCGATACGGGTACCGATGCAGTAAGCATAGTTACAATTGTAGCAACAGCAGAAAATTTGCCAGACAGCAACGAACAGTATTCCTTTGGCCCAACTGAAGATGAAATAATCCAAATAAATATGGTCAGTAATCAAGCACCAAGTATCGATATAATCGATCCAGAAGATGGATTCACTATAATGGAAACATTGCCAATAGAAATCAGGGCTGTTATCAGCGACGACCTAGATTCTAACAGCGAGTTACAAATCATATGGCGAGTTACAATTGGGCAAACCGAAATGCAACAATTATCTGGCGAATGGAATAATATCACAGACCTCCAGGCGGGAACATATGTCCTTACTTTGGAAGTAACAGATACACAAGGCATGATGTCTAGTGCATCGAGTTCATTCACAATTACATTACTTGATTCGGATGGAGATTGGATTGGAACATGCAATCTCGAAACCTGGTTCGATAAAGAAGAGAACGTGTATTGTGGCCCTGATGTTTATGATACCGATGATGATAACGATGGAGTTCTAGACATAAGAGACCCATGGCCTACAGATTCCTGTGCTAGCATGGATACAGATAGTGATGGCCAACCTGACAATATGCATTGCCCACCGGGAGTTACAACTTGGCTAACTGTTGATCCAGACGATGACGGAGATGGAATTCCAGATACATCCGAAGGACAAGAATCCGATGACGATTCTAGTGGTAGCCCGATCACCATAATCATCTTCGTTGGCCTGTTCCTTGCCGCAGCAGCATTTATGCTAATGCGCAAAGAGCAGGAAGTGGAGTGATGGCTGCACTCGCAAACACTCTACCTGACCCAGAAGCGATGGCTCAGTTTTGTGTTGCGCTATTGGGAATAATAGTTGCATGGGATGCATGGTGGCTTGGTCGCCAACGAGTAGATATTCCAACACTTGGAGAATTGCCCAATGCAGGTTATGCCTGGGAGTCCAATCAATCCCAAGAGGTCTCTCGCCAATGGGCTAACCTGATGACAATGGGCGCCATGATGGTATTGCCATGGATGCTTGCAGAGCTATCTGATACGCCAATTATTTGGGTTTGGATTTGGGATATTTTGCTAGCAATACATCTTATTTCATTATTAATTCCCAAGAGGTATGCCATAACAGCAACCCATCTCTTTGCAGATGGTCAAAGGTATGAGTGGAATCGTCTTAAACTTGCAAAGAAGCAACCAAGGAAACGCATCATGTTACTCCGTAAAGGATGGGGCCCGTTTGGACCATTGCCCTTGGGAGGAGAAAGAAGCGAACTAACAATAGCACTTGAAAGAATAAATTCCATTTTGAGTGAAGAAGAATAAGTTCACTATTCAAAAGACTCTAATTCACCGGTTTGAACAGCCCACAATCGAGCATAAGTTCCTGAATTAGATACTAACTCTTCATGGGTTCCATCTTCAATGATTTCTCCCTTTTCAAGAACTAAAATTCTGTCAGCATTACGAATTGTAGACAGGCGATGAGCAATAATTACGGTCGTACGGTCCTTTGACACTTTACTGATTGAGCGCTGTAAAGCGGCCTCAGTCTCGTTGTCAACCGCAGATGTCGCTTCATCTAAAACCAGTAAAGGTGCATTTTTCAAAACAGCCCGAGCAATAGCCAATCTTTGGCGCTGGCCACCAGATAAACGATGACCACCTTCGCCAACAAGTGTGGCCCAACGTTCGGGTAATTCCTCGATAAAACCCGATGCTTCAGCCACAGCACCTGCCGCCTTCACATCGGCATCGCTCGCGTCGGGATTTCCATATCGAATATTCTCAAGGATTGTAGTTGGAAATAGTGTAATGTGCTGATCTACTAATGCGATTGAAGAGCGAAGGCGATTCAGGTTCCATTCTGGCAAGACGCCCCCCGCCCATTCAATGCTACCTTCATCTGGTTCTGCAAAGCGTAATAGTAACCTGACAAGAGTTGTTTTTCCTGAACCGGTCACCCCAACCACGCCAGTCGTTTTCCCAGATAATATCGATAAATCAAGGCCATCAAACACCTTGTCGCGCCCAGTATAAGCAAAATGGACACCTTTGAAACTAATATTAGAATCTTCAATATCCTTTTGTCTAGGATTGTAATTTCCTTGTTTTATCTCCGTAGGGGATGTTAACACATTCAGAACTCTAGTAGATGACGCCATTGCTCTTTGGTATAGGTCGAAAGTTTCTCCAAGGCGAGTTAATGGCCACAGCAACCTTTGCGTCATGAAAACCAATACCGAATATGCACCAATAGCGAGCCCGCCTTCAAGCGTAATCCAACCGCCGAGCAATAGTGTCGCTGTAAAACCACATAGAATCGCCATTCGAATCATTGGCACAAATGCAACTGAAAGTTTGATGGCTTTCTTGTTTGCATCACGGTATTTGTTACTCAAATCTTCTACGCGCTCAAGCTCTCTACTCTCTGCAGTAAATGATTGAATTGTAGACATCCCCGAGAGGTCATTTTCCAATAATGCATTTAATTTTCCAGCGGTGTTTCGAACCTCTGCATATCGAGGTTCAAGACTGCGCTGATATAGGAATGACCCCCAGATAATAACGGGAATCGGAAGGACAGCAAATAGTGCGACCTTCCATGAAATTGCCAAGAATACCGCCCCGACTACTATCACAGTAGTACTGACCTGAAGGAGGTCATTAGCACCCTTGTCTAAAAACCGCTCAAGTTGATTCACATCATCATTTAGAATCGCCAAAACATCTCCCTTTTGTCTTTCATCGAACCACCCCATTCCTTGTTCTTGGACATGGGCAAAAGTCTCCAAGCGCAATTCATGTTGTACAGTTTGAGCTAAATTTCTCCATAATATCCCATAGAAATATTCGAATAACGATTCAAGTCCCCAGATAAAGAAAGTTAGGACTGAGAGAAATATCAGTTGATGCCAGGGATCTACAACTCCAAAGCCTGCCAGAAACGAATCCTCTCGCTCTACAACAACATCAACAGCTAAGCCAATCAGTAACGGAGGCGCCAAATCCCAAATTTTGTTCAGAACAGAACACAATGTGGCCAAGCGAATAGTGGCCCGGTGAGGGGACATATATCCTAGCAAACGCTTGAATGGCCCCACCTCACTCATAGACCTGCTAGCGGCATGGATTATGAGAATGCTCGCATTTCTAAAATCGTCAAAATTAGATTATTTGTTCTAATTTTACAAGCGAACCCTAATCAGGTGGCGTTTAGAGCCTAATTACATGGAATGGACACGAAGTGGCGAAGACCTGTTTGTAAGAATTGATCCAAATGAAGAAATCCATGCTTCATTACAAAGTCTAGCAGACGAAGTAGGATTTGATGCTGCAGCAATTACAAGTGGAATCGGGCGTACTCGAGATAATAAATATGGGTACATGAACGAAGAAGGAGTGTATCAACCTAGACCACTCGACGCTCCGTCAGAATTAGTAAGTTTATCAGGCAACATTGCAAGAACACAAGATGGTGCAGCCTTTACTCACATTCATTGTTGCTGGTCAGATGATGACAACAATGTCCACGCAGGGCATATGTTTCAGGCTACAGTTCATGTAGTCGCTGAGATTCATATTCGCATACTTTCCGATGCGATAATGACACGTTGCCCATTGGCTGATTTCGAACTTCTTGGGTTACAATTTTCGTGAAGTTCATACCCTATGGCGTTGGTGAATAATCATGGCCGGGGCGGAACGAATCCAACATCTGGCCGATGCGGTCAGATATCACCGCGAATTGTATTACAATCACGCTGCTCCAGAGGTTAGTGATGCTGAATTCGATGCTCTGTGGGATGAATTGAAGGAATTAGATCCTAGTAACGATGTGTTACATGAAGTCGGTCCCGAGCCTTTACCTGGTACTGTAAAAGTAGAGCATATGTTTCCGATGAGGTCACTGGATAAAGGGGTCTCAGATGAAGACATAATTCATTTTGTAACCCAGTCTACCTTTGGAGGTAATAGATACCTTGGCCAACCTAAACTAGATGGCTCAGCATTATCGCTAGAATATGTATCAGGTAATCTTCACCGTGCAGCAACACGAGGTAGTGGTGAGCGGGGAGAGGATGTAACACTCAATGCCAAACTGGTGGCGAATGTGCCATTACGCCTCAATGTTGCAGTCGATTGTCATGTGAGAGGCGAAGTTGTAATGCCATTGGCAACATTCGATGAGAAATATCGTGATATATCGCCTAATCCCCGCAACCTATGTTCAGGCGCATTACGCCAAAAACACGGGGATGGAAAGGCAGATGCTTCAGACCTTATTTTCCAAGCATACGATGTTAAATTTCCAAAAGAATCTCCGGATATGCAAAATGATAGTGAACTACTTTCTTGGTTACAAGATGCCGGAATTGAGCCCGCTCCATGGACTATCTTTGAATCCGAAGAACCTCAGAAAGAGATGATTGAGTTTACACAAGAGTGGGGTACTAAGAGGGCCTCATATAAATTTGAAATCGATGGCATTGTATTCAAATTAGATAATCTATCACAGCGTGAAAATTTAGGAATGACCGCGCACCATCCGCGATGGGCATTGGCTTGGAAATTCCCCTCACAAGAAGCATTTTCTGTATTATTGGGCGTCGATTGGCAAACAGGTAGAACGGGGGCGGTGACGCCAGTGGCACGCATTGCTCCACAAATGGTTGGAGGAGTTACCGTTGAAAACGTGACTTTGCATAATGTAGGAGAGGTCCAAAGATTAGGTGTAAAAATTGGCGACAGGGTTACAATTACTCGAAGAGGAGACGTAATCCCAAAAATAATTGATAATCATGGGCCAGCATCTGAAGAAGATCTCCAAAACCGATTTCATGCAGATGGTACAGCCTTCACAGGAGAATTATTAGTTTCAAAAATCGAGATTCCAAACGCTTGTCCAGCCTGTGGACGAGAATTAAACATGGAGGGGGCGTTCCTCAGATGTATCGCCTTAGAATGCGATGCTAGAACTGCTAGGTCGCTGACATATTGGTGCCGCACTCTTGAGATGGATGGAATCGGCGAGAAGTTAATCGAAGCACTATTGGAGCGAGGAATAGTCGAAACTATTGCCGACTTATATCGCCTCAACCATACACAAATCTCAAACCTTGAACGCATGGGTGATAAGAGCGCATATAATGCTCTAGACGAACTTGCAAAAACACGAACTTTGAATTTAGCTAGGTTCCTTCACGCTCTTGGAATGGAGCGAATTGGGCCAGAGGTTGCAACAACAATTTCTCAACATTTCACCTCACTAGAAAACCTCCTTCGGTGGACAGACGAAGGACTTGACGAAGAGTTGACCATTATCGACGGTATCGGTGAAAAGGTGGCTGCAATCTTCAGAGAAGGAATCAACAAAAGACGTTCATTAATTGATGAACTATCATCAATAATCAGCGTTACCAATGAATCCGAAGCATCAAGTGGAATATTTGATGGCAAGTCATTCTGTATCACTGGTTCATTATCTCGGCCAAGAAAAGAAATTGCTCTAGCAATAAAGAACGCCGGTGGAAAAGTAGTTGGAAGCGTAAGCAATAACCTAGATGTCTTAGTCGCTGGGCAAAAAGCGGGTAGTAAATTAGCAAAAGCAGAATCATTCGGATTAGAAATTTGGTCCGAAGACGAACTTTTTGGTAAGTTTGCAGAACCCAAAAGCGGCCCTAAGACGTTATTTGATTATGACCAATGACCAACGGACATAAAAAAGGTAGAGGCATAGCCACATTATGAAAAAGAAACTATTACCACTTTCACTAGTGCTGCTGCTGTTATTATCAATGGCACCACTCTCTACCGGAAATAGTAATGGAATATTCAATCAGGGTTCGGGTTGTGGGGGCGGTTACTGTCACGGCAGCAATACCAACGCAGTAGTTTCAATGTCGGGACAACCTGCGAGTTATACAGCCGGGCAGGCCTATACACTGTCAATATCAGTCACCGGAGGGGTATCAGGGTCAACGAACGGGGGCTTCAGTTTGGAGGTAAACACAGGAACTCTTTCTACCGGAGGAGTGGGTATTATGTCAGTCAAGGTAGATTCCAGTGGGACAAGTGCAACTCATACCACTAACAGTTATCGCAGTTGGAGCGTAGATTGGACAGCACCAGCAACAGGGGCGGGAATCGCTACGTTTGATCTAGGGGGAAACGCAGTAGATGGCAATAATTACAATACTAACGATAATTGGGATTCAGTAAGTTACCAAGTCCCTGAAGCAGGAACGACTCCAAATAATGCGCCGTCGGCCACCAATCTACAATTATCACCATCAAGTCCAGTAACAACCGACACACTGTCTCTCACATATTCTTACCAAGACCCAGATGGCGATGCTGAAAGCGGCACAACAATACATTGGTACAAAGATGGAGTTTTGGAAAATTCACGCACCGACCAAACCACAGTTCCATTTTCTCTAACGACTAAAGGAGAATCGTGGAATGCCACTGTAACTCCAAGCGATGGAATAGATAATGGCACTCCAATCCATTCTTCTAATCTCGTAATCGCCAATTCAATACCATCTATTCAAAGTGCTTCCATTACACCATCACCGGCAACCGAGAATAACAATCTCACAGTTGATTGGACATCAATTGATGCAGACGGAGATATACGAACAGTCAGTGGAATTGAATGGTATGTTGGTGGTTCTAAAGTTTCAGCATTTGATAATGATGTTACAATCCCATCTGTAGCAATTAGAGATGGCGATGTTTGGTACTCAAAAGTCAAAGTAAATGATGGAGAAATCGATAGTGCTTGGTTCACCACCCAACAGGTTACAATTGGCAGCGATAATTCTGCTCCCACTATGACTAGTGTCTCTTTAACAGGACCTTATACTACTCTTGACGATTTGGTTGCAACCTCTTTAGGAAACGATGTAGATGGCGACATTTTAACATACGAATGGGAATGGCCGGGTACTTCCTATACCACATCAGTACTGCCATCTTCAGAGACCAGTAAGGGAGAAAGTTGGACAGTAAAATGCAGAGTTACTGATGGAGAAGCATTTTCGGAATGGATGGAGAGTAGTTCAGTAAATATTCAAAACTCACTACCGGTACTTACCAGCGTTAGTATTGATCAAGATTCAATATTTTTTGAGAGTGAAGCAACCTATACCTTTGAAGCCACAGATGCTGATGAGGACACTCTTTTTACAAATGAAGTATGGTCATTAGACGGAGAAATACTCACTCTTACACTAACTGTTAATGATGATGATTTGAGTTATTCATCTGCGATATCCGATACGGTAATTATTGCCAATTCGTTACCTATTGCAACCTACGCGGGTGCGAGTATACAAGATGCTTTGAGCGATATCAACCCATTGATTCAAACAGATGACGCCAATGAGGACCCGGTTACAATCTCTTGGATGTGGATGAGAAATGGATTTACTACTGACTATAATCAGAGTATTATCCCTTCATCTAACTTAGGCGCTGGTGATATTTGGACAGCCTTCATAACTCCTAATGATGGCATGGATGATGGAGTGGTGCTGATAATAGAATTTACAATTTCGAACACGGCACCTACAGCAATTATCACAGCTCCAACCGACCTCGTACAAGGCACATCAGTTATCTTTTCAGCTAGCGAATCCACTGATAGCGATGGCGCTATTGTGAATGCAATATGGAGCGTTGACGGTACTATTGCGCACACAGGAATGACATTTACTACATTGATTGCAAATCAAATGGAGATACAGGTAAAGGTAATCGATGATATGGGCGCAAGTGACACAATCTCAGCGGTTTTCACTGGATTAGTACCACCCTATGCAACTAATACGGAAGCAACTGCAGACGGTAACGACGTAGTCCTTACTTGGGAAGGAAACGCCGAAGAATGGGCGATAGTTCACAATGGCGAAGTAATCGATACAACATCTGCATCCAATTATCGTCATGCGCCTACGATGTCTGGAGCGCATACATACAGCGTATTGCCTATCGTTGACGGCCAACAAATACAATGGGATGGCGAAACCTCTTCAGATAATGTAGAACTAAACTCAAATTCTGTTCCAGAAACACCGGGACCTAGTCAAACTGCAGGATTAATTTTCAGTATTGTACTACTCCTCGTTGGAATTACAGGTATAGCATTTTCATTTATCCCAAGGAGGGATTGAATGCGAATCCGAGTTGGAATTGTATTGCTATTGATGCTATTATCAGCCACAATATCCACTGCAAACCCTGGTGGCAAAGGAGATGATATCCGTTCAAGAGATTGTGCAGGGTCTTGTCACGCATCATCATCATCAAACGGAGTATCTTCTGCTAATCTTAGCATAGAACTCCCTGATGAAATATACGCAGGTTTGTTGATGGAAATTATTACATCAGTCAGAGGGGTAGATGTTAGTTCAAATAATCTTGTTGGGATGGCACTACTAATCAATTCGGACGGGGCCAAGGATTTACCTGCTAACGACGGATGGGAAGTAATCACAGATCCAAATGGCGGCGTTAACAATTATGTAGAAATCTCGGATTCATTTTCCTCACAAACTTCGGTAAATCGAAGTTGGACATTACGTGCACCTAGTTCACCCGGGTCATATGAATTGTATTTAGCAGTCCAACACGGTTCCCAAGAAGGTGGAATTGCCATGAGCGGTATTTCAGATTCTGTCGAAGTGCAGGTTCTAACAGTACCAGAGAATCTACCACAACTTTCGCCTGAATGGAAACCGATTAATTCGAGATTAATTGGAGAAGAAACCACAATCACCCTTGAAACTATGAATACCGAATCCGCCACAGTCGAACTAAAGAATGGCGCAGAGATTTCAATAATCTCGGTCACCGATGGTAAATTTACGATACCTGCTGCAGTTAACCCCGGTACAGTAGAATGGAGAGTAATTCTTGAAGGAGAGGGCCCTACTCAAACATCACCATGGTTCCGGTTAACCGCACAACTACCTGGTTGGTCTGTGGACGAAACATCACTATATGTTCAGGGGTTTGCACTCTTTTTACTTGGAGCGAGTTTGGTAATGATTCAGAGGCCAAAAGAAGAAATAATCGATAAAAAATATGATAATACAAACCAGGTAATCGCAGTAGAAGCATCGATACCAGAATTAACATTTACACAAACATCCGAAATTGTAACCGAAGCAACCCCTATTCCTCCAGAAGGATTGCCAGAGGGATGGACGATGGAGCAATGGAATTACTATGGGCATGAACATCTCAAAAGTTTAGAAGGAGGTGCAGTTTGATGATTTCATCACCAACACTTCATGTAATTTCTACCGAACTTACCATTGGTATGTTCGCACTTTCTGGTGTAGCATTCCTTCTTTGTTTATTACAAAAAGGACCTCTTTCAAGAGAAGCAGTGGCTCACTGGGCTCTCCTCGGCGGATTACTGGCAACTCCATTTGCAATACTAACGGGTATTGATTCAGCACCTGGCGATGGAATTGATAATCCATTACTGGCGAACAAAGTGTTACTCTCCATGACATCAGCTGGATTAGCGATTGGAGTGCTAGTTAGGCGTAAATGGGGCGGCGAAGCCGATATTCGTCACGCATGCACCGGGATGATTTCAGTAGGACTTATGCTAACTACAGCTGGAATGGGCGGTGAATATTCGAGAAACGAGACACTACTCTTTTTTGTGCCCAAAGAAACAGTACTGATTTTCCCAATATGGGCCAGTATACTGTTGATAATTCTAGGAATCGTAATTATAGCCAAATCAGCCATACAGCATAGAGTTAGTTGATGGGGTAGTTTCAGGTTCAGCCCCTTCCATCATACCACGAATCTGTTCTTCTAGTAACTTAGCTTCTTCTAACAATGGACCGTGGTCCAAATCGATTACAGGCAACATCTTGTTTAGATGTTCAATAATCACTGCAGCGGCTCCTGCATCCGGGTATCTTGGATCGGCTTCTACCATTAGACTCATGATATTTCGACCTCTACTCGCACCTTCGCTAAGCATTGCCCCGGTCATTCCTTTGATAACACCCTGTTCAAGAAGAGGAATCTCCATTTTCTCCAATAACTCATTCATCAATGGTGTTGCTGCAACACCAAGGACATCTATTGCCTCTGTATCTTCGTATTCAACCATTGGTTCAGTAGGTAGTCCACCCTTCATTCCCTTACGGGCAAATGCATCGATAAGGACGCCCATAGCAGCCTTTTCATTTTTCGACCATGCAAATAATTCACTAACGATTTCATGGACTAGCGGGTCTGGAACAATCAATTCACTCATTAGAAGAACTACCTTATCACAGCCCTCGATTTTACAGACGGGCTTTCCAGAATACGCTCTAATTGCCGGAAGTGGCACTCCATCTTGAATTAGACAAATAGCAGGTAATTTAGGGTGAGCAACTCCTCCCACAAATTCCAATTCTAAGTGATCAATCAAAAAATGAGCCACTACACTAGATACCATTCCTACACTTGGGAAACAGCATACTACGAGTGCATCCTCGATATCTATGCTCTTGTCAAGCCAAACCTTCGCTCCTTCCATGTTATCAGGACATCCCTCTTTGCGTATAATGCCCGCGCATACCTTGTTCATTTGCAATCCCAAGCGATTTGAAGGTGAAGTCTCTAAGCGGAACATGGGCGAAGAAAGGAAGCACACACTTTCACCGTCTGCATGGAACCGATTCGAAACCTGTCCTCGAATGTATTGGCTAAGTAGGCAGAGACTTCCTCGTAAAGCCGGAATGGCTGCCAGCCTTGGTACTGCAGTGCATGCTTCAATTGAAGATCTTCTTCAAGTGGATATTTCAAATCGTATATCGGATGAAACACATTGGTTACCAGATATGGCTGAAGGGTTTCTCAAAACCCGATGGAATGAAGAAAAAGAGATATTTCTAGCAACCCCTCGTCGACCAATGTGGAAAGAAAAAGAATGGGATAAGGCCAAGCGAATGCAAAGAGGTGCAATCAAAATGCTCCTTGAATTCATCGGCGCACCAGGTGTGACTCCGTTGAAAACCACAATTGCGTTGTGGAAGAGTCTTCTTTCAAGAGTTATTGCAGTAGAGGGTGAATTAAGGACAAGCGACAATCGTCTGATGGGCCGATTAGATATGTTATTTGCAGATGTTGACGAATCTGGAAACCTAAGCGGCTGGGTAGTTGCTGACCTGAAAACTGGAAGGGCACCAGAATCAGAATTGAAGCCTGAAGTTCAAAGACAGTTATTGCTGTATAGAGACATCCTTCTTTCCAATAATACGAACGCCCCTCCTGTCAAAACAGAGGGTTGGTATACTGCAAATGCAACACGTTACACTGCGACTGGAGACTCAGTTATGGAAGATGCATTAGCAGCTTGGGAGGCAACAAAACCTAGTGAAACACCTCTAGAAGCGACCCCAGGCCAATCTTCATGTGGTGGTTTTTGTGATTGGAAAGCATGGTGCCCTCATTGGTGGAATTGGCGCTTAGAAAACGGGACACTAGGTAGTGATGATTTTTCAGACGCAGTAATCTTACTGCACCATTTTGATGAAACAAATGGTTCAGGAATTGCTGAGATTTGTGAGCCGGCTAATGCAGAAGGTAGAGCAATGCCAACAGGCTTACAGATACCAATTAGTTTTGATGGACGCGGGAAAGAAGCATTGCAGGAATTACTTGCCACGGGACATCAAGGGCCAATTTTCATAGGTGGCGCAATGACAAGCCGCGGCACATGGCGAGTAGGGCATTGGTGCGATGTCCTAGCTTGGTCACCAATCCCTGACGCTTGAGATATAATCGGCTAACTTAGTTCTGGCATCTTCGTCTTCAATGCCGTTTGGAGACAATAACCAGTCAAAATACCGAGGGTCTTCCTTAGCCACAGTTACTACATCCTTTCCACGATGTCTACCAAAAGCAACAATGTAAACGCCATTGTCAACACGAATTCTACCCTTTGTATCAAAGGAATCCAAGTCACTTAATGACCGGCCTAATTCACTTTCATCCTTACGCGCATCGCCATGGATTAACCATTCTTCAATTTCAATTAGTGACCGTCGAAAGCTCGAGGGATGATCACGCATTATTTTCCATAACAATAGCAAACATGCTGCAGCATCGGCGGCCGCATTATGCGCATTAGACAAATCAATTCCATGTTGGGCACACTGAGCCCCCAAATTATGAGGTCGTGAAATCTTAAGTCTTCTAACCGCTTCTAATGTATCTAGAACAACAAGTGGTTTTGGCGGTACCATTCCGCACCTGTAATATTCATTTTCTAGCAATGGCATATCGAACCTACGCGCATTATGGCCAACGATTACAGCACCATCCATCAACTCAAACAACTCAACTGCATAGTGTTTGAACACAGGTTCTCCCTTTACATCGGAAGCATAAATCCCATGCACTCTCGAAGCGCCCATGGGGATTGGTCTTTGTGGATTTACTAACACATCATAGTGGACAGCACGGCCTTCTGCATCGGCGCCAATAAGAGCGATTTGTACAATGCGGTCGTTATTAGTTGAAACACCAGTCGTTTCAAGGTCGAATGCTAGGACGCGCTGCCCCTCTAGAATGTCGACCATCACACATAGGCCGGCAGCCAACACACATGAACATCACTACGCAATTGCTATCACAATGGTGGAGAGAGGGAACATTATGGGCATCAAAGACTGGTTTAAGAAAAAGCCGGAAACGATTGCAAAGAAGCCGAAACCTACAATCGAATTACCAGAATTAGACAAGGAGGCATTATTCGAAGAAACCCGAAAAATGTTTGACTCTGAAGAAGAGACATTGGCACCTGAAGAATTGGTTGAAACAACTCCGGAATATGATTCGGGGGATGTAGATGTAAGTGCCCTATTAGATGATGACATGGAATCAAATTACGACCTGAATACCGTTGAAGATACAGAAATTGAAGATATGTTATCCGGAGCAACAATTGTTGGAGATTTACCCGAAGAAGTCGATTTCGAATAGAGCGATACCACGCATTAGAGGGACACGGTTAGATATGAAATATGTAGAGGGGCGTATATGAACACGAAGCAGGGCCTGTTGTTAGTCGCCCTGTTACTGATACAATCTCTAGCGGGTTGTACTAGTGTATTAGAAAACACAGTCAACCCTAGAGCAGTGCTAACCGCTACGCCAACCGAGATACAAGAGGGCGAAGAAGTCACATTTGACGCGCGCGGATCAGATGCGATTGAGGGCATAATTTCTGAGTTCCAATGGGACTTTGGTGATGGAACTAAAGCGACAACGATTGCAGGTTTCACATCACATCAATTCCTTTCTTCTGGCCAATTCAATGTACTCCTAACTGTTACTAACGACCAAGGGGGCACAGACTCTACTAGTGTAATGGTACGTGTAAACGGCGCTCCAATCTTGAATTTATCAATTCCAGAAGATGTTCGAAGTGGAGACATTATTCTCCTAGATGCTTCTAAAACAGTAGACCCTGAAGGGGGGGAATTATCCTTCGAATGGGACTTAGATAACCTGGGGGATAGCAACGGTGACGGCGACACGCGCAATGACATAGATGCAACCGAAGCCCAAGTATACCTTCCAACAGAATCAAGCGGAACAATCCTAGGTTCATTGACAGTAGATGATAATGAAGGTGGAGTTGTAACACAGCAATTTTCTATCGAAGTTCAACCTCGCCGATACAAGGTTGACTGGGTCCAAAACACATTGCAATGGGATTATGATGATTATCTTGCACAAGGTGAAACTTGGAGCGATAATATGACTCCGGGCCTAGGGGCTAGAATAATGTCTTATGAGGCTCTTCTGGAACTCGATCAAGACCTCTTCATGCCCCCTGACAATTTCACACTAGCACTGAATATTGTTGATGATGGACACCGCCGCAGCTCTCAGACTAGTCCAGGAAATATTACAAGAAACGAACCCACTAATGCAGAAATCAATGCTAGCGACTTGAATCCACTTGGTGAAGAAGGTGTATTTGATGCAGATAGCGCCGAGCAACTCCTAGAAGGATTGCTAAATGAGCCGGGGGCCCGTTTCGGCCAGGGAGAATGGATTTGGACTATAGTTGCCCAAAACGCTGACCCAGATTCACAAATAGAAACTGTGCCGGACCCAGATGGTGGAAACGATTGGACTCTAACCATCGTAATTACAGTATTAACTCCAGTATTGACCGAAGTCGCTTACGAATAACTCAGTTAAACTGAATCGGCTGAACGGTTTTCCAGTTCGCATTAGCGAGCTTCTTTGCTTTACCATCTGCAATAATTGGGTGAATATGATTTAATCTACCATGCATTCCTTGGACTCCAAATTTCACACGCAATTCGACCTGACGGTCACGCTCTGCGGCTTCCATTTGCTCTTCATCTAGTTCAACTCGAGCCATCTCTTTTCCAGTGGTTGCAGAAGAGATAGAGAAGGTATTACCACTAATCTTAGTACGTGGTTTGAAGTCCATATCATCTGGATTATTCATCCATGCTTCAATATCAATTGAAAGGTAATCGCGGATTCCGACACGCTTGATTGCGATGGTATCTACCATGTTGACCAAACCCTCCGAGAGGGCGGGGATTCAAAATCTCTCGCATTGCATTGGGGGTTGTGGGTTTCTACCCTAGTCTTTGATATGGGTTGATGGCGATGTCCAAATTATGTCACCCCCAACAATAGGTATAGGCACTCAGAAAAAAGCAAGATTACAGCGATTAAAAGATGAAGTTAAGCGCTTTGTTTTTGCGAACCCAGGGTGTAGTGCACAAACAATAGTCGCTCACCTTTCCCATGATAAAAAGTTACGAAACCATGGATTAACTCCAAGGAAAATTGGATTTTTCATTCCACGCCATCTTAACTCACATTTGGTTTGGTGGCAAGATCATATTGCGGGCCGTCGCGTATATGGGCCCGAGGATACAGAATAATCGACACAGTGAAGGAGCACCTGCGCCGCCACATCATCATGGGTGGAGTTACGGCGTACTTCGATCTTGACGGCACCCTTCTTGATGCATCAAGTGAAAAAAGCCTCACTGCCCTGCTCTCTAGGCGTAGACCTTGGCGAATTCCTCTTGGAACAACAATGTGGAGTTTAGGGTTTATTGGAAATCTTCTAAGGGGCCGCTCAGTGTATGATGCTGCAAGAAATAGAGGCCATTTAGCACTGTGTAATTGGGAAACACTACGTAAATTATCAGCCGAAGTAGTCGAATCAAAACTATCAAAATTAGTATCACAAGACGCCAGAGATCGTTTGGAATGGCACCGAGAGAATGGGCACCGCCTAGTACTCATCACCGCTACAGTGATGCCGATGGCTCAAGCAATGGGCGATTATTTGGGGATGGATGCAATTTATGGTTGTGGGCCCGAAGACATGACTGGAATCATGAGCGGTTCAGAAAAAGGCTGGAGTGTACCACGTCGTAAAGGAAAGGTACCGGTAGTTCAAGCGGATGCAGAATCGGTAGGACACGACCTAGTAGATTGCTGGGGATATGGTAATACACATGCCGACTCTTTCTTCATGTCAATTACCGGTAATCCAGTCGCAGTTAACGCCGAAGGGGGCCTGAAATCTCTTGCAAAAGAGAAAGAGTGGGCCCAATTCGAATGGCGCGTATAGTCTGCCCGTCGCGCTTAAATGGGGAAGGCAGGTCGCCGAGTCTGCACTGGCCCCATAGTGTAGCCTGGATATCACAGTGGCTTGCGGAGCCACGAACCCGTGTTCGAATCGCGGTGGGGCCGCTCCTACTCCTCTTCATTGACGAGAGCAATTTTTGGCATTAATGCCATTCTTGCTGATGCGTTGAACAAAGGTAATGCAGCCATACATCCACAAATCACCATACAAAAACCACAAAGATAGGCAAATATTTTTTCAACCAAAATCAATGCTGGTGGCAACATATCTTCGGACAATTGGTATGTCATCCAGTAGGAATATACGCCTCCGATAGCGGCGATACCACTACCTAATAATGCAAATTTAGGACCATTAATATTTAATTTGAATAACAAAACCCCCCCTAATACGATCAGTATGGACCCTACCATTACCGACCAACCGCGTAATGCATAGGCACCACCATCTCTCGCATCATCATGAAAACCTTGATACTCTTCATCAGTGACGTTTTCACCACTGTCGCGTATCGCCGTTAGGATTTCATCTAATTCGTTTTGACTTATGTCATCAGCAAATGACAACTGTATGTAGCCATAAGAGGTCCATCCCATCGTTAGTGCACCTAGGATCAAAAGAATAGCAATAGTCTTCGGACCCTTTCTGTCGGGCCGTGGCGCGAAAAGGGCAGCAGGTGGGGCAAGCCCCTCCTCGTTTTTCATACGAATAGAAAAATCACTCATCTGTACATGCCTCCAATCCTTTACGCAATTCATCAGGAATAATTTGCGAATCCATATTTATCATACTGACACAAACAGTAACTTGCTCACTAGACCATAGAAGTTCCTTATTTTGATTATGAAATCTGTATTGCCAAGTGCAGGATTTATTTCCGACTTTTGAAATCCAA
>JABIGM010000057.1 GCA_018650165.1 Methanobacteriota archaeon
GCCAACTTCAGGATTAACACATCCAATGACACGAGCAACTTGACGCACTCCGTGAGCGGGATCGCCAGGATTGAATCTTTCAGGACAGTATGCAATTTCAACATCAACACCAATTTCAAGCCCGATATCTTCAACTTCAGGTAGCCAAGTTTGAGCAGTAACTCCTGGATATACTGTCGATTCAAGAACTACAATCGTTCGAGAACCCTTTTCCAGAGATTCAAAGACTGCTCTACCTGCCTTTTGCACATACGACAAATCTGGTTTGAGGTCCTCAGTTACTGGCGTTGGTACAGTCACAAGCACTACGTCACAGTGAGGCACTGCTTCTGCTGTTGATGTAGTGATATTCCATCTTTCAGTCCCAGGTGCTGGAATGATATCGTTAACATCAGGATCGCCAGTGGGGTTTTCTCCGCGCTTCACCATATCTACGGTACGCTGTGAAATGTCAACTCCCCATACAGTGAAGCCAGCATCATGGAATCCAATCGCTGTGGGTAGGCCAACATAACCTAGACCAATAATGCCAACGGTGAGGTCACCCTCAGCAGCCCGCTCAGCAAACTCGGATGTCCACCCCATGTCTGCAAGGTATAGGGCCGAGTTTTTCAACCCAATGGCTTATTCCAGCGAAGGTATGTTGACCTCAAGCGCCAACCGACTGGCATGGCGAGTGTGCTTGTGACTGGCGGAGCCGGCTTCATCGGCACCCACCTTTGCCGCTTTTTACACGATAACGGCCATCAAGTAGTCTCCTTAGACTGCGACCAGACCGGAGAACAGCCATGGGAGTGTATTACTGCTGATATTCGTGACCAATTGCAATTTGATGGCATTGATGCAATCGTTCACCTTGCAGCCCAAGTATCAGTAGTTAGATCGGTTGAAAACCCTGATGAAACTTTGTCTGTGAATATCGATGGAACTTCTTCGATAATTTCAGCTGCTGAATTATCTGGTGTCAAAAGATTACTTTTCGCATCTAGCGCAGCAGTGTACGGAGATTCACAGCATATACCAATTCCCGAAACAGCACCTCTTATTCCACAATCACCCTACGCGGTTTCAAAAATTGTCGGTGAGGAGTTATGCCGCCGTAGTGAAATTGAAACCTGTGCTATGCGTTTCTTCAATGTCTATGGGCCAGGCCAATCTGCCGAGGGGGGATATGCTGCAGTGATTCCAGCATTCAAACAAGCAATCGCTAAAGGAGACAATTGCCGTATCTTTGGAGACGGTACACAAATCAGAGATTTTGTTCACATTAATGATCTAGTTAAGGTGATTAGTCTTGCATTAAATGTTGAGAAACTACCCTCTGAAATGAATATTGCATCTGGCCAGCCTACAAGTTTGTTAGATTTAGTGAAAGTATTTTCTGGTTCGAATCCAGAAATGAAACCGCCACTTTTTGAAGAAGAAAGACCCGGTGATATACACACATCTCTTGCAGACATTACACGAATGCAGGAATCGCTATCGATTGATGAAATGGTCTCTCTTGAGGAGGGTCTTTCTTGAAGATAGTTTGGCTATCGTCTAGAATGCTCGGCGGCGATTTGAGTTCTACTACTCAGATTCAATTAGCTAATGGTTTGGTAAAAAAAGGTCATTCAGTGGACCTTTATTCACCGGGAAAATCAGTTGGTAATTCGTTTGAGCACCATTCGATTACTCGTAGTAATATTCGGGGATTACAAGCACGAAGTGTGGTTAAGCAACTCAGAAAGCGCACTCTTGAATTCAAAGATGCTGACGCAGTTTTAATCGATTGGCCAATATTCTCATTGGCTAGTATAATTCAGTCTCCAGTTATTTTAATGGATAGAAGCCCCCCTGCTGACAAGGGATTTTTAGCAAAATTGCAATGGCCGAAATGGACGAAAGCATGGTCAAAAGCAATTCGAGGGACAGTCGTCTCTCAGGCCCATCGGGAATTCGTCTCAGAACAAACTCAAACCCCTAAAGCATCAATTGGCGTAATTCCTGCAGGAGTTGATTTAGAGCGTTTCCAAATTGGAGAGAAGGATGGTCCAATCCAGATGGTATATCATGGGAGAGTCGATTCAAATCGTGGCGTTTTAGGTTTACCAATGGTATTATCGGGACTCCTGTCCAAAGGCATTGATGCAACGATGCACATCTATGGTTCTGGCGATGCAGTAAATCGTTTGCGCAAGATAGGTATGCCCGGTTTGGAGATTACAGACACTATACCTCAAGACGAGGTTGCACAAAAATTAGCAAAATATGATGTTGGACTACTGCCAATGCCCGAGGATAAAGTTTGGAATCTCGCCAGCCCACTCAAACGGTCAGAATACTTAGCTAGTGGGTTGGTAGTTTGTGGTACTGACCATGATGGCCATCGTATCAAGGATTCAGGAGATTGGCTCCAATTATACAATCAAGATGAATATATTTCTCGGACCATAAATTGGCTGAGTAGTTTGGACCGTCAATTGCTGACTGCGTTGCAAAAAGAGTCTAGAGCCTATGCTGAAGAACACCTTTCGTGGTCTCATTCTGTCGATGTTTTAGAATCTATGATATTGTCATAGATCTCACCCCATTGGCGCCTTACATTTTCAATAAGGTGCTCTGAGATTGCCTCTTCTAAGTTTTCAGTAACCGGGTTATTAATCGCAGATTTCCAACTATCTATGTCACCAAGTGTTGCGGTTTTGACGCATGAAGGAAGGTCTGGAACATTTTCTGAAGCAATAACAGGGCATCCCGCAGCAAGGGCTTCTAGGATTACCATCGGCTGCCCTTCATATTCGGATGGCACAATCAGCACCCCTGCAGTTTGCAGAAGGTTCCATTTTTCTTCTTCAGTAACCCATCCCAAGGCAGTTACTCCCTCGGGAGCCGAATCAACTCCTGTAACTCTAAGGTCATCAAGGTCTAACGAATATGCGAACTTGTGACCCTTAACGGGGTCATTCCTTCCCATTAGCAAAGTGAAATTTTCTCTTTCAACACCATCTTTCAATTGGGCATCCACTGGATTTGGTACAGCGATTGAATCTCCAATCAATGGATGTAATTTTTCACTCCATCCTTCAGATAAGCAAACAACCTGGTACTCATCTAAGTCTGATTTCGTGTCGATATCGAATTTACCAGAATGTATGTGGAATATTACCGGACAATTTGCAACTTTAGCAATCGAAATTTTACGACGGTAAGACCAATCGGAAGCACAGTGTATGTGGACCAAATCGAAATCACCGGTTTTGATTTGTTTCTTAGCAATTCTCCATCGCTTTATCTTTCTTCTGATTCCTTTGGTGGAGTATGTGTTGCATGATGACCCCCTCCAACCATCGGGCGGTTTTGCTGCTAAGAGGTGAATTACAGAAGCCATGCCCCCTGGGGCCATAGTCGGCCCGACATGAACGACTCTTCGCATGTTGCCTCCTTCTAACTACACAGCAATAGCCTTGGTGCCGTTCTTAGCAGGGGTTTTGTTGAAGAAAGAGAGGTTTAGTCGCTAACCATGGCAGGTGAGTGGTTAGCCTATGGTGAATTTAGTTTAGCCGTAATTGGACTAACTCCATTTGCTTTACACCGTTGGTCGTGTGGAAAGTGGGCTAAGAGTCGATTAGTATGCCCTCAAGATGATTCTGAACTTGCAATTACAGTACTCTTGCCAGTTTGGAATGAAGGCCTAATTATTGAGAAGAAACTTGCGAGCCTTGCTCAACAAAGTGTAAAGGTAAATTTATTGTTAATAGATTCAGCATCTACCGATGATACATTATCAAAATCCCGTACTTGGTTGGAAGACTTTCCAAATGCTTTCACTTCTCACCAAATTATTGCCATGCCCAAAAGATTGGGAAAGACTACAGCAGTTATGCAAGCTCTCGATGCGTTAGAAGGAAATGATGGAATAATTGTAATGACCGATGCCGATGCAACTCTTATGGCGGGAGCATTGGAAAGAGTAAGGCGCTGGTTTAGTGATTCACAAATTGGAGCAGTAGGGGGGACACCCCAACGAATCGGTGAGTTTGGTGGGGAAGAAGTGCATCGGAATATGTACACACTACTGAGAGTTGGAGAATCCGCTCACGATAGTACACCTTTCCTCGAAGGCTCGTTACTTGCTTGGAAGTCGGGATTAGTGAAGTCCTCCGATCTGTATGCTACTGCAAATGCAGATGATGCTCAAATTGCGACTGCTGTGCGTCTAAATGGTCGACGTGCTATTCAGGACCCAGAATTAACTTTCACTGACCAAATGCCATTAACTTCCAAAGAGCAACGGCGACAGAAAGTTCGTAGAGGCCAAGGTCTGATTCGTCTTTTATCGCGTAAACGCAAGTTTTGGTTTTCTAAGAAAGAGGGTCGTTTTTCTAAGATACTAGGGCGTAACGCATGGATGCATCTACTTTCACCATTAGCAATTGCGGGGGGCGCTATTATTGCGGTACTGCGTAATGTAACCTATTTGCCAGATTCAAATCTAATGGTCGCACTTTCTGCGATAGAAGCATATTGTTTACTTGCGTGGACCTTTACAAGAATTAACAAATCATTTTTTGGAATAAGGTCAGCCGGAACCATACTTTGTGGTTTGGAGAATTTGTTGGTTGCTCTAATTCTAGCAGGACGTGGCAAGAGTCTACACATGTGGGATCAACATTCAGATGTAAGAGAAACTCTTGCAGAACGGTAGTGTCCAATTAATGAAATTAAAAAAAGCCCCCCTGGGAACCGAAGTTCCCAGAAGGGCGGATTTGAGCGAGTGCTCGTTAACTAAGGCAATCAGATATTATCCGACTTCAGTTACCATCAGCGTATGCTGTGACGGTTGCGATGACCTTGTCATCTTCATCGCCAACACCAATCTTGGTTAGAGTAACTACGACATCACAGCCGCCGTTTTCTCCATTACATAGGTCAGTACCAGATTCAGAGATTGTGATCTCTTCTGATGTGTCCCAGCTCTTGTCACCATCTGCAGGTTCACCAATGGTACATTCGTTAGTTGCGTCAGTGCTGCATGTGTATGAAGCACCATCGTCAACTACGATTGATACCTTTAGTACAGCCCAACTTAGGCCGTCACCTTGGGTCATCTGAACGTGCACTAGTGCATCGTCCATTGTTTCGCCCATGTCTCCACTTGCATCTCGGTCGCTAAATGTATAGGTATCTAGACCTCCGCCAGTGGAATCACCAGCTAAGCTAGAAGCCCATACGTATAGTACACCAGCCAGAACTACAGTAATTGCAACCATTAGGATGGTAGCGATAACTGGGCTGACTGCCTCTTCGTTTCGGTTCTCGTTGTTCATTTTTTTGTCCTCCTCCCCCAAGTAGGGGATAACTTCCCGACAACAGCCGCCGTATTTAATCTCTCCGCATAACAAAGTCGAATAAGTGCCGAAAAACAGGGCTACTGCGCCCTTGTTCCAACTTGGACCCATTCATGAAAAGTAACACCGAACTAATTGGTACATACAATTTGTAGGCGCGACATTACATTTTCACGAACGAAATAACATTTTTCTCAGCCTTTCGGCTAATTCGATCAAAGGTGAACAGGGTGAGAGCCAACGGAGAGGGGATGGGATGCACTCAACGGGAACTTCTACAGCCCTGTTCAATCTAAGCCCAAGGTGTCACGGCAATTAACCATTTTGACTTAGAAATCTATTTCCATAGCATTATTTGCTAATTTTTGGTTTTATTATTCGCACTTATTCCACAGTAAGTATCTCTGGTCCGCCAGAATTTACCATTACGGTATGCTCAAACTGTCCAATCATTCCTCCGTCATGGCAACCTAATGCATGGTATGTTTCGAGGAATCTGATGCTGATTAATTTCTTTACTAATGCATTCCATTTACTCAAGCGACTTTCCTCATCAGCTTCCGGAAACGGTTTTTCTAGCATAGGGAATGCCCATCTTTCAGCAAAGGGTAGGGTCGAATAGCGTTCTTCCAAATTCCGGGCTAATTGAGCGCCTAATGGTTTCAATTGTTTTCTGGAAAGAGCCTTTCTCCATAGGCCCTTTGAGGTGATGCGGTAAATGTTAGATGAATTTCTTTCACCTATGTTTTTGATCAAACCACTATCCCCGGTTGTGTTGAAGGGTTCAATCGCATAGACACTGCCTTCTTCAACAACTCCCTTGAAACCAGGATTGTCTGGCCCGCATGCATATGATGGGACACTAACTCCTGCATGTAGTTCCCATGGTTTGAGTTGATGACCACATAAATTTCGGATTGGTTGGAATCCAGCATCAATTGTTGGCTGTGCTGCAGCGGCTCCAACTTTGTACCATGGAGTACCAGGATGCAGCATTTCAATTGCAGCATCACGAGATTCTCTTGCAGCATTAATTTGTTCAGTGTATTTTCCTTTGTTACCTATTTCAAGACTGAGCGCATTATCTCCTATGTGACCATTAATGTGTACGCCAACATCAAGTTTTACGAGGTCTCCGTTTTGGAAAACCATGTCTCGCTCCCATCCTTCAGGAGCATTTAGCCCATGGTCGGTAGTATAGTGTGCTGCTAAATTATCCACAGCAATAGTTACAGGAAATGCAGGTTTTCCACCATTACGTCTAATGAATCGTTCTGCAGATTCGATAACGGAATGCCATGTTTTACCTGCTGTAATTTCTTCTCGCATTGCTTCTAAAGTACGACGCGCAACATGGCCAGCATCATGCCAATACTTCAGGTTCGATTCGTCCACCATTCGACCACGTCTTCACGAGGTACAACGCCCTCTCTCATAACGGTTAGCCTCCAACCACGATTTTCTGCATCATCTTTTACTAGGTTAATGTATGTACTACCAAGTCCATTTGGACAGATTCCAGGAATAACATATGCAAGTCCTAATTCCTTTGCAGCATCTTCTGTGTTTTCTTCGGGTTCACTACCAGATTTATTTGCACTAGTGGCTGTAATTGGGCCAAATTCATTAGCTAATTCAATAGCAGCAGGATGTGAGAAAACACGTATTGCTATTTGCCCCCCTCCCAATCTTTCATCTAATAAATTGATACTTGGGAGAATAGTAGTGATGCCGCCTTTAGGAAAGTTATCAAGCAAATTTGTTAGAAACCCAGGAATATGAACTAGAGTTTTGACCTGTTCCAAGGACGCAACCCCTAGACTTACTGGCATCGAATCGAGACGATTTTTTTTTGAAAATAAATTATTTAGCCCTGATTTGGTAGGCAGGCACCCTAATCCTGGAAGAGTACTAGTCGGATAGACAATCAGTCCACCTGAATTCAAATGATCTTTCATCCAATCACGCCCGAACCCAACGATTGACATGGTCTTCAGCAATTTGTGCTGCAATCTCTCTATCCTCTGTTTTTACTAGTAATTTACCACTTGGATAGAGAGTTAACTCTGCAGGGCCAGAGAAAGTCCAAGCCAAACGAGTGCGTATTCCAATTGTATAGCCGGCAGATTCAATTTCTAACCCCACAGCTTCGAGATTTATTTTTTCAATCCCATCAACTACTATTTGCCATGCAGATTTATTTCCGCACATTTCCATGATGAAAGAATCTTCGGCCAAATTAATCCCTCAAAGGTCAGGCCGTTCCGGCATTTCTAACGAAGACTTGGAATCGCTGTCTGGAGGGCCAGCAGGTGGGCCGGACGGCGGACCAGTTGGCGGACCAGTTGGCGGACCAGTTGGCGGACCAGTTGGTGGACCAGTTGGTGGACCAGCTGGAGGGCCAGTTGGAGGGTCGGTTGGAGGACCAGCTGGAATTACCGGTTCCGCAGGGGAGTTTTTTGGAGGCGTTGGTGGTGGCGTTGGTGGTGGCGTTGGTGGTGGAGTTGGCGGAGAAGACGGGGGTTTAGGAGGACCTGGTGGGGGCAATGGGACCTCGGCAGGGGCACTTTCTTCAGCGGGACTGGCTGTTACTAGAGGCGCTGGGCCAGAATATGACAGTAGAGGGTCTTCCATTGTAGAGGGCTGTGGAGGAGGGGCTTCTCGGATTGGATTAGCATTCAAAATCGGGGCTTCATGCGCTCCTTCACTCGAAGTAGAGGTTAATCCAGTTGATAATTTATCTAAATCTGCTTTGATTAAAGTATCTCCACCCGCTGCATTTTCAGCAGCATAGGATGTCATGACCACTTTGGAGGAGTCAATCATCTCACGCTCTTTGACATTTCCGAAATCAGATAGATTATCTGTGAATGCACCAGAAAACAAGGAAGAACCCATTGTATTTGCCATCTTTCTTCCTTGAAGAACACTGTACTCAAAATCGAATTCATAAGGACCCATCTTGATTTCATCAGATGAACTTTTCAGGACAAATGTCCACTCGCCCGAATCAAGATTAAATTCGAAAGTCCATTCCCTTTCTACTCCAGGACCAAGGCTACTAACACCTTCCTTTGAAGGATGTTTAACCCCGGAATTTGTAATTACAGAAACATCTAATCCACCCATTGGAACAGGTGCTTCATTTGAAATCGAAATTATTGCAAGAACGACATCTTCATCGTCATCATTGATATCCATTTTGACACTGATGACCTCTGCCTTCAATGAACCACTACTTCCCGAAGTTGGTACACCCATGTCGCTCGCCTACCTTGCCACTAACGCAACCATACTTGAAGCCAACCATACAACGAGTGCCTAACGAAGCCCACCACGGGTAGTCGCTGGAAGAGACCAGTCGACGGCAGCCACGGTATGGTTTGCAAGATCAACCGGGCTCCTTTTGGTTTCATGCCTCGAGGTCATCAATGCATCCCAAAGTCCTAGCAATACCCCGATGAATGGAATAATGTACTTGATTTTGTGAGCTGCTCTTCGACCCCAATGCGAAATTCCAAGCAGACTACCATCATCGTGAACAATAGCGATTCTCATCGCCCGTTGCCCTAAGCTTCTTCCGTAATACCGGCCTGTATACTTGAAGTATAGCCAGTAGAAGGTGATATGCATAATCCATGCAGCAATAACATACGGGGCATCTTTGGTTAGCAGTGAATTTAATGACATCAAAGAGATGTAGAAATAACCACTTGATGAATCGATTAATGCAACGATTAGAGTGATTAGAAAAGCATCTAAGCATAAAGCGACAATTCGCTTCCAGATAGGAGCAATAAGCATACCTTCAGGAGCGGTAGAAGCTATCGCTGCTTGAGCCATAGTACCCGGTTTGTGCACACTGACAGGAGAGTCCGCCATGGTGCTGGGTTGGGCCATGCCTTTGAAAGGCTGTCCTCACGAATTTACAACATGCCACGCCATAAGATTGAATTCAGTTATCCAATCAAGCCAACTAGCCCATGTCGAATCATTACGTAGTGTTCTATCATCACCAATAACTATCAATCCGCGTTTGGCTCTAGTCAGTGCAACATTTAGACGGCGGTAATTTGAGAGGAAACCAACAGTTCCGTTTTCATTCGCACGTACAGTAGATAGCACAATGATTTCTTTCTCACGACCTTGATATCCATCTACAGACTTAACTTCAAGACCTTCAATTTGGTCTCCAAACATTTCACGAATTAAACGAACTTGACCCGCATAAGGGGAGATTACTCCTATGTCATCTGGAGTTAAATCCCCAGGTGCTAGTAAATCATTTACAATCTTGACGACGATTGCAGCTTCATCCATATTGGAGCGCGACGAACCAGATTCTTCTTGAATTTCAGAACCATGAACTGGAACAAAGGCAACCGGTTTATCCCAATCAGGCCACAAAAAACCAGCAACAGGGGGCCTCTCTGATTCAGAACACCCATCCTCAAGACGGTTTTCATAAAACCTAGAGGATGGAAATTCGCGGATGGTAGGATGCATTCGATACTGAGTCGTAAGCATGTGTGCCGGAACACCATTTGCTAGCAACCTTTCGAAAAGAGGAATATCCAAACCCCCTTCCTCTGCATTCTGACTGGTTACGGTTGGTGGAAGTTGACGGTGATCGCCAACTAGAATCAGTTGCCGTGCCCCTTTGACGATTGGGACCAATGAAGACGGCTCGGTTGCCTGGGTTGCTTCATCAATTAACACAATCGAAAACTTCCTATTGGATAATGTGAAATGGCCTGCACCAATATTTGTTGTACACAATACTTCAGCCCCCGATAAAACATCATCAGTAATCCGTTGCTCTAATTCCCTAATCTCCCGATAATTCTTGTTAATATCTCGGTGAGCAAGGCCTTTCTCTTTGCCTTTCAGGTCATGAAGTTTTGATTTCATAGCATCGGTTTCTTCACGAATAAATGCGATTTCATCTTGCTTTGGATGGCGTGAAACTTGAGCATCTAAAGTAGCATCCCTTAGACTCTCTCTAACCTTTACAGGTCTTCCGAAGCGAATTGCTTTCACTCCAAGTTCAAGTAAACCTTCTAGCAAATTATCGACTGCTACGTTTGATTCTGCACATGCAAGAATAGGACCTCTGCCCATTTCAATTAAAGATTTCAAGAGATGTACTGCTGTGTGGGTTTTACCGGTTCCTGGAGGTCCTTGAATCATTGTAAGTCGCTGACTAACAGCGGTTTCAATCGCATCCGATTGACTCTCATCAAGAAGCATCCCTGACAAGTTTAGGGGCCGGGTTTTCTGTCCACGAATTTCAGGAGGCCTTTGGGCAGATGCGGCCAAGTCATGTGGTTGACAAAGTAGCAAGTCTCTCAAGACAGTACCACCGTCGCCTTCTGTTGAATGGAAAGATACCAACGCTTCATGCATACGGTCATGAGCAACTCTGTTAGCACCCCTATCTAGTCTCCAACCACCTTTCCGTAAGTCACTTGGCTTCTCCTTTGTTACAATTCTAATTCTTCGATTAGTTCTGTCTAATACAACACCCTCAACGACCTTTTCACCCCAAGGCCTAGCGCGTGAGATTATCACCATGTCACCATGGCCAAAACGATGGAATGGAAGTGAACCCCCTCCGCGAGATTCAAACACTAGAATCGGTTCTCCAAAAAAACGTCCTGATGTTCTTCCAACCAAATCAAAAAGTGCTAATCCGGCACTTGCCATTTTTTGTTTTGACCAATTTTTCCAGCGTTCTTGAACTTGATTTAATTCATCTTCGAGTTCAATTCCAATTAAATTGGTAAAGCACTGAAAATGGTCTTGTGATTTTCGCCACTTGTTTTCATGGGCAACCGATGGGGTGCCTTTGCCGTTAGAACGAGTATTCATTCTATGCACCCCTCCCTTCTCGGCCATGTCAAAACCGTAGTGATGCTGGTATAGCATGCTGCCGGTGGTCGGGAATAGGTGAGACTTAACAAGGAAATGAGACGCGGAATGTTTGCTGATGGGAATGTTCCGACGTAAAGAGGCCGCAAATATCGAGGGCGAAGTTTGTCCCTATTGCGAGTTTGTTAACAGCACTGGTGCTACTACTTGCTCTCAGTGTTATTACGATTTAAACAAGGCACCGAGAGACCAAGGCGAACAACTTTCACCAGAAATTAGTAATTCATTATTTGATGAATTAATGTCAGACGAAGATGATTCTTGGGAAGATGGCGATGCATTGGAGGTAGTTTTGACGCTCGACCAGGACCCCTTGGAAGTCGAGCAATACGCTACAACCGATTTTTCCGCCGAAGAACCAGAGAAAATTGATTTCCTCGACTCTTCAAAGCCCGAATTAAACGAAACAGTTACACACAGGCCAAATGAAGTTACGGTTGAAGATGTCGGCGAGGCAATTACGAATGTTGAAAAATTGGATTTTTCGAAAGATGACCCGTTTGCTGAAATCTCCGAACCGGTTCACCAAGGCAAGGGCGCAGTATTCTCACCAAGCACTCCTTCCAAGCTAGATGATGATTTATTGGGTCATGTTGGGGGCAAAGAATTACCGTCGCTTCCTTCAGATGATGAAATCTATGGCAATAAAATCGATCTTACTGCGAAGAAAGCACCGTCCCCAACACCTTCGGTAGTATTACCATCAAGCCCCTTGGTTCAATCTACAACTGTAGAGCCCCACAATGTTCCATTATCGGATTCAATTCCCGATGATAAACCGGTTGCTACAATCGTTGAACAACAAACAGATGAACCAGTGAGCGTCGAGGACGAACCTGTTTCTGAACCTGTTATACCAACAAATCCCGTTTTCCCAGAGCCAAGTATCGAACAGAGAATTTGGCCATGGGCAGCCGGTGAACTTTGGGACCCACGCATAGTTCATCGTGAAGTCGTATCTGCATTAGAGCAAGTAAAGAGTGGGCATATTGCAGAAGCGACGGTTACAATTGATGCACTTGGACCGCATTTGGGTGATGAAAATATCGATCTAATCTACCATATTGGAATGGTACTAAAGCAACTAAATCGTATTGATGAAGTAAAAACAATGCTTGAAACAGCTCAAGTTAAAATGCCTGGCAATGAACATGTTTCATCAGCATTAACTTATCTCGATGTATGAGGGGGCATGAAAATGGACATTCCGGTGCTAGAAATCGAATCGGAAGTTATACTACGCCCGGTTAGTAGACGCATTTTACCTGAAGTGATGGAATCTTATTACGAGGACCCCGAAGCAGCTAAAGCCGCATTACCTTGGCTAAAAGAAGGTGAAAAGGCAAGAAGTCAAATCGCCGATTTAATGATTGATCTTGAAATGCACAAAGAAGGAAACTCCATACATTTCTGGGCAATTCATTCATCGGAAGATAATTCATTTGTTGGATTAGTTGGCCTAGGGGACGAGTTACAATTGGCAGCATCTGCTTACAATTTGGGATATTGGGTGCGTCGTGATTGGAGGCGAAAGGGGATCGCCCGTGCATGTGTAGATGCAATTTTTAAGTGGCAATCTGCACGTACAGAGCATTCATTGATAGAAATTACAGTACATCCACATAATGAGGCTGGGTTAGCAGTTTGTAAATCGATTTGTAAAAAGTGGAAGGGTCTCGCAGTAGAAGGTTTTGTCCCAATAGAAATCGACGGCCGAACAATCCCTCATGTTCTACATCTTGTGCAATTAAATCGTGGTGATTAGATGAAGCCTACTTGGCTTACAGTCGATTCTGACGACCTCCGACACATTCCTTCATCCCAAGGACATCCAACTAGATCGAAAGGAATTCCTCATGAAGGGACCTCTTTAGAAATGAAAAGTGCGATGGTCGCATTTCAAAATTGGCTTGATAGAACACAAGTCACGCTTACGATATTTGTAATTGCGGACCAACTCGACGATCCCATTTTCAGCGACTGGCTTACAAAAATTCTAGCAAAGCATCCACAAGTCACAATTGGTTGCCACGGTCTAACACATCGCTGTTGGTCCGCCTACCCTGAAGACGAAGAAGGTCTTCTTGCGGCTATAGTCGAAGCCGATATCAAACTCCATCAATTTGCGGGAGACTCTTGGCGTCCTTGGTTTAGAGCACCTGCTGGTTACATAGCACCATGGATGGCACCAATAATTGCCAAAGCAGGATTTGAGTTAGATAGCAGCGTCAATCCCTCTTGGTTAGTTAGGAAAAAAGCTGGACCATGGAAGGATTGGAATGCAGTCAAAAAAGCATTGAAAGATTCTGGCTTAGAGAGTAAGCCCTGGCTTTGTAGATATTCATTACCAACATGCGGACCCGCCCTTTCAATTCCGTTTTTAAGTTGGAATGCAAAACGCGCATGGCGAAAACTGGGCCCGTTTGTAGAACCGGTTGAGGCTGAAGAAACCGTATATTGGCACATTCTTGACCATGGCAAAAAAAATGGACAATGGAAACCACCTCTTCTGATAGAATGAGCCCAAAGGGCTCAAGGCATCATCATGCTACGGGCATGTATGGAGAAGAAATTCTGGAAGGGTCTTCTCCTCATAGGAATTGTAATGCACATTCTTGCTGCAATGCTAATGCCGCTTGGTCTTGATGCACATATCCATGCGACATATGTTACGGATGGAATGGATGATGGAGAACCTCATTTGGAGTGGGGTGAACTAAGACCGGATTCACCCGACAGTTCTACTCCAAAAGAAATTCCGGCTGAAGACAAATGGTTTGCTTGGCATGCAATAATAGAAATCTGGTTCTCAATTTTCGCTCCATCAATGGCCATTTTGCATGTCCTTGGATTGGTTGGCGGGTTGGGATGTTTGGCAATAATTTTCTTAGCAACTAGAGATTTATTTGGTGAAGAACAGGCTTTGAAATTAACTGCACTCGGATCAATATATCCGCCATTGATTAGAGCAGCAGGCCGTTTTTATCAAGAAGGAATTATTCTAATTCTAGTAACAATAGCCATCTATTGTATCATTAAAGCGATTAGAGATTCAAAGACATGGAATGCCTGGTGGGTCCCGCCAATATTTTGTGCAATAGTTATTCTTTCATTCAAAGGAATGCCGTTATGGTACATCTTCCCAACAATAATTGCTCTTTGGGTTGCATCGAGAATTAGGATGGATCAAATAAAAATTTCAATAATTGCAATCTTAGTTGAATTGATTATAATCAACCGCAATGGAATTTCATTATCTAATCCTGACATAATTCCTGCACTACTTTCAGCGTTTATCGGTTGCTTCATCTTCGTTTATGGTGGGATGCTTTTGTTTTCGAAATCAACTGGCGAGAGTAATGACGAATCAAGGATTATTGAAAATGGGTCACTGATGGTTTTGGCTTGCTTAGTTGGGTGGATTGCAGCATTATGGGTCACTGAAGCGGTTGCTTTAGAATCCAATTTCTTTGATATTATTCGTTCCTTCAGAAACAACCCAAGATATCTCTCTTTGTTATTGGTCCCATTGTGGTTTGGCCGAATGCTAAAAACGGATTCGGAGGGATTAACCATCGAAGGCCCAGGTCGCAAAATTACTATTGTCACAATATGCCTTATGTTATTGGTAAATGCATCTGTATTAGCGGCTACTGGTGAAAGAGGAACCGAGGTTATTGGAACACACTTAAATGAAGAAATTGAAGAGGGTGAAGATATTCTTTTCATAGCAAACTCGCCTCTTTCAATGCACCGAATATATTCAATTAAATTCCCTATGGATCCAAATAATGACATGGATAGTATGGGATACTGGCGCCATAATAGTACTGATTGGCATGCTGAATTATTAGAATGCGATACGTTGCAAGATGTGAACTGGATAATCAATTATCCGACGGGGCATGCGATTGCTCCTGAAGGATGGGTTGAAGTAGAATTCAAAGGTTCTGAAAAGGTTAGTGAAAACTACCATTTGTATACATGGGGTGGAGAAAATGAACGCTGTGCTTGATGGAATAAAAGTTCTTGATTTATCTCGAATTTTAGCAGGCCCATATTGCGCACAAATGCTAGCAGACCTTGGAGCTGAAGTAACCAAAGTAGAAGCTCCTTGGGGCGACGATACACGTGGTTGGGGACCACCTTTCACCGCAGATGGTAATGCTGCATACTATCTATCATGTAATCGTGGTAAGGAGATAATTTTTCATAATCTTAAGGAAGACAAAGAAGCAATCCATAAATTGATTTCTGAATCGGATGTTGTAATAGAAAACTTTCGCCCTGGGCAACTTGAAAAACTAATTGGACCAATTTCCAAAGATGTAATTTTATGCTCGATTACTGGATTTGGGCAAAATGGTCCACGTGCACAAGAACCGGGATATGACCTCGCTTTACAAGCGATGAGTGGAATAATGAGCATCACTGGAGAGCCAGGAGGGGGTCCAGTCAAAGTTGGAGTCGCTTGGATAGACATAATTACGGGGCTTTATGCAGGGAATGCAATAATCGCTTCACTATTTCATCGAGAAAGAACAGGTAACAATAATCATCTAGATATTTCGTTATGGGATTGTGCAATTGCGTCGCTAGCAAACCAAGGCCAAAACCAACTTGTAAGTGGAAATGACCCCGGACTATTGGGTTCAGGGCACCCAAATTTAGTCCCCTATCAAGCGTTTGAAGCCAAAGACGGATGGGTCGTAATAGCAGTAGGTTCAGATCCACAATTCGAAAAATTATCTGAATTATTTGGATTTGAAAACGAATGGCCTACTAACCAGATGCGCGTAGATTCACGAGAAGATGTAGTTGGTGTAATCCAATCGAAAGTTACAGAACTAACGCGACACGAAGTTTGCGAATTACTTCAAGACATTCCAACTTCACCAATTAACAAAATTAGCGAATCACTAGCCGATATCCAAAGTATTGCCCGTGGAGTAATTACGGAATGGAATGGCCAACCGGTTCTTGCAAGCCCACTTCGATTTATCTCAGAAAGAGAACAGTGAGGTTTGGCCTCCGGTTCGAACCAACCCTGCACTCTCGAGTAATTCCATTGCATTATCAAATCGCTTTTGTGAAAATTGTCTATCCTCAACTAAGAATTTCTTGAGGCCTTCAACATCAACATCGCCTTGCACTAAATCTTCATCTGCGATTTCAACAACAGGATGATTTCGAAAAACCTCTCTAATTTCATCGAGGCGTTCTGGAACATCCTTCTCTTTGATTTTACAAATTTCCTCGATGGTTCCAAATTCTTTGATGAGTTTGATTCCGGTTTTTGGGCCAATTCCGCTAATACCTGGGTGGAAATCTGTTCCAATCATTATTGCTAAATCGATTAACTGGTCTCTAGATAATTCGTTATCAGTCAAAACTTGTGATAAATCAATTCGCTGAGCACGAATGATTCGCCCCATTCTTTTACTTCCATCAGATGTAAGGTTTCGAATTACAACAGGCGCTCCATATAGCAAAGCATCCCAATCTTGTGTGGCTACTGCATCGAGTTGCCCATTTGCAGCCATTACAGCAGCTTGCGCCTCTCCCTCTGCCTTTGCACGGATAGCAGGTATGCCCATCAACGAGAGCATTTCCATTGATTCTTCAACCATTTCAGGAGTATATTTGACACATCGCTGTGCCATTTTTTGGGCAGTAACAAAATCACCAGCATCTAATGCGGCCTTCCACTCCAGTTCGGCTTGTTCTCTACGGGCCCTTCTTGCGGCCATCTCATCTTTCTTCAGTTCAGGGTGCGTCCCATCAAATATGAATACAGGCTTGACCCCTTTAGAAAGCAATAGGGAAGCTCTTGATAAAAATCCCATTAGGTGTGCGACGACCTTTCCATTTGCCGCTTTGAGAGAACCACCGTCACCAGTAGGGGACCGGTCTCTTATTGTTGTAAGAAATTGGAACGCCAAAAGGAAACTATCGATACCAACCCGCTTGCCTTTCATGGCATCCATGGTAGTATCTTCAGCGTTTGCTAGGTCGCGCAGATTGCAGCCCATGACAGGGGCTGTGATAGGATACACTTGAGCCTCACGGCCAAAGCCTAGGAAAAAGCGGGCAATGCAGGATTCGAACCCACGTATTCGGCTCCGAAGGCCGAAAGGATATCCAGACTACCCCAATTGCCCAAACCGACCCAAAAGCCCCCCCTTCTTGAACCACACCCTCGCGTCATTGAAGTGCTTATCAGTATTGGACGCTGTATGGCTAAGTCTCTGCCCTGCATTCGTAATGGCTGCAGTATGTGTTGCAGAGAGACAATAATGCCGATTACTGCAACCGAGGCGAGCCGACTTTCACGCAGAACAGGAATGGCAGAAAGTGATTTTTGTAGTAAAGATGAATTGGGAATCCGCCGATTATTGAATAGCCAATCCACCAAAGCGTGTGTCTTCCTTGCAACAGAATCAGATTTACCAACCGCGCCAGGTATTTGTTCGGTTTATGACAGCCGTCCGCTTGGGTGTAAGACATACCCTTCTGTCCTTAATGACGAAGATATAGCAATCCTAGATGATGAGATATGCCCTCATACGGATGAATTCGATGAACCCGATGAAGAAGTTGCGTTACGACTTCTCAATCTTGAGGCGAAATTGAAGCAATAATCAACACCCGTCCAAGAGATTTGTGTACCGGTATTCCATAAGCGACTTCGATATCAAATCCCGGCAATTCCACATCACAAGTAACCATTTCATCGAGATTGTCTTTGCCTGCTTCACATGGCATAATGATAACTAAACGGCATTCGCTTTTTTGATTACAAATATTACTCAGAGTATCTTCAAGTAATTTTACATCACCTTGAGAATTTCGCCCATATGGTGGGTCAACGACCACAGCAGCCAGGCTTTCAGGTAGTTCCATTCTAGTTGCATCTCCTCTTTTCACCTCTGCAATAACTCCGGCCCATTGCAGATTTTCCTTCGCCCCATCCACCATTACAGGATCAAAATCAACGCCCAGTGTTGGGCGATTTGTGAGTCCCGATTCAATCAATATGCCCCCAGTGCCACACATTGGGTCAACAACATAACCACTCCTGGTTCCTGCTGCAATATTTACAGCCGCCCTTGCTAAGCGCGGCTCAATACTGACTGGTCGGAAAAACGGGCGTTTGTTTGCCCTCATTGCAGCCCAGCCATGTTTGCCTGGACCTTGTCCAATCATCCACCCCCAAGCGACATAACCTGCAGATGCATCAAGGATTATTCCAAACCTATGAGACGGATTGTCCAGATTAAAAGTTGAACCTAAATCATGAAAAATCCCACCGACCTGCCTTTCAATCTCTTTAGTTGCGACCGGTAATTTACCTTCATGTCTCCAACATTCTATTGCCATATCTTCCTTTTTTTCACAGTGAATTAGGGATAATAATTCTTCTACTGAGCTCCATTTTGCTATGCCGCCGCCTGTTAATACGCATTCACACCCTGACATTATGTTGGCAAGGGACCAATCACTTTCTCCCTCAGCCAACACTAAGCGTCTAGCCTCGGTTTGGATTATGTTTGCTTCAGGAAACATTGCATCTGCCTCAGCTCTAGAGATTGCAGGGTGCCAACCCCTTAGTGCAATCACTGTGGACTCATGTTCACTTTGCATCTATTCACCTCGTGTAGATAGATACCGATTCATTTCCCCAATTGGTACGTGAGATATTGCTAAAGTGTGCTAAATTGAAATTGGTCGGAACTGGATTGGTGTGTGTAACATCTGATTGGACAATAATGAATTCATCAACCAGATCTGCTTCTAAAAAATGATTAATTGTAGTCGGACCTCCTTCTACTAGTAATCTCTGAATTTCCAAATCTCCAAGCATATCAAGCATTGGACCAAGTCCCCTAAACTCTTCACTCAAGTGTTTAGTCCCAAAGCCGTCGGTCAATACTTTGGCCTCGGATTGAATTCGGTTATTTGGGTCGATTATTACACGAAGGGGTTGCCTTTGTGAATCAACTAACCGTACTGTGAGAGAGGGGTCGTCTCGGATTACGGTATTTGCTCCAACTAGTATTGCACAACAATCCTTGCGTAGTTGGTGAACTTTAACCAAGCATTGTTCGCTAGTGAATCTACCTGAATTACCAGATAAATCATCGACTGAACCCTTGCAGTCGGTGGCAATTTTAACAGTAACAAATGGCCTGCGCAACTTGCACCAATGCAAAAACTCACGCATTTGTTCAGCAGCCTCATCTTCTAACAGTCCAGACTTTACAGAAATTCCCGCTTGCTCTAAGACCGCAATTCCATTGCCTCGAACAAGGGGGTTGGGGTCTCCATGAGCAACAATTACTTCACTAATTCCTGCCCAAAGCAATGCTTCAGTGCAAGGGGGGGTTCGTCCAAAGTGGTTGCATGGTTCCAGCGTTACAAATGCAGTTGCACCGTTGGTACTGTGCCCCTTTTCTTCTGCATCATGTATTGCCATTTGCTCTGCATGCAATCCTCCAAGGTGGTCATGCCATCCTTCAGCAATTACAATTCCATCCTTTACAATAACACAACCAACTAGAGGATTTGGTCGAACAAGACCTCTTCCCTTTTCGGCGACATTGAGCGCGCGGCGCATATGCTCCCCCTCCTCCGCACTCCAAGTCATGATGCTGGCTGGTTAGGCATCAGACATGAGTTCATCGCTTGTTTCAGCAATAGGTTTGATTGCCTCGACCTTTTCTACAATATTCATGGGCCCCCTCCACTGTATCGTCAATCCAGCCAGCAGAGACCATACTTGTGGTAAGAGGTGGCCGAATATAGTTGCAAAATTAGAGTCAAGAGGTTTTGAGATTAATTCTTACATTACCGAGGGTGTTGGACACGCCAGCGAACTTGCTTGGAAATTACGAAATGACAATGTTGAGGGTTTGATTGTTGCAGTCGGTGGCGACGGAACCGTTCACGAGGTTGCTAGTGCTTTACGCGGGGGAGATATTCCAATGGGGATTTTACCATTTGGTTCTGGTAATGATTATGCTATAACCCAAGGAATTTCTCGAAAGAATCTCGATTTGGCGATTGATGTATTGGCCAATGGAGTGGACCGTAGGTGCGCAGCATGGCGCTTGGAAGGGTTTCCTGCAACTAATGCTGGAGATTACCCCTCTCCTAAACCCAATGAATGGGACGGTGAAGCTAAGGATAAAGGAAGAGTCGTCAGGTGGGTATTTCTTGAATCCGATGCAGGGATTACCAGTGCAATATCACGAGCAAAACTGTATCGTGCAAAATGGATTAAAGGTGGGAAAAAATACACTTACCTTGGAATCACAACAATTCCCTTTTGGCAGCGTCGAAAAGTTTGGCTCAAATTGGATGATGCCGAAGGACAAATTCTTGATTTTACTATGTTTGCTGCAACAACCGGGGAAACATTTGGTGGCGGATACCAGGTTTGCCCGGGTGTAACTCCTGTTGATGAAAGTGGGACAATTGTATATGCGCCACGCCTTTCAAGAATTGCAATGTTATCATTGATGGGGCCAATGAAGAAAGGAAAACACATCGGAAAGTGGGGGATCACTCAACAAAAAGCCAATCGTATAGAAATTAAGCCAGTAGATAAGGATGGTAATATCAGTGAATCACCATTGGACCTATCAACATGGGTCCAAGCAGATGGAGAGCCGGTTATTGTAAGCCCTGCAACGCTGGAATGGCACACAGAACAATTACTCGTTAGAGGAGCAGTAGATGTTCCTTGGGCTTCAGAATGAGAAATCACTGAAATCATCATCGTTAGCAATTGATGCTGATTTGTTTTGAGATACAGGGGCAGGTTCCGTTTCGACTTCAGGTTCAGATTTCACAGCCCTCTTCTTAACAGAACGACGCTTTACCGGTTTATTTGCAGGAGCAGAGGCCGGTTTGGAAGTTTGAGTTCCTCTAGCAGAAGTTGAGAAATGGCTGCGACTTTGAGATGGTTCGGGCTGTGTTGAAACAACATTTCCAGAGGGCATAGGTCCTTTTTGCACCGGTTGGCTGCTGACCACCGGTTGCGATTGCATTTGTTTGGCCCCACTTGCCACCACTACTGAGCCGCCACCGAATGTCTTTGGTGCCTCATCCTTATCCCCGGATGCCAAAACACTGTCTAGGCTGAAACCAGAGATCGCAATTTCATCTTCAGATTTCTTTTTTGGAGGTGGACTGCTCTTACGCTCTTTTGCAGCACGTTCTGTCGAACTTTCCAACCCTTCTTTCTTAGAAGATTTCAAGTCCTTCTTCATTTGAATAACCTTTGCCAATCCTTCTCTGCCAAGTAATGTCTCAGCAGTAGCTTTTGCTCCTTGACGAATAATCATTGTAGAGAGTATGAATAGTCCTACTCCGCCGCCTCCGGCAACAACTAGGAAGAACATTACGAATGACCATCTACCAAAAAAATCAGTATCTCCAAGGTAGTATTCGTCATCATTTTCACCATCTAAACTTACAATTCCTTCAGCGGTTTTAATATTCGTGATGACCATTCCATGGCCCTGTCCTACAACTACACAATTTTCATCAATTTCAGTTGTGCCAGCATCCATAATATATCCACTTAATTCGATAGGTTGGTGCCAATGCTCCAAAACATTGAGCCCATCAGCAATATTTTCTGAGCCAGGCACGATTCCGATAACAGCCCAATCATCTTCATTTGTTGATATTTTTGACCCAACAGCTTCGACAGGCATTGTAGGAGAATCCCAGTTTTTTAGATTAACTCTAGCAGCGGAGCCTTCTTCGATCGCTTCGGCATCACTCCATTTCATTTTGTCAATTATTACTGCGGCACCCATTGCAGACTCAACATCATTGAGAGCCGGGTGTTCACTATACACTCTCGAAGTGATTAGCATTCCTGTGACTTTAATTTTTGAATTTTCAACTCCACACCCAATCAGTGAAACTTCCTCGTCATAGCCATCACCTAATTTTGATTGGATATGTGCTTTATCATCATCAATTTCAACTTGGAGTTGACCGTCCTCGCCCCCCCATTCTGGCGTAGAGGCATAGATACAACCTGCCATGAACATGAGTAGGACCAGCAGCATCGCTAGTGGTGCTCGTGTGCGGGCCATGAGGTGCCTACGGCACCTTGAGTTGTTGAACCCTTTCCTACGATTCACCTATCGGTAAGATAAATTGAAGCGCGGAGAGAGAGATTCGAACTCCCGTGTCCGAGGGACAGTGGATTTCAAGTCCACCGCGATACCAGGCTATGCGATCTCCGCTTATTTTGACGGGGGGGCCTTTCTTTCAAGAATCTATCTTATGCTATTCCTCTCTGCTAATGGCAATAATCGCTAGACTAAGGCTTGTAGCAACGGTTGCAAAGGCGAATCCCGGTAAGCCAGAACCTTCGTCCTTTGGATCATTAACCGAGTTCGCAGCTCTTTCAATATCTTCGACAAAATCATTTACATCCCAATCATATCCAATGAATACGACCAATGGCTCCCAGTCATCATTAAGAATAAACGTCTGAGTAGAGTGAGAGGTAGTTGTTTCATTTTCTTGTTCGTCATGCTCCATTACTGGCGACATTAGAGTAGTAGAATCTTCACCATCTGCAATCCATGCATAGTGGTTAGCATCTTCCATCAAAATACTATCAGATGCAGAATCTGATGTCGACATCCAATGGCTATAATCGCCCATGTCGTGCCAAATGTAGAGGTTATATTCTGCTTCAATTCCATTGATTGAAGTGACTGTACCGTTTTCCATTTCATGCGAGATATCATTTTGATTTAGCGCGGTCATTGTATGCTCCATAGCACTAACTTCGCCCATCCCAGAATAAGTTCCATTGAATATTGCGGTATTTCCACCGGGATAGATTACTCCCAATTTGTGAGTCATCTCTCCAGACATAGACATCTGTGGGGGCGGAATCATGGAATCCATTGTCGAATTTGGAGCCCAAGCAATATGCTCCTGTTCATGCAGATTATCCATACTAGATTCACTGTTCGCCCAAGATTCATTGTTCACGTCCCAGTAATGCAATTGCCACCACCATGACGAATCATTTGGTTCGCTAACACCAGCAATAGTAGACATATTATGGCCAGATTCAGAATTTGGGGCATCAAATGATTCTAGGGCAGCTAAGGACATATGCCATGCGTTGATGTGAGTAAGAGTTGAAGACACATTAGTTCCATCTTCTTGAATAATTACAAAGGATTCATTTTCCATATCAGGCATTGGAATAAGTGAATCATCGGATATGTTTGGAGCGAATGCCAGATTACCGGCATCTACGGAATCGATTCCACTAAGACTTTCTTCCCACATGTGACTAGACATATTCCATGTATGTAATTGCCACCACCATGAATTGTCAGATGGGGTCTCATCTCCATTAATTCCTGTAATATAGTGCCCCCATTCACTTTCGGTCGAATTAATCGTCCAATTATTTTCAAATTCTGCTGCAACTAGTTGGTCCCACCCAGTAGGCATAACGGGGTAGACACTCTGACTTCCGTCAGGCATTATTACAGAAACAGAAGATTCGACTTCGTTGTATTCCATGCTATGATTCTCCATCTCTTCATGGTCATGTGACTGAACTTCTTCAGTTACAACAGAAATTTGGAAATCAGCCCAGACCTGTTCAAGGTCTACTAATTCGCCAGTTAGGTGGGGCCACGTTGCTCCAAAATTATCCATGTATGTTTTGAAAACTTCTGGTGAATCAGTAGCGGGGTCAACAGTAATTGAAATGAATTGGTAATCAATATCATCTAATTGTTTTTCAGCTTGAACGAGATTGTTAGTAATCGCTGGGCAAACATCGACACAGGTCGTAAAAACAAAAGCGACTACAGTGACATCAGCATTCCCTTTTTGCATCGAATATGGGTTACCATCCTGGTCGATAAGTACTCTATTCGGAATCGGATCTCGGTCTAGGTCATAGCCATTCCAATGAACGCCATCTCCACTAGCACTGCTTGAAGGGATGGTCGAGGCACAAAGTAGAGTGACTATGGCTACAGCGAAAAAGCGCATAAATAACGCTCTAAGGGGTTGTTTATCAAACCTATTCCGAATATGTTTGATTATTCAGTTACGTAAGAATAATCCCAATTTGGAGTGCACCAAGACGGTAGCCCATCGATTCCATCGGGGTTAGAAAGTCCAATTCCCCAAATCATCAATACAACAAACAGAACTGGGAACAGTGCAGTTCTTGTGTAAATGAAAGGGTCACCCTTCAGATGCATAAAAAATGCTGCAATACCGTACCCTTTGATAATTCCAACAATAATTAAAACTGCCCAAACAGCACCTCTTGTGATTACTATGTCAGTACCTGGTATTGTGTCAAAGAACACTGCTGCGACTTCGAATAGTGTAAAGAACATCAGTATTAGGAAGTTCACATAGTAAACATCCTTGCCGATCATATCAGCCATTTTCTGGAAGAGTCCTGCAATTAGCCCTGTATATTTTTCCTCACTCATATTATCGCCTCAGTACAGATAGAATGCTGGGAAGATGGCCACCCAAGCCAAATCCACGAAGTGCCAATACAAACCGAAGTATTCGATTCCACGACCATTATTTTCATCATAGCCCACAGTATCAGCCTTGAATACCATGAATAGCATAACTAGTAGCCCAATGAATACGTGGAGCCCGTGAGCACCAGTTGCCACATAGAAGATAGAACCGGCTTGACTATCAATGGTAAATCCTTCAGCGATTAGATGGCTCCATTCAACCAATTTCAAGACTATGAACAGTGAACCTAGTGCAATAGTAATCAGTAGGTAATTGCGAACAGCTTTCTTTCTTGAAGGGAATAGTTTTGCTAACAGAGCATTCTTCGAAGGCTCCCAATTTACATTCTTAGCAGTCTTAAGGGCAAGCACGATTGTGTATGAAGATATAATCAGAGCAAAAGTATTGATTGCTCCGGGTAGTAAAGTCATAATGTCACCACGAAGTAAATCCGAAGCAGTAGTTGTGTCTACATCACTACACTTTCCAGCATCTACTGCCCATTGAGTACACCATCCTGTTCTCATTCTTAGGTAAGATGAGAAGAAGGATGCGAAGACCATCATCTCAGAGATAAGGAAAATCCACATTCCGGCTTTACGAATATCTTGGCCTTCAAATGGATGCGATGTGGCTACTTGTTCAGGGTGTCCTTTCAGATCCTCATTCCACCAGTTACCAATTCCCATTATCAAAAGAATTGTACCAAATCCAGATAATGCAAATCCAGACAAATCAGCATCATAATCCAAACCTAACCATGCTTTGCAGGTCGTAACAAATCCAGGGAATCCCATCATGAAGAATAAAATTCCACCAGCCATCATAATCGGTGAGGCTGAACCATGATGTTCTTCGTGGTCATCACCATGGTGTTCTTCTTCATCAGGCTTGATACTATTGAAGAATCCAGCAACGCCATAAAATGCAGCGTAAACGATGAACATTACCATAATTGTCTTTCCTGCAGTACTCCAAGTTAGGTATGATAGATGCGCATCTACTTGATGATGATGCGCATCATCAGCGACTTGAGTTGCTTCGTCTGATGCAGCTTTAGATTCTAGGTACTCCTCATACAAGGCACCCTCTTCTTGGCTACCATTATTTTCCCAGCGACTTTCTGCGAATTTGAATTCTTCTAGTGCCAAATCAGCAGCATTCTTTGCAGCCTCGTATTCCTCATTCGCATCATCCCAATCTTGATGCATCATCGAGCCTATTCCTCCGGCCATTACACCGTATGCAAGGACACCAACAACTAGTAGGCCAACTGCAATTACAACAGTTCTCATCCAGATGCTATTCTTAACATCGTGCAAGCTTCCGCTCATGATTTCTCCTCCTTATTCCAAAGATTGCTCATCGTCCTAAACGGAGAACGCAACATTGATTCTAATTTCGACTCGTGATGAGGAGCGCCTTCGTTAGCATCTTTCTGAATTGGATTAACTGCGAACGATGGAGTCGGAGGAGGGGACGTGACTGCCCATTCTAATGACCAACCGCCCCATGGGTCTTTTCCGACCTTTTCGCCCTTCTTTACTGAACGGATAATGTTCCAAACCAATATGAGTTGAGAGATTCCGAATATGATTGCAAATATTGAAATCGCCATGTTCAATTCAGCAAACCCTGAATCCGCAGCATAGGTATGGGTTCTTCTTGGCATGCCCATAATTCCAACTGCGTGCATTGGCCAGAAGGCCGCATTGTAAGAACAGAATGCAATCAAGAAGTGCCAAAGACCTAGGGTTTCATTCATCTTACGCCCTGTTACCTTCGGGAACCAATAGTAAATTCCTGAGAATAGTGCAAAGATAATTCCTCCAATGAATACATAGTGGAAGTGGGCAACTACGAAGTATCCGTCGTGGAATTGTGTGTCAAGTCCAGCAACAGGGAAGAACATCCCCGATAGTCCTCCTAGTGTAAATGTGATCAAGAACCCTAGTGACCAAAGTGTGTGTGTCTTGAATACCAAACTTCCACCCCATAAAGTAGCAAGCCAGTTGAAGATCTTAACTCCGGTTGGAATCGCTACAGCCATTGTGGTAATCATGAATGCAGAACGCCATGCTGGACTCATACCACTTGTTAGCATATGGTGCCCCCATACAATGAAACCTACTACTCCGATACCGACCATGGCATAAACCATCGAACGATATCCAAAGATAGAACGCCTTGCACTAGTGGCAAGAACTTCTGATACAATTCCGAATGCGGGAACCACAACCACGTATACCTCAGGGTGTCCGAAGAACCAGAACAAGTGCTGGAACAAGAGAGGGTCTCCGCCTGATGTGAAGAAGGTTGTACCGATTGTAGAATCGAATAATAGGAAGAATACTCCTATGACGAATGCAGGCAGGCTAACGTATAGCATGAATACACTGATTAGAACAGACCAAGTAAATAGTGGCATTCTCATCCATCCAACACCCTTTGCTCTCATGGTAAAAGTCGTGGTAACGAAATTTACACCAGATAACGTAGAGGATGCTCCCAGTAAGGCAATTCCGGATATGAACGAAATCGTCCCGGCATTCGGACCATAGTCAGTACCTAGTCCTGCAAGACTGGAATATGGCGGATACATAACCCAAGTAATGTCAGCCCCTTCTCCACTCCAAACTCCAGCAAAGATAAGTGGTGCTGCTGCAACAATTATCCAGAAACCTAACGCATTGATTCTAGGGAATGCTAGATCCTTTGCGCCTATTTGTAGAGGTAGAATATAGTTCATAAAACCAGCAATCATTGGCATTGCTGCTAAGAAAATCATCGTAGTGCCATGTAAAGTAAAGAACGAATTGTATTCTGATTGTGATAAGAAATCGTTCTCTGGTAGTGCTAATTGTATACGGAATAGCAGTGCTAGTAATCCTCCAACTAAGAAGAAGAAGAACCCGTAAAGGAAGTATAGAATACCAACCATCTTGTGGTCGGTAGTAGTTAGCCATGGTTTGAGATAAGCCCAGAAGTTTCCTATGGAGAAATTCTCAGGGTTGCGTGTGTAGAACACCCACATACTTCCAACTAAGATTAGACCAAGGGCTAGCCCGATTACAGTCATCAAAATAGTCAGAGCGGCAGCACTTGGAGCGGTAGGGTTCGCATTAACTCCGGATACGGTGATTTCTTCACGGTTCCAATCATCAGCATCTGACGCATCGCCATCTCCATTTACAGCATTACCATAAACGACGAAGTTTGCTACAGCTGTGTCGTCAGCGGGGGCAGTCCATTTGAATGACCAACTTCTTTGACCATTGATTTCATTATTATGAGTTAGTCCACCATCCATTTCGGATGCGCCATCAAGCGATTCAAGAGTTCCGACTCCATCTTCAACGAATATTCTGAATCCACCATTTTGGTCAGGATTATCAATAGGAACCTTTTCATTAGAAATTGTTAATGTGAAAAGGAATTCTTCTGAAGCATTGAATACTTCAGGAAGCCCATCGATAGTAATTACAGTATCATCGGTCATACCTCCGTGGCACAGGCAGCCGGAAGGTTCTACATTGCCAATTCCATTCTGTCTTGCTTCAAAAGATGACGTGGATGCTAAAGCAACCAATAGTAGGGCGAGAATCGCAACGGTTCGTCCTTTCATACTAATTCCCCTCCATGGTCAAAGTAGACGCCGAAGTCAGCATCGCAAGTCATACCCTCTCTAGCAACAACTTCGACTTGTCCATTCATGACAGAGTGTTGTTGGCCACAGTATTCTGCACATCGGATTGGGAATACACCTGCATCATTTGGCTGAACATACATCCAAGTTCCACCTTCTAGTCCCGGGACAGCATCTTCCTTCATGCCCCATTCTTGGAGCCAGAAAGCGTGTTGAACGCCTTGGTATACATTTGATTCATTGAACTCGGAATCTCTTATCGGATTGTTACTATGTATGTTGAACATTACATTGATGTCGCACGGGATGATTAGATCTCCGCTCAACTTGTGCTCAACTGGAATGTGCTGCCAGCGATGTAATACATTCCCTTCTGCATCCAAAATATCCACGGATTGGAATATGAATTCGTTGAACAAAACATCCATTGTTGAATTATTGGCCAAGTCCAGATTTTCGGAATTTAAACCGTAGGTTACCGCAGCGGTAGTTGCGCCGGACCCAGCATCAATAGAAAGGCCAGTAAAGGCATCCCAGGTTACGTTATGACCGGTATCCATGTCCTCCCATGTCAAAGCATCTTGGTAATAGAAATCCCAGTACCATTGTAATCCATTTACTTCAACAGTGAAGGTATCTTCTTCATATTCTGGATCCAACATGTTCTGTACATCTCCCCAAACAATATTCATTGAACCGAAAGCGAGTATTGTAACCCAAATCACTAGAATGGTTGGTCCAGCGAACCAAACGAGTTCGAGGTTGAAATCATGGCGTTCTTTCGGGAAAGTACCAACCACCAACCGTTCCTCGTCACTTGTGACCATCTTGTCGATTTTTGGGTCGACGCCTTCACGGTAACGCAGGATTGCAATTAGCAACCATGCAAACGTGAAGAGACCGACTAATATCGACCAAAACATAAATTTGTCATACAGTATATTGAACACCGTATATTCGTCTGGCCACAACTCACGGTCAGCGCCCATAGTTTGAGCGGTTAGACGGCCGTATTAATTGATTGCGTATCATTGAGACCCTCCCGTAGGGAGGTTTGTTGATGTGCTGTCGCTGCATCGGATATTTTGTGGGACTTGCTGCTTGTGTCCAAACCACTCTTGATGGTGCAGTTTTAGTTGAAATTGAAGTTCAACCGGGTTCATCGCGTCAAGGAATTATTGGTTTCAATCAGTGGCGTAGCCGTATCCAGGTAGCGGTTAAAGCAGAAGCAGAAAAAGGCAAAGCAAATCATGCGGTTTGCAATGTTCTTTCCAAGATATTTTCAGTACCAGTAACAGTAGTTTCTGGACATACTAGTCGGCAGAAAAAAGTCAGTGTAGAGAGTTTGAGCTCGACTGAAATCATTTCAATAATGGAGGGTTATGTTGAATCGTGAAATTCGATATAATTTGGCAAATAGGGCCTTGGCTTCAGGTATCGAAGAAAATGCCGAAGGAACGGTGATTCTCGTTGAAGGAAAGCGTGACGAGGCGGCATTACGACTTCTCGGTTTCACTGGGCCGATTGAAAAATTAAACCGGGGCTGGGCCGTTGACAGAGTCGTAGTGTATATTGTTGAAACCTATGGTTGCTGCATTGTATTGATGGATTGGGATAGAACGGGGGGGCGGCTTCAAAGAAGACTGATGGATTCTATGTCCAGCCTCGACATCAAACCTTCGGATGAGTTACGAAAGGCTCTCTCTAAAGCTATGAAGCCGGATACAATGTGCGTAGAAGATTTACCTTCATTCCTCGGGGAGCCTGACTCCTGACTCTTTGACAGTGTTTAGAACAACATGTGTATAAGATCGAGTGATTCCCTCAAGGGTAAATACCGCTTTAGTTAAGTCATCAAGGTCCGCCCTATTCTTTACTCTTGCAAGAACCATAGAATCCCAATCGCCAGTTACATCATAGACACTGAATACCCGATAATCTGCTGAGATTTGTCTCTGAACATCCATAATCTTACCTTTCTCAATACAGAGTCCAGCCATTACAGTCATGCCCCACCCCACCGAATCAGCATTAAGCAGTGGAGCGTAACCCAGTATTGTACCGTCGGCCTCAAGTTTTCTTAAGCGGTTAGTGATTGTGCCTTGAGCCACACCTACAACTTTGGCAAGTTGACGTTGTGATAGACGAGCGTCTTGGCAAAGCGCTTCAATGATTGCACGATCGGTAGAGTCGACTGCCATATTGGTGAACGATAAGAGATATCTATTCAATTATTCGATGTGGGTCTGGTAAATTCAAGTCGAGAATCCATTCTCCGAGAACATCGACTTTCACGGCAAGGCGTAATGACAAATCCCCACTACCGCTTACCCTCAGAGTCCCTTTGTGGGTTTTACCGCCTGCTAATGTTTCTTTCTTTATTCGGCCATTGGCTCTCCACCCATCGCCCATGGTCAATTCACCAACTTCAACCGAATTTCCAGTTATCAAATGGTAATCAATCACGTTTTCTTCTGATGACCACGAACCTTCTAAACGCGGTAAACCAATCTCGCGCTTACGTTCTGCCATTACTATAAATCCAATACAAATTACAACAATAATAAGAAGAATTAACGGAGTTAGAATTGCACTTTGGTCTACCGACTGCCAATATGTAGGCATCTCGGCTCTTTGCAATGATAATACGCGATTTGCTGAATCGTTTTCAAAGCCTCCAATCATTACTAACATAATCTCATATTCATTCGAAAAACTAGCATCACCGATCTCAATACCTGCGCCGTCTAGATGCTCTTTAGTGATGGTTGAATTCCATTGGTTAGTCGTATTATTAGCAAAATAAAACGAAGTAGAAGGGGCCCAATCTCGTACTAAATTAGGCACCTCTCGCCCTCTGTTGTCAACCGCATTAGTCTCAACGATGAATATGTGAATTTGTGTTGCGGAATTAAGTGCTTGAGGATTAGTCCATGTCGCTGTAATATTGAGCAATTCAACTTCAGTAGAACCAATTAATTGAACATTCCAATCTATTTCAATTTCATTTGTATGAACACTTGGCGCAATGTCTGTGATATTTTCAGGAAATCCATCAATTGTTACAGATGGTGTTTCGTTTAGGGCATGGTACATCAAGCGAGATTTAGCATCATCATCAGGTAAACCCCCATTCTCCTCATCTGCGCCAGTACGCCAATGAAGAAGTGTGATTTCGCCCTCACGGTCCATCTTAGTCAATTCCCGGACAGTTTCATCATCGTCACTGCCATGAAACCATTCTACCAATACCGGAGCATCTTTTTGATTTTCATAGTGGGATTCTGCATATATTGTAAGGTCGGAGAGGGCAGTAACTAATGGTAGAAGCAGCAGAGCTACAAATATCGCAAATCCCCTCACTCTTCTTCATCCCCTAGTATTACACCTAATTTCAGCCGGAGAATTTCTTGTTCCTTATCATCAATCATCAACGATACTCTTGCAGCGACCCACACCGGGAGTAAATATTCACCGCAACGTAAAATCGCAGAACCTCGTTCAATTGGGACTGGGAATTCTTCAGTAAGAGGAACATCGCCTCTAATCATCGATAACATGGTCTCCTCATCAATATCTACCAAACCCTTTGTAATGTGAGGGCGGAGTAGTTCTAATGCTTCTTGGCGCGTTCTCCAGATTCCTTTGTTATCGGTAAATGCAGGTTGGCCAACATGAATTACCCTTAAGGGATGAAAATCATTACCTGGCCAAAAATCTCCTTTGCTATTTTCTATTTTGGGATTGTAGAGTTTCTCTAAGGCATTAATCGTTGATAGATTAACGCGTTTACCTCGGTGCCACCATGAAAATAGAGATTCATCAATGCCCCAATGTTCGCAAATATTAGCGATTACTTCAGGCGGGGCGATATTGGTAGTGTGGCGATTCTTATTCTGCCTCGGTAATTCAACAGGATCGCGATTGAGTTTGCGTTTCAGAATCATCGATCGAGCAACACCCTCTGGCGTTCTTTCAGCAACATGCTCAAACAGTGCGACAAAAAATCCGCCTGTGTCATTATCATGTTGATGGACTCGAATTGTTGATGAGAGATTTGGGGCTTCCGTCCCCCTTTGTTTAGGATTCAGCATTTCTTCGGATAGGCCAGGAAGTTTTGGTAACTGCCCACTCCAATCCACAACGTTCGATTCTTCATCTAGAATTGGCCAATTATCAATTCCTTTGTGATGAATTAGTGATGGAAATAACCTCTCAGCCTCAACCTCAATCAATTCTAGCCATGGGCACTTTTGCAATATTTCACAAACTACAGCTTCATTTTCGATGGGGTCGAGTGAGCAAGTTGAGTAGACCATTCTCCCGCCCGGGCGTAATAATTGGGCGGCACGGAAAGAAATGTCGACTTGCAGTTTGAACAAACTCCGGCCCACGCGCGGGGTCCAAGAGTGCCACAATTCGCGGTTTTTCCTAGTAGTTGCAGTTCCACTACACGGCGCATCAACAACAATTCCATCGATGCCTGGCGATGGCATTCTTCCTATGTGTCGCCCATCATGTTGCATAATCAACATATTTTCAATTCCGAGCCTACCTCGGTTTGTTACTAACAAGTTCAACCTTCCAGATGAAGGTTCATTTGCAAGAACCAGCCCTTTTGGTATTGCCTCAGCTAATTGGGTTGCTTTTGAGCCCGGTGCTGCACAGGTATCCATAACTAAGTCGTCTTCTTCTGGTTCAAGTACAACAGGTGGTAGCATTGAAACAGCCTCCTGTCTAGTAATCCGGCCAGTTTCATGAAGTACCATCATCAACTTCTTAGTTTCAGGACTGGGGTAATCTCCCTTTGAGAAAGGCATTACCCAAGATTCAGACATTACCATCCAAGGAATACGTTGGCCACCAACAGACTCCAATTGACGTCTTGTCCACCCAATATCATGCCTGCGAGGAGTTACTCGTAATGTCACAGGCAGGGGAGATGAGGCAACAGGTAGCCACTTGCCAACATCTATTCCCAAAGATCTGGACAATCCGGAAAGCGGCGATACAGCCAATTGTTGGATTAACTCCTCATCGGCGGGCCGCACCATGTTACTGGGTCAGGCCTCTCACACTTGTTGGTTGTGCAAGCCTAATGGGTCAGTTGTATGTGGCGTGGGTATGGGAGAAACGCTGGCGACCCTCGCATTCCTCTCAGCAATCGCCATGCTATTGTCTACAACTACCTCTTATGGCAAATGGTTGGCTAGCCTTACAGGAGCGTTTTGTAGTCTCGAATTTTTACAATCTCCCTTCGAATCTATTCAACAACCTGGGGGCTCGGCTTTACTCGTTGCTGCTAGCATGTCATTTTTACTTCAATACCACATTACCAAAGATGTTTCACAAAAAACACTCAATGGAATCGGAGGCTCGATAATTTTGATAATTCTACTATCGATGTTTCCTGAAGACGGCCTTCAAGGTACAATCCATGACTATTCTGTTTTTGAAAATATACGCGAATTAGTTATATCACTCTCAATCGGTCTTTTAATTGCTCAATTAATAGTGAATGCACTTTCATTTAACAAGAAATTGAGTCTCATAATAGCATTAATGGTGTTCATTTTGGTAATATTTGGGGAACTCATGCAGAGAACACCACTCACAATTATTTTGACATCGTGTATGATGATAGGATATTTACCAATTTTAGAAGAGAAAATCAATAATCGGATTGGTTCAGGAAGAGGGAGGGCAATTGCACTTGGTGTTCCGGTATTACTTGGTATAATATTGATATTTGCAACCACTTATGTTTCAATTACATCAGTAAGTAGAATCGGCTCAGGTGATGGGGCAATTGCCGTTGCATTATGGTTAACCTTAGGCGCAACCGGAATCGGCCTAATTGGAATGTTGTTGCCGTTATTGGGGTTAGATGCACATCCTCGACCGGAGGCGTGGGGGTGGAGATATTGCTTAGCACTCAGCCCAATTGTTATGGCACTTCAAACCGATTTGTCAGGCCACGTTCTTTTAGGCATATTTTTGGCAATAATAATTTCAATCAGCGCACCTTTGGTTCTGGAAAGTAACCCCGCGAAAGGCGCCTAAATAATGGGAAGTCCCCCTAACTCTTATGAATGGATGAAAGCGGATTGGGTTTTGGAGAACTACAATTCTCCAAACGGATGGGGATCCTGATGGGCAGAGCATTTACAGATGGCGTTAGCCAAGAGAACAAAGTTACTTTGAGAACTCGAAAGAGGTCTTGGAAGCCACTAGCAGACTTACAAGGACTTAGTGGTCGAACGAAAGCCATAGGCAGCGACATGGGTTCTCTTGTCGATGTACCTGCAATGGTTAGAATTGAAAATGAGAAATGGATTTTTGAGAGAATTAGCCAAGAAACCTTGACACACCTTACTCACAGATTGGTAATTCATGAAAGCGAGGGCCCTAGAACTCTAGGGGCGACTTTAGATCTAGAAACCGCTATGCAGGTAGCGCAAGGAATGGCTAGAACCGAAGGGTCTGTTGTTTTGATTGAACCACTAGTGTGATCAAAACATATCCATAATCCAGGATATAACGCCCTCATTAACGAGGTAGATAAATCCCGATAGCCCAATACAAGCCAAGTAAATCTGAGTAGGAGTGATTTTCCAAGCATCTTCGGACTCTTCATCGAAGTATCGAATTAGACCTGCGGCTTGCTGGATACCGCCACCGTCTTTCTTTGCCATATCATCGCCGAGACTGGTTTCCTTTATGAACGCGACGCGCGGTGATTATTCCTCTTCCGAAGACAAATCAACGAATGGTATTGCCTCCTCGCCTAATTCTAATGCCAACCCATCCGGGGAGACATCTTCCACTTCAATTTCAATAGAATCGGCTTCAATTCTCGCAAGAGCACGAAGTACAGCCGGTGCGTTATCATCTGCTAAAGCATTCCTTGCAATTTCAATTTCAACCGAATCGCCTTTCTGTAAAAGGGTGAGTTCTATCATTTCACCAAGGTCTTCTCTTGCTTTCTCAATATGCGAGGCCCATGAATTTTCATTTTGTATACTATCTCCAACCTTTGAATCAAAACGCCCCCTCCATGCCATCTCCCAAGGTTTGTGAGGTAATGCTGCAACTAGGTCGAAGATAATTCTAGCTCGTTCGCTAAGTGGCCCGTTCATCGTTATAGTATTGGCATAGCATTTTGTGATAAGCCCAAATCCCCAATAAGAATAACTTTCAACGCTTAATGAAATATCTCCGATTCGAGTAGTAAATTCCCATCGCTGTTCATTAAATCCGGGCATTTCTTTCATCACAGGGGTAGTATTTCCTTGTAGAACCTTCAGTAAAGTTTGAGCAACATCACCGAGGTATACGGCTGAAATATTCGCTGGATGCGCGCGCGACCTAAGATTCCCTTCTGCATCATGTCCATGAGTTGGGCCTGCATTACGGATTTGTGCATGCAGAACCGATTTAGTAGGGTCTAAATCACTCAGCATATTTCACAGCACACTATATCTCATCCTTCAATCATACCCCTTGTTGAGAGAAGGGTTCATCATGGGGGCGACTCATCGCTAATTCGGTGAAGACATGACGGGCAAGTCAAAAAAGGACCCACTCGCTACTCTATTGGCACTGCCAGGAGTCGGTAAAGCAACTGCAAAGAAACTCAGTGACGCAGGAATCAAGTCGTCATCCGGTATAGTAAAAGCCGGTTCAAAGGGCTTGATTAAAGCAGGACTTAGTGCTGCAATTTCTAAAAAATTACTTTCGGTTGTTTCAAAGAAAGCACCAGCAAAGAAGACTGCTGCTAAGAAGCCAGCAGCCAAAAAATCAGCAGCCAAAAAAATGGCAGGGAAAGCAAAATCTACTGCAAAGAAAGCAGCATCTAAAGCAACAGCTGCTGGAAGAAAGGTTGCTGAAAAAACCGCTAAGAGTACAGGGGGGCGCAATACGGTGCCGTCATCAAAATCAAATGATGGAAGAAAAGGCAAAACTCTGAAGATCCCTCCCTCAGTAAAAGACATGCCGTGGTTCCGTAAAAATTGATTAATTCTACCGTTATGTTGTAAGACTGTCAAGAAGTACCATGTATATGCCTAGGCGCAAATATGGTAAATTGCGCAAGACGGTCGAACTTCCTCCTAAATCTAATTGTTCTCGATGTAGAAGCGGAAAGTACTGTCCAATCGAAGGTCATGAAGGTTACACGACTGCTAGCCACAGAGAATGGAGCGGGCCCCCTAAAACTGAGAAACGCAAAAAAGTGCGTTCATGAGTCTTCAGTATCGATTTCAATCGTCTGAGCACGTTTGTAAATCTCTCTCAAAGTCTGGTCACTAATTTCCAGATACACACGTGTCGTTGCTATACTTGCATGTCCTAGTAATCTCTGAATGCTAACAAGATCAGCACCCCGCTCAAGTAAACCAGTAGCAAAGTTATGGCGAAGAACGTGAGGTGTAAGGCGGCCGCGTGGAATTCCAGCATCATCTGCCAACCTATCCATTAGCCGCTGAACAGTTCTAGACTGTAGTGCGCCACCAGTCTTTGTGACTAACAAATGGTCGCCATGCGGGTTTCGTGCATCGCGCAGTGGTAACCAAGCAAGAATTCGAGCAACAGTTGATTGTGTAAATAGAACTAACCGGTCCTTCCCGCCTTTTCCATCTATGACCATTGCCGAATGGTCGGCAAGGTCGATGTCTGAAAGTGCGAGGTCACATAATTCGCTCACACGTAAACCGGTATCCAGGATCATTGTGACTACAAGATTTGCCACCGGGTCCTCGCTGCATGCCGCTGCCTCTTTTACCATAGTCAACTCCCTACTGGTCAAAGTCCTGGGCAATTTTTTACCACTCTTAGGCCGAGTTAGATGTTCAGGCCATTTTTGCCCTAGCCAATTCATGAGATGGTTAGCTGCGGCCAGCCTCGCCTTCACGGTCGAAGGCGAACGGTCGATGAGAGAGTGAACCCAAAGGTCGAGTCTTCCATTGAACGGTTCAATTCTATCCAGTAACTGCGCAATACTCATCGAGTCTCTTTCAAATTCACTGATGATGTTTTCACCAGGTAGAGGCGTTTCAATCAAATGACGCAATCCAATCATATACGATTTTTGAGTATTCATTGATTTTCCTTCGGCCTGCATTTGTGTTGTGTAAGATGTGAGCCAAGAAAGATGTCCGCGATGAACAAGACGCGGCGGTAGCACTGGGCCCTCTGCGTACAGACGTTGCTGTACAGCCTTTTGCTTCGCCTTGTATGGCTCTGTTCTCATTGGCGTCACCGCCTAACTCGCCGAAGCGAGCCGTGCATCCCGTGTCCCGAAGGACATAGTGCATTCACAGGTTCCGAGATATGAAGCCTTCGCGCGATAACCCACATCAGCCCCTCGAATCTAAAGGTCAATGATTAATCGGTTTAGAAAAAACACATCAACAAAAAACGTTTTTCATTTTGCAATAACGGAGGTTTATCTTCGTGAAAAGATAGAATACCCTTAAATTATGCTAAACGCATCAGACTATATGCGGGAAGAATAGAAGGGGCACTGGGGGCCACAAAATGTCTTTATTGACCGATGTTACCGCTAAAAATCTATTTCTGGATGACTTTTAGTCATACATCGGTTTCATTAGACTCAATATTGGAAATCTGAGGCAGATCTAGTAATGTTCTCTTGATATTAGCCCTGAGTAAGTCAAGGTCCCCATAACAAATCAATGAGTCGCGAAATCTCAGTTGCATATCTGGCTCTGGGTTCCAAATCAAATTCCCGGCACGCGATAGTGCGAATACAGGAATTTCACCTTTGAAAATATCACTTATTGGGGACCCGATTAGGTGTGGGTGATTGCGTAAGTGGACAGATAGAACTCCTTGGCCCGGAATTGTTCTGAGTAATTGGTCAACATTTACTTCTGAGAAGTCCGATTCTGACACTACATAGTCGATAATCGCTCCGGCAACATTTACGCCACTAGATTTTTCGATTCCTTCAAGTCCAGGGGACGAGTTCACTTCGAGTACAAGCGGTCCATCATTTCCTTCGAGTAGATCTACACCCGCTACATTCAACCCAAGTACACGTGCGGCTCGACATGCCACTTCAGCATATTCTTGGTTAATTTCCACCGTTTCAATAGTGCCGTTAAGATGGTAATTGGAACGGAATTCCCGCCCACGTGCTTTGCGCCTCATGCAAGCTACAACCTTACCACCGACAATCAATGCACGGATGTCTTTACCATGACTTTCAGCAATATATTCCTGAATTAATACCGCTTTACCAGTAACTAATAGTCCCTGTACTAAATTTCTAGTCTCATGTATAGTGTGACGCAAAAATACACCTTGACCCTGCGTCCCTTGTGTGACTTTAACTACTACAGGAAGCCCTCCAACTGCTTCTGTTGCATGTTCAATATCTTTCATATCACGAACATATGCAGTTTTTGGAGTTGGTATTTTATTTCGAGCAAGAATTTGCGAAGAATGTAATTTATCACGGCTTTGCAATATGCCCTGGCTGGTATTTGCGGTCCACACATCTAGTTGCTCTAAGTGACGCAGAACAGAAACACCGTGTCTTGTAATAGAGTGCCCAATTCTTGGAATAACTGCATCATAATCGAATTTATTTCCTTGATGATGAATGCCGATTTCCTGTTCGGCAACAAACAATGAGAACTGCATTGGATCAAGAACTGCAACATCCAAATCCCGAATCCTTGCTTCCTCAACAAGACGGCGCGTGCTATACAAACGCGGGCCGCGCGACAGAATCGCCAACCTAGTCGTCATGCTCCTTGTCGGAACCTGTTACTTTTTGATTCCATCGCCCAACATTGGCAATCGTTCACTTGAAGTCCTGATTAGCGATGGGCCAAACATGGGCGAAGAAATTGAAGAAGAACCATCAGTCAATTCTGAGGATGATTCAGTCCCAGAAATGACCATAGAAGAACGTAAAGATGCGTTAAAGAAATCTCGTTGGAATGTCTTCATGTATCTTGGACTAGCAGCATTATTCTTCAGTTTCGCATTATATCCATTCATGGGAATTAGTATGTCTGCGGACGAAGGTTTTGGCGACTCCAGTCAACCGATTACTGTGTGGGGTTTACCTATTCCTGGAGAAGATTTCACCGATATTCCAGTTGAAATAAATGTTGTAATTCAAGCGCTACCAACCGATGTCAACAGCATTGAGATATTTATGATTGAAAACGCTGAAGGATGCGATGCAACTGATGGGTCTATTGAAAGCACCCGTAACGATCTCAGAATTGGCAAATCTGAGCATCCAAATAGTTACCACATAATTGAGAACCCTGTTGAGTCACAGAGTTATGAGATCGAATTTGATATCGACCCCGGAATTTATTGCGTTCAATTAGTAATAAACACTCAAAGTCAAAACTTTGCTGGAATAAATGTAGAAGTAGATATTGACTTGTATCCAACACAATTCCCATTAGCGATTTTTGGAACAGTATGTCTCTTGCTTTCTGTATTTGCCTTTATTGGAGCACAGAAACATGGAAAATTGGTAAAGAGTTTAATTGAGCCGAAAGAAGAACCAACAATCGAGGAAACCGTTCTTGCTCAAACCTCTAGTGCCAGAATTACTGCAGGTCCAAGCGGCCCACCTGCACCTGGGCCCTCCGGCCCACCAACCCCCGGACCAACAGGCCCACCTGCGGGACCGCCGGCAGAATCACCCGAATCAGTGGATTCAACCGAGGAACCTGTCGAATCGGAATCTGAAGTCCAAAGCGAAGAAGGTGGAGATGTTTACGAGGACCAAGGAGATGGGTGGTTCTTCCGAAAGTTCCCGGACGGAACATACGACCAAGCGCCGTACATGATACATGAAGGCGAGTATATCCCGTACGTTGACCCTGAGGCCTGATACATCTATCCCCATCCTTGAAAGAGGGTGAAGGGTCCGTCATTAGTGATGAGTGCGCAGACATCTGATGACATGTCCTCTCTCACAGTGGCCGAATTAAAGGCACTGTGTAAAGAAAATGGACTTTCAATGTCGGGCCGTAAAGCCGATTTAATCACCAGATTAGATGAACATATCAACGAAGAATCCATTTCACTAGAAGAAGTAGAAACCGTGCCACTGCCCTCATCTAAAAAAGAAGCAGAAACGGTCCCTTTGCCCGAATCTCAAGATGATGAAGTATTAGTTGCTGAATTCATTGATGCTGAAATAATCGAGGAAGAAATTGAACCAACGCCGGCATCTGCCAAGGGTAGTTCCAATTCTGTAACATTGATGGATCAAATAAAAAATCCTAAAATTGCGGCTGTTTTGATTACGATTCTCTTAGCATCAGGTGGCTGGTATTGGTATGTTAATTCACAGTTACAACCCTTTACGGCTGATGATTTGAGGTACGGAGATTCAATGGAATATATCATCTTGAATGGCGATTTAGATGCCGATGGCGAATATGTAGAATTGTTACGAGATAATTTCGAGACAGACCAATTGAATAATTCATGTCGTCTTCAATTAACATTTTCTGGAATGGGTACGACATCGGTTACTAATGGCAATTCAAATGAATTAGCCTTCGAGCCCGATAGTTCTTTATTGGGCGCAGTACAAGCTAAAGGCGCATATGGTCTTGATTGGTTAGCAGTTGAAAAGGTACAGACTCGTAACTTCGACTCATTCCAATTATCACGTTACAATCCTAAACCACTGCAACCAGATGAATGCATGAGTCAATCCACGGGGGGTGTTGGCGGGACTCTAGAGTTTGATACAAAAACGTGGACTGAAATTTCCGAGCGTGATATAATTTCAACTCAAGCAGATTGGAAACTGAATCTAGATGGAGATTATAGTCAAGGTACCACAATGTCATATGGTTTAGGAGGCGTATTAGGGCTGTTAGAAGAAATTGCTCCAGGTGTGGCCATTGTTATTTCTCCTGTAGAAATCCGTGAAATGATGGGTTCACAATTAATCGATACCGGTACTAATGGAACACATTTGGGTTGGGAATGGAATGTAGTTGGCCCCGACGAAGTCGGCGATGAAGAAATGTGGAAGGTTTCAATGGAAAACCGTCAAATCAGAGACAATTGTTTCGGACATGCAAGAATTACAATGTGGGTAATCGAAGACTCACCTTGGGCTGTAAAGCAAAACGTGGATGTTCAAATTTCAGGTGATGAAGGTGACAAATCTTCTTGCGGCACAATTAGTAAAGAATTTGCCGACCTAGTTCTCCCTGAAGGAAGTATTAGTCTTGCATTAGAGATGTCGAAAAACACCCTTACTCGTGGTGAGAAGTTGTTAGATATGGGTCGTAGTTATTCTTCAACTCCAAACGCTGGAGCTTATGTTCCAACGACGGAAGAATTGGTAGACTGGGGGGATTATGACATTCATTTGCCAGATAATAGCAGTCTTCGTTCTGAAACATTGGAAGACGCAATCGGTTGTCTAAGTTCAGGATTTGTCTCTGAAGCCGTAGCTGCTAATTCTGCATTAAACGATGACGGATACATATGGAGGGCGAGAGACGACCGCAACAGTGAGCCCGACGCCACTCGCTGGAATCTATCGTGGATCAGCACAGACCCTAATTCGGGCTGGGTTGTTATCGATGTGTCAGGGGCTCCAAGTTCAAATAATTGCGAATACATTGCACATGGAGGCCACGATGATAGCGTATCCCATAGTCGAAACGACATACCTTCAGCCCTGAACATAAGCATGCTTGAATCAGATTTAGTAGATGCAATGCGATTCCCATCCCTGAATGGAGATAATGGATTCTTTACATCACAGGGCCAATACCATCCTGAAACAAGACTTGGCGTATTGGTGGTCACACCAGATAGTGAATATACAGATTGGTTAAATCGACTTAATTCAGGAGACACGGGTGCTACAACATTAGACCTGACGCGTTCTTGGACATCTTCAACTATAGTTGATGGCATAACCACACAATGGGACAATTCACTATCGTTAGCGATGGATGCCACTACAGGTCAAGTTATTGGTTGGAATCATATCCAAACGCCAATCTGAGGTGGGTAAATGTCGGGAAGAGGGTTAGACGATTTAATGGA
>JABIGM010000024.1 GCA_018650165.1 Methanobacteriota archaeon
ACTTGTTAGCATGGTCACTTGATAACAGTCCTGAAGGACTTCCAATCTGGCTGAAGTAATCACTTCCAGACTTGGATCACAATTGAAGTTGAACGCCTTCATCCAATAAGAAGTGAACGATAGAAATGCAAGTATGACCTTGTAGCCATGAACCACGGTATTTTGTGTTTTTAGGTTGGTTTCAGGGCGGCATGGGGTTGGTGTTGCAACGCTGGGCGGACTATTGATACCTTGGAACAGATAGGGGATTCTATGTCGGAACCTATCATGAGCCCAGATGGTAACTTCATGTGGACCGGTTCTGAATGGATCCCTGCACCTCCTACAAATCAAACTTCACAATCCATGAACATGCAGGATTCAGCAGTTGCCGGTGATTTTAATGCTTCCAGTCCCAATTCTGGACAATCTATGAATATGCAGGATTCAGTAGTTGCTGGTGATGTAAACATCGTCCAGAATATAGGGGTTGATGGCAACTCTGTTGTGTCTATGATGATTGCTGAACTTGAAAAATTAGATCATAATAAATCAGGTATTCATATTCCCCAAGGAGGGCTATCGACTTCTGTAATTTTAGCAGGCATAGATGAAATTAAGCAGAACCTTGGGAATTTGAATAGGTTTTCCACCGAGCATCTTCTAGAGTTGTGTACGGCTCTGCTATCGATTGGGCATCCGGATTTGATGATTATAGCTGGCAAGATAATTTTGGATAGAGCAAGGACAGAAGGAAACCGAAAACAGGAAGCAAAGGCTCACCTTTTCATTGCAGATGGACATGAAATGAATATTGAAATTAATGAAGCGGTATTTCATGCACAAGAGTCGCTTAAAATTGCAAAAGAAATCGGCGACATTTCAATTGAGACAGAAGCACTATTTACAACTTGCAATTTATTAGAAAGTTCTTGCAAATCAAGTGATAATTTCATTCCTAGAATCGAAGAATTACTAGGTGACGCATCCTCTCTCGGACATTCACATCTTGCTTATCTATTGAGTGCAAAGTCTATTGTGGTGAAGTATAACAATCAACTTTTTGCCGAGGAATTGCAAAAAGAAGCCTATAGTTATGCGAAACTTGATGGTGATTTGAAACTGCAAGTTACAACTGGATTAATGATGGTAGGTAATGATGTGCACAAAATAGACAAATCTGAATTGATGGAAATCCATCGCCAATGCTCTCTGAACAATTTACCATTCTTCAATCTTATGCTTGGCTTCGCCATACGCATGGCAGGAGATGAGCAATCAGGTGAACAGACTATCGAGGCCATTCAGAGGCTATCAACAGAAGGTGAGACGATTTGCGTCCCATTGTTTATTCACATGGGTGATCTTTACACAAAAATGACTAATTTTTATGATGCTTTTGGAAGTGATGATGTAATCGGTGAACTTGGCAAAATATTCGAGGAACCAAAATTCACGTCAGCCATACGAAAAGCCGTGGACAATGAATATTTCGAATTAGTTGATGAACTACTATTCATATTTGCTATTACCCGAATTTCGGGATACACAAATGAGACTATACAATCTCTAGCGAAAGCAAATAGAGAAGTTATGGGCTCAGACATACAATTGTATCTCCAGATAATTTCTTCTATTGAGAGAACTTATTCATTAGCGGAAACACATCAATTATGTCGTGATTTAAACACAGACTCTGTGGATATAGCAGAGAATAAGAGCACTCTTCGTACTTTTTTGTCAATGTCACCGTTGAGTACAGGTGCCCCGCCAAATTATTCAGCAGCAATGCCAATGAATCCACCATCGGGCATACCTATGTCTTCACCACCAGGTTACCCCCCGATGCCAATGTCTCCACCACCTGGTGCGCCAATGCCAATGCCAATGTCTCCACCACCAGGTGCGCCAATGCCAATGCCTCAAGTGCCGGGTTTAACACCAAAACCTCCGATTAATTTTCTTGAAAAGATGATGGTGATAAAACAGAATGCGGAAAATGATAATTGGTCTGCAGTGATTAGTGATGCCAATGTAATTCTTGCTAATCGAAATCAATTGGAACAAGATACAGAGGATAAATGGATGATTGCAGAATCTCTTACATACAGAGGACTTGCATATTATCATATTGGAAATTTTAATGCTGCAATTCCAGACCTAGAAGAGGCAGTTAATCGAAATAAATTTGCAGGCGATTTTGATAACGCACATGTAGAAAATTTAATTTCAATAGCTAAACAAAGTGGTAATGGAGCAGGGAATGAGCATGTTGCTAAAGAAAAATCAGGGTTTGGGGGGGGATTCACCATATTATTGATTTGTTTGGTGATTGGTAGGATTGTACTTTATAGCCTGAAATAAATGAAGAACTATTGCTAGTGTTTTTGCTTGCCTCATGGCCTCAGACACATCCATTGGAAATTGATGTGGACTTGTTAGCTTGGTCGCTGCTGAATAGTCCTGAAGGACTTCCTATCTGGTTGCAGTAATTACTCCCAGACTTGGATCAGATTTTATCTGTCGTTATTACTGTAATCTAGAGCTCTCGAGCGGCTCGCAATGAAATCATCAGCACAACTACTGCATAGGTAATTTCCATCAATTCTAGTATCTGCTGGTTCTTCATTACAAGCTGGGCAAATGTATTCATCAGTCATGATATGTCCTTGGATTGAAGTCTAATAGTTAATTCGACGAGACTACCAGACTTGGATCAGAGTTTGAGTTGAACTCCTTCATCGAGAAGGAAGTGAACAATTGAGATACATGTGTGGCCTTGTAGCCATGAACTTCCTAGGCTTCTAGGAATGCCTCGCTCGCACTCAAGTGGCTTATCATCTCCAAGGATAAATCCAATGTCGTCAATTGAAAAATCACTTGGCAGCACTCCTGAATATAGATTCGTAGAATCCGCATCTAGTCTGATGATTGGACAATCCCATTCATCCAAAGTCATGTCTAAATCTCCTCCACCATCATAGATTCCAGGACTTCGTTCTACCCAGTGTCCACGTGGAGGCATGGGCTCTTTGATGACTGCAGCAATCTTACCACCGACCGCTCTTTCTTCTGCATGAATCCCTTTCAACTCATTTGAAACAAACTTGATTCTTCTTGCAGGGCCTGGTCCTCCAAGTAATATCATTGTGAATTCTACATCTTCTCTGATCCCGTGACTCGTGAGTATTGAAGACATTAGTGCCCTAACTAGAACATCCATTCGCCCAGCACCACCGGCCATGTCACTAAGTGGTAACTTACCCTTAGCCATTGCCCGAGTTCCAACTATGGCAAAGCGGCGCACAAGATCACCTATTGTTCTCAATGACCGAACGAATTGCGATGCACATTTCCTTCTCTGTATCTAGAATGAAGTGTGCACCATGAGTATCAACAAGCCATCCCCTTGGCATGTCTTTCTTTCCTATGTCTTCTATTCGGTTTGCAATCGTTGCATTCATTCCTGAAGTTTGAATTTGTGCCACTGCACGGTGAACCAAATCTTTCTGTTTGATTCCGCTTTCCAATTTGAAACCAATTCGAGTAGAGCCTTTACACAAGTCTTTCAATTCCATTATGTGCTTTGCACCTTCTTGTAACTGAATATCTAATTCGCCTTGTAGTGATGCGATTTTTCCTTCAACCGGTTCTGGAATTACATAATCAAGAACAGCAGCTGCATGAATCCAGACGTTGATTTCATCCTTTGCTAGCGCTTTTAATTCGGCTAACATGTCATCGGGGTCTGGGCAATTGATTTCCAAGGGTAGCCAAGCCGGACAATCAACAGTAGTAACTCCACTAACACATGTAATGTCCATTCCCAAGCGATACAGATAGTCTGCAATCTGGTAGCCAGTTCGACCACTTGATGTGTTTTGTACATAGCGTACGTCATCTATTGCGCTTCTTGTCGCCCCAAGTGTAACAACTACTGAAGTGGAGTTTTGATTGATAAAGTGAGCAAGCCTAGCAACGATTTCTTCGTGGTTAGGGTTTTTCCTCTTGCCTTCTTCTTCTGCACCCCATAGTATCTTAACACCAGATTTAGCACACTGCATGACCAAATCTTCGGTTACTGGGTCACTGGCAAGGTCATTATGCATTGATGGAACCATCATTATGGGGGCATTTCTACCCCTTGCAGCGGAAAGTGACATCAATAGTGGACCATTCATCAATCCATGAATAAATGATGCCATTATGTTACGAGTTGCAGGTGTTACCAGTATTGCATCAAAATTTGAGAGAGCAGACAGGTCACCATCCCAATCGGTAATAACCTCGCCTTGTGAAGCCCACCTAACTGCTAGTGAAGTTATGATTTTCTGTGCCGAAGGAGTCATAATTACAGTAATTTCAGCACCGTGCCTACGCAATTCCCTTGCAAGACGTACAGTGTCTACAGCAGCAATGCCACCTGTGACGCCAAGTAGTACATGCTGGCCCTTTAGTGAGCCACCAAGAACCTCGACATCGGTGTCACGCATGTTTGTGGCACAAGCCACTGCTTCAATACGGCTTCGCCGGTTGTTTCAATTGTAAAAGGCCCCTCGAAGGCTCCATGTCGGGTGCTGATGAGATGATATTGGCAGGTTCAAGACCTAACCCCTCTGACCCGATTTCTGCTCTTCACAAGCGTGTTTCCTTCGTACTCCTGATAGATTCATTTGTACTATTTATGATTGCTAATAATTTTGTGAGCCCTGTTCTCGCACTTATTCCAGCAATAGTTGGTGGAATAATTTGGTTCATGTACCGCTCAAAAGCAGACTGGGCCTACTGGTTTGCTCCATTGGTGATGGGATTGGTTTCAGGATTATTTTGTATATTTTTATTCATCATGGTCTATGCTTTGTTTGTAGGCTCTGGTGGTTCGTGGCTGATAATGATAACACTTCTAATCGGATGGGCTACATTTTCCTCAATTCGCTTTATTCGAATTCATTTCCACCCGGTCTACAAGATGGGCTACAGCGGTCATTCTGTACACAATGAAGGGATACAGTTGGATCCTAATGAAATGCTAGCAGCATGTCCAACTTGCCTTGCTGTCTTAGCAGTAAATCCACTTCTACTTTCGCCCGATGACTCTTGTCCTCACTGTGAGTCACCTCTAGTGACAAGAAACTATGAGGAAGAGTGAACTTCCCAATCAGCGACTTGCTAGTGTTAGGTTCTTCCACATGTCCTCAGGGACTTCCATGGATAGTCTTAGACCACCCATTGCGCCTAGGCGAACTGGGTCATCGACAACGTGAACATTTACATCGCCCATATCAGAAAGCCTGCGCTCGATCATTGCACCAAGACCCGCTATACCAGAGCCGCCACCTGCAAGAACCATGTTCCTGCGGAATTCGGTGTGGAATTCAGGATTGGATTGGGAAATCAATTCCTTGACATTTTCAACGATAGGGTCAACAATGGATTCACATGCATTTTGGATACAATCTGTGATATCTAGAGTCATTGCTTTACCTTCGATTGAGAAGTCTACCATTACTGGCTCATCAGGAGTTGAGGTTGAAACAAAGGAATATTTCTCCTTCCAACGGCGTGCCATATCTTTGGTGATTTGAGCTCCATTGTACTTGCGCTGGATTTCGACAATAATTTGGTTGTCAACATAATCTCCGGCATATCCTGTGTGCATTTGGTCATCTGGACCTGGGATAGTACCGTATACACGACACAAGTCAGTAGTTCCAGCACCGATGTCAATAACAAGAGTGTGTTCAATCATATCTAGAGCGTATGCAACTGCGAACGGCTCTGAAATAATCATTGCAGCGTTAACTGAACCGGCTGCAGCGTCAAAAATTGCAGTCTTGTCAACGTGGCTTGCTTCCGCAGGCGCTCCAATAACAGCGACGACACGGTCATAGTCTTCAGGATCGGATAGACCGATTAGATGAGTAATGAAATGTGCAATAAATTCACGGTCCTCAGGTGTGTCTTTGATGACACCTAGTTCTAGAGGCCGGAATAGGTTTAGTGCAAGCCTATTCTTTAGTGCTTCTTCGCCAAAGAGGACGTCTCTCTTCAGGAAATTTCGTGCGATTGGATCCTTTGGGGTTCCAATTACTGTTAGTTCCTCTTCTTCGTGGCTATCGCTGGATACCATAACAGAGCGGAAGGTTCCAAGGTCTATTCCAATGTAAAGTACTTGTTCGGCCATGTTAACTCGCCGATTCGTGCGATTGGCTCTCGCCTTATGAATATGCCTCGCAACTCAATTATGTAAATGGCTGATAATGAATCTATAAAACGATTAACTAACACCAATCTTCACACTTATGGCAGTACCATGCAGCGTAGTCGACATATAGTTCAGCCATTTCGCCACAGCCCGTACATTCTTTGAGTGCATGGTCGCCAAAAATTTGCTGAACAATCTGAACATGTAGTTGCTCATCAATACCTAATTGTTGGCGCATAGCCCATAGCATCTGGTCCTCAGATGGTGATATAATTCCATCAGCTAAACAAATTTCTACAACTACACGGTAGTCTTCTAGCATCTTAACATCACGTGGGTCCATTGAGACTCCACCTTTCTCTGCCACAATATCAGTGCCTCCGGGGTCATCAACGAATATTACCAAAGAATCGACATTTAATTGCTCGGAACGTAATTCCAATAGAACCGTTGCTCCATCTTGATTAGCATAAACTAACTTTGAATGTCGATTGATGACTTGGGCAATTGATCGTGCAGTATCTTCGGGGCTACGTCCTTTGCGCCATCCGGTTTCACTTGATTCATCATATGAATAGAATTCAGTTCCCAGACCAGGGTATTCAAGTCTGATTTCTTCTCCACCATCAAATCCATTTGCAACAATTGTGATACTACCAATTGTAGTATCGACAAGGTTATCGTCATCATCAAAAGAAATCATCAGCGGCTTTCTCTCTTCTGTAGCCGCATTAAAATGTCCACTCATTCCACTCATCCATTTATCTTCAAGACGTTGTAGCGAGGCTTCCTGTTTGCCAGACAGACTCTTGTCAATTCCAAGAACATTAGATAATTGTCCACCCTCCATTTCTCTCTTGAAGTCTTCTATGAGTTCAGCATCACGTCGATATGTATCTGGAGGTCCACGCTTTTTGGCTACATGATCTGGGTCTTTCCATTCGTATTGGCATCGTGAACATGAGAGATAGCCCGCTAGAGTCGAGGGCTGTTTTTCACCACCACATCGAGGGCAGTCTCCCTCTTCATCTGCGGTCAGGTTGTCTGCTGCCTCGCGTCTTCCTTTGCGGAATCCCCAGTCTGACATATTACAGGGACTAGGATAGTCGCATTTGAACACTCTCCTTGTAAAAGAGCCCGCTACCAACAAAATAATTGCTTATCGGGGGCAAACGAAGGCAACCTTTCGCATTCTTCCATCACAACTTGAGATAAATCTGTGTTCAATTCCGACAACTCTCATACACAAGGTTCAACAACACATCGCCTGTCGGCGGGATGATACTATGTTGCGACAATGCAGAACCCATGGTCATTTTAGCGGAACAAACTGCCCGACATGCAATGCTGAGGGCAAATTCATCATGTCCGATAGAGAATCCAATAGTCTAGGGCGCATACTTGCGCTTGTTCTTCGCCATGCTCCAGAGAAATTTGGAGTTGAGATGGATCTGAACGGTTGGGTCAACTCACGTGAACTGTCAGAGGCAATTCAGAAGCAGCGCAAACATTACCACTGGATTCGTGGATGGCATTTCGAAGCTATCGCAAATGCAGATGAAAAAGGGCGTTACCAGGTTGAAGGTGAAAATATCAGAGCGACATATGGTCATTCCATTGAGCTAGAACTTGACCTACCTACAGACGATATTCCTGAAGCACTATATTGGCCCTGTGACCCAGAAACCGTTGCAACTCATATGGAACTTGGAATTACAGCAGGTGACAGAAAGCACGTACACCTGTCTAAAACAATTTCCAATGCTATGGAGGCAGGACACGTACGAATTAGTCGTCCTGCAATCCTTGAAGTTGATACTACTAGAGCAATTGCTGATGGATTCACAATTTGGCGTGCAGGAACTACAGTATTCCTTTGTGAAGAAATGCCAGCGGAATACCTATTCCATGTTGAAGAAGAAGACCCTTCAATCCAAGATATGATTGCAATCTGGGAAGAGGAATGATTACTCAGCGTAATTTCCACAACTCGAACAGAAATTAAGATCGGACTCAAGTTGAGTTCCACATGTTGGACACACTCCGCCTGCAATTGCCATTATGAGTTTTGCAGCGTTTGCATTTTCCCCATCTGGTACTTGTAAGGCTTCAATAATTTTCATTGGGTTTTGCCCTAGATTTGATAGTTCCTTGAATTTTTTAGAAAAGTCCATTGCTAGTAGTAGTGAAGATTCTATTTGCCATTGGCGTTTTTGACGCTCAACTTTGTCTACAATATCTTCGCAGGACTCTAATTCAGCTTGCATATGACGGATGAACTCATCGACACTAGCGGACTCTGACATGTTACCGTCCTGTCCCAACTCCCATGTAAATCCAATGCACACATTAGGGCGAATTGTATAGCATAAGCATGGGCGGCACTGTAGTCATCAAGTGGGGAGGTGGTTTAATCACCCACAAAGAACACTTGTGCACAGTAAATTCCGAGGTAATCGATTCGTTGGCTGCTGCTTGTTCGAGATCTGATAAGAAACTTGTAATTGTGCACGGCGCAGGCTCGTTTGGACACATGAAGGCCAAGAAATACCGATTGGCTGAGGGACGCGTTGATGGTATTTTCCAAAATGACGCAATTGCAGAAGTCCGCTCAGACATGCTAGAGTTGAATGATTTAGTAATGCAATCACTAACAAAACACGGACTTCATGCTCAAACTTTCGCTCCACACACTTGGGCGAAGGGAACCGGTCCTAAATTCGAAGGTGAATTACCGGTTTGTGATGGCGTTACTGTTCTATTTGGAGATGTAGTTGCAGACTCTGAAAGAGAATTTGGAATACTTTCCGGTGATGATATTGTTTTCCGGTATGCTACTGAATTACCCGATGTCGAGAGGGTGGTTTTTGCGATTGGAGGAGTTGATGGTATTCTGAAAATTCCTCCTGCTAGAGCAGGACCCGAAGATTTGATTGAAATTTGGGACCCTAGTATGTTCTTCGAAGGAGATCATGCAACGGAAATTGATGTTACAGGTGGTATTGGCCTAAAAGCCTCAAGAGGTGCAATGATTGCTGAAAAAGGAATTGAAGTAACTCTTGTCAATGGTGAATATGCCGATAGAGTCCTTGCTGCAATTGAAGGTAGGGCCGTAATTGGTACCCGGATTGTCGCAGGGAACCCTTGATGTAGTGGCCGCGAAACCCAACGATAGGTGAGTGTATGTCCGGATATGTCATTGGTGATGTTCCTACTGTCCAAGTAGAAGCTGATGCCTCTGAGGTATTGCTGGGTAGTGACTCTATTCAGGAGTCTCTAATGTCTGAAGCAGTCATCCAAGTTACCGAAAATGATGAGATAATCGGACCGGTTTCCAAACTTGATAGCCATCACCAAACTGGAATGTATCACCGTGCATTTAGTGTTCTACTGTTTGATTCATCAGGAAGGCTTCTCTTACAAAGAAGAGCAGCGCACAAAATTACGTTTCCTAATATATGGGCTAACTCATGTTGCTCACACCCACTGCATAGTGATGACGAAATGGAGCCGAGAAACGACCTTGGAGTAAAGCGTGCAGCAATAAGAAAACTCGAACAAGAATTGGGTATCAATCCAAATCAAATCGATATTGAAAAGTTCGAATTTGTAACGAAAATGCGCTATCAAGCCCGGCAAGATGAAAATTGGATTGAAAGAGAAATTGACCATTGCTTAGTAATTCATGCGGATGTTGAGGTCAACCCTAATCCAAATGAAGTTAGTGAAATTAAATGGGTTAGCCAAGAAGAACTTGAGGCATTACTAATTGCTGAGGATCCAGAAAATGTAATCGCCCCATGGTTCAGATGTATTGCGGCACGAATGATGAATGATGATTGGTGGCGTCCCGGCTGTGCTGTTGCAGATGATTTAATCCATGATATGGGCGATGTGTCACACATGCTTCCAGGTGCTACTGGTGCAGACTTGAACACTAGCATAGCGGAAGTCAAAGAACTGGTTGAACACCGTATTGAACGGGCACTAAAGCACACTTCTCTTGAGAGACTCTCGGGGGCAATGATGCATCTTCTAGAAGGTGGCGGGAAGAGACTCCGTGCAACTCTTCCCTGGTTAGTAGCTAAAGCCGTAGGGGATACGCATTCGGGGATGCTCGATGTGGGTGCAGCAATAGAAATCATCCATAATTTCACCCTTGTTCATGATGATATAATGGATGATGATGAGATTCGACGTGGTCGACCTGCAGTACACATTGCATATGATTTGCCTACTGCAATTAATGCAGGCGATGCTATGCTTGCAATTGCATTTGAAGCAATGGCTGTGGCAGAGGGCATTGAGCCTGCACAATTACCATTTTTGGTTAAGAGAATTGGTCGAATGGTGCGTAAGTGTAGCGAAGGCCAGCAACTGGATATCGAATTTGAAGACAGAGAAACAGTTTCTGAAGAGGAATATATCACAATGATCCATGGCAAAACAGCAGCGATGTTCCTCACCTGTGCTGAAGTCGGTGCACATCTTGCAGGTGCTGATGACGAAACGATACAATGTATGCATGAATGGGGTCTATCTGTTGGTCTATGTTTCCAATTAATGGATGATTTAATCGATGTATTATCGGATTCCGATACGCTTGGTAAGCCAAGTGGTAGTGATGTTGCGCAAGGTAAGCGCACCCTGATGGTTATACATGCCCTTAACCAACCACCTTCACAATCAAAAGACGAGTTACTCGCAGTTTTAGGCAAGGGCGACAATGTTACTGCGCAACAGGTTACCTGCGCCCATAAGGCGTTAGAAGACCTTGGTTCGATTGAATATGCCAGAACGAAAGCGGAATCATACCATCGCAAGGCACATGACTCTCTGGACAGGATACCAGACAGCCCAGCAATACGCGCCCTTCGTGAGTTGACTGATTACCAACTTAAGCGGATATACTAATTGAGCCACCGCTCAAAACCCTACAGTACCACCTAGTCTCACCGGGGAACTTCTCATTTGACATTCTCCGATATTGCCCATCAGTGAACGAAGCCGATATTTTGTAGCAAGGAGATGCTGCTGACATAACTTCTAATTCAACTAGTCCTATTGAAAATACCGAACCAATTTCCAGATTGAATCCTTCTATCAAGAGGTTCTCTCCAGTGCTGCCTGGAGTTATTGGATGGCCTTCATCTCGTAGTTTACAGAGAACTTCATTTTCCAACACACAAATGGCTTTCAATGGTCCACCATGGTGCTTTTTGTTTTGTTGTTCGTCTCCAATTAGCCCATTGAGGTCAACCTCAACAGAATTAATTGATAACTTTGGAACTCCACCAGTTGAAGTGTAAATTCCTAGTAACTTACCCATTTTAAGCACCACTCTATTGGTGTCTAATTGACTAATACTACAAATCACTCAGCGTAGTAAGATTCAGGATTTGGGTCAGGTTTCAATCCCTTACGGGTACGAATTTCACCTACTACCTTCTCGAATAATTGAGGAGGCAGTATTTCGAATCCAATATTTTCTGAGTTCCAAACTGCACGACCTTGTGATGCTGCACGGATGTCATTGGAGAATCCAAATGTCTCAGCAACAGGTAGAGTTCCAATAACAGTAGTTGCTTCACCTTCAGAAGGCATATCTTCGATAATTCCACGGCGGTTGGTGATTTCACGTGTGACTTGACCAAGCCAGTCGTTAGGAACGCTGACGTGTGATCTCTGCATTGGCTCCATCATTACTGTACGAGCACGCAGCATTGCACCTTTGATTCCATTGCGGACTGCAGGAATTGTCTGAGCGGGTCCACGGTGAATTGCATCTTCATGGAGTTTAGCATCGACGAGTCGTACCATCATTCCCATAACAGGTTCATCAGCGACTGGCCCTTTCTTGCATACTTCATTGAATGCTTCGATAATTAATTCACGAGTCTCGTGAAGTCCCTGAATACCCTTTGTATCATTGACTAGAACGTTAGTTCCATTAATTGCGTAAATCTTACGCATCTTGTCCTTATCCATTCCAAGTTCTCCGAATTTGCGTCCAACTTCTTTTGCATCTCCGGTTCGGATAGTTCCATTTCCAAGTTGTCCGTCTCTCAGTGCGTTAACAACTTCAGGTGAAAGAGGTTCACATTCCATCATGAATCTGTTGTGGCGATTTGGAGACTTTCCTTCAAAAGAATGTCCTCTGTTAGTGCCTTCAACAGATTCCCTGTATACAACAATTGGAGGGCTTACTTTTACCTTGATATTCTGTTCTTCCTCTAAGCGGTACACTGTAATTTCAAGATGTAATTCTCCCATACCCGCAAGAAGTGCCTCTCCAGTTTCCTGGTTGGTACTGATTTGCAGTGAAGCATCAGATTTTGCAAGTGAGCGAAGTGCATCGATGAACTTTGGAAGGTCCTTCATGCTCTTTGGCTCAACAGCCACAGTGACAACCGGGTCAGAGTAGTGTCTAATTGCTTCGAATGGTGTGAAATCTTTGTTACGAGATAGTGTGACACCAGCAGCTGCAGAACGAATTCCAGTTATCGCAGCGATATTACCTGCTACAACCTTTGGTACAGGAATTCTATCGCCTCCAACCATCATGCTCACTTGTTGAACACGTTCTGATTTTGCAGCACCGATAGCGAAAACCGATTCACCTTGGTTAATTGAACCAGAGTAGATACGTCCAACCGCAACTTCTCCTGCGTGAGGGTCCATCCAAATCTTAGTAATCATCATTGCAAGTTCTGCATCAGGATCACAAGAAATCATTGCCTTTCCAATTGGCGTCTCCAAATCTCCATTCCAAATATTTGGAATACGGTATGGTTGAGCCTCAACCGGTCCAGGAAGTTTTGAAACAGCCATATCCAATAGAACTTCGTGCACAGGTGCCTTTTGAGCTAATGTTTTCTGGTCTTCATTATTACAGTACTCGAATATTTGAGTCATAGAAACGCCAGACTTCTTCATATAAGGAATTGTAATTCCCCAGTTGTGATATGCTGAGCCAAATGCTACGGTACCATCCATGACACTGACTTGCCATTTCTTTTCCATACCTTCTGGAGCGAATGAGCGGATAAGTTTGTTTACTTTGACAATAGTTTCTTCGAATCTCTTTAGCATGTCTTCAGGAGTTACTTTCAATTCATTAATCAAGCGGTCAACCTTATTGATGAACAATACAGGCTTAACCTTCTCCTTCAATGCTTGTCGGACAACAGTTTCAGTCTGGGGCATTGGCCCTTCAACAGCACATGCTAGAATGAAACATCCGTCAACAGCACGCATAGCACGGGTAACGTCTCCACCGAAGTCAACGTGACCTGGTGTGTCGATTAGGTTGATCAGGTAATCAGTATCATCAACCGCGTGAACCATTGATGCAGATGCAGCGTTAATTGTGATTCCTCTAGCGCTTTCTTGCTCATCAAAGTCAAGAACACGGCTTTTACCAGCAAGTTCCTCACTCATCATTCCAGCACCTGCAATCAGGTTATCGGAAAGTGTTGTTTTTCCATGGTCAATGTGTGCTGCGATACAGAGGTTGCGAATCTGAGGTAGAATGTGCATTACTTCTGTTGCCTTCTTGATGTTGTCTTCTTTACGGCCCATGGTGAATCACCTGACTCTCGTCAGGCTTCGCCACCTTGAAGGGGTTTATCAAATCGACTACGAAAATACTGGTCAAACGATGTGCTGTGTTCTAGTTGAACCAATCAGGCTTTTACTATATTTTGTGCCTTCATTTCTAGGAATAATAACTTCAAATCATTCTTTATTTGAGCATATGATTCTTTCATCTCAATAATCTTCTGACGAAGGATTTCCTTTTGGTTATTCATTGCATTTTTCAAGTCTTTTTTGGCCTTATGGATCTCAAATAAGCAAGTTCGCATCGACTCACGGTGCTTGGTAAGTTGTACTTCGTATTGGCTGACATCAATGTTCTTGGAACTAAGTTTAGTAGCATTCTTCTTAAATTTAATATCCAGTTTTGCAACTTCGATTGAATGCTTTGGTGTTTTCTTAAGGTTTGATTTCATACCCATTATTTTGAAAGCACGAATCCACCATTTGCTTGGGTCGGCATGGTACCACTTGTGTCCATTTCGATAATCTGCTTGGAATGTATGGTGAAAGTTATGGTATCCTTCTCCAAATGTCAGGAATGCAAGCCAAAAGGAATCTCGGCTAGAGTTTTCTTCGGAATATGGTTGTGTACCCCAAATATGAGCTGCACTATTGATGAGGAATGTTCCATGGTGGACGAATACTAGTCTGACAAATCCTCCCCATACTAGTCCGCCGACGGCTACAGCGACACCGCCAACCAAATACCCAATTAGTGCAGGTAAAATCACTCCCGAAACTCCACCTATTAGGAATATATTTCTGTGCTGCCAACGTATAATTTTACTTGCTTCGAGGTCCTTGACATTGGTGAAATTATTTTTGAAAGCATCTTCTTCAATCATAATCCAGACCATGTGTGAGTACCAAAATCCACGCTGTGCAGAATAAGGGTCATTCTCAGTATCAGTGTTTTTGTGGTGGTTGCGATGATCGGAGCACCATTCAATTATTGAATTTTGAAAGGCGCCTGCTCCAAATATTGAGTAGAATAATACCAATGGCCATGATGCTTCATGAGAGCGATGTGAAAATAGTCTGTGGTATCCAACTGTTATTGATAATCCACATGCATAGTAAAAAGAAATGAATAAAATTGCTTCAGCCCACCCTGGTGCTCCAAAATACATCCAGTGAAACACAACACCTGCCAACGCAAGTACAGGCGTTGAAATAAGAAAAATAGTGTTGAGCCAATTGATTCTGGTCGAAGCACTGTAGTCTGACATAGCCGTGACGCATAGCCTGCCACTATTGACCGTTGGGGTCAGGTGTTGCCAGCAACACCGTGTTTAGCCGTGTTGTATCAGCGTGCACTTGCAGCGATACGCTGAACTTCTTCTTTCTTTGAAACAGCGTAAGACGTAACATCATTGTTACTTGCCTTTGTAATTTCATTGATAATACATTGAGTTAGAGTTCGCTTGGACTTCGAAGTTCCCTGTTGAGAACCTTTGGCCAAATTTGCTAGTGCTACATCGAGTCTACGAGAAGGTGAACTGTCTACAGCCTTGGGTTGAGATACCGCACCAAACTTGATTCTTGTAATCTCTTCCATTGGAGCAGCTGAGCAAATCGCATCAACGAACGCTTGCAACGGGTTATTGCCACTGCGCTCAGCAATTGAATCCAAAGCAGATTCGAATGCCTTTAGAGCGCCCATCTTTTTACCAGTATACTTTCCAGTACGCATTAGTTTGTTGACAAATCGCTCAACAATAGATAAGCGTGCTTTACCAAACCATGCATTTGCATGACGGCCACCGGTGTGTGGTACACCAACGGTTGACAGATTAATGTAAGGTGCAAGTCCTGGGTCTCGGCAAACTACTGTTGCTGCATCATACTTGCCAAACACAAGTGTTCCGATTCCAGCAATAGGCTTGATCTCTTCCGGGGCTGATTCTTCTTGTATCTCGACTTCTTCACTCATCTAAATCACTCCGAATCATCGAATAGGTTTCTCTTTTCGTCCACGTACCATCTCATCTAGTGAGACTCCGTTAACTTGGATGACCTTGTATCGGACACCAGGAATATCTCCGTATGAACGACCCATGGCTCCACCGATTCCTTCGACCATTACTTCATCGTGCTCATCGATGAAGTTGATTGCACCATCACCAGGTGCGAAAGCAGTAAGTTTGTTACCGTTCTTGATTAGTGTAATCTTAACGGCTTTTCTAATTCCGGAATTAGGCTGCTTTGCCTCGATTCCGACTTTTTCGATAACGATACCCTTTGCTTGGGTTGAACCAGCAAGTGGGTCATGCTTAGCCCGAGATTTGAGCATACGCTTCTTGTATCTACGGTCAGACCATCTAAACTTTTGACGGTCCTTTGCCATCTTGGTACCTGCGAATAATCCACGACCCATGCCAAATCACTCCATAGAAGCAAATTGCCGACCTACCTCCCCTATTTCATGATGCCGATGAAAGTAACCTGTTAGAATGGTGCACTAACCCGCTAATGGATAGGCCAATGTTCATGGTTATTGACCTTCACGAAGGAGACATGGCATTCCGTGATTTGTTGGGCGCAGCCGATATTGTGGTTGAGCCAACCAGTGTACTGCACGGCATATTTGATAAGTCTAAATCCACTGATCATGGGTTGCTATTGTTCGAGAATTTGGTTGAGTCCCCCGGTCACAGAGCCGCTGTAAATTTGCTTACAAGACCTCGCCTGTGTGCGGCCTTATCGATTGAGCCGGAGGATTTCATTGACCTATTGGGTTGGGCTATGGATAACCCTGGGATTCCAAAGATTGTGGAATCCGGACCGGTATTAGAATGCCCACAAGAATTTCCTGATTTGACATTACTCCCAATTCCTCACCACTGGAGAGAAGACCGTGGCAGATATATGTCGGCAAGTGTGATTATAGCAGAATATAATGGCATTCGTAATATGTCATTCCACCGACAATACTTGCGCGATAAAAATCACCTTGTCGCTAGGATAGTACCGCGTCACCTCCATTCCATGACCGGTGATGCCCGTAGTGAAGGGAGTGAAGTAAATATCGCTGTAATCAATGCCCCCGACCCTGTAGTACTTCTTGCTGCAGCAATGTCTTTTGATTCCAATATTGACGAATTAACAATTGCAGCAGCATTGCACGAAAAAGTGCATGGTAGGCCGCTTGAATTGGTAACATTACCAAATGGAATCCAGGTTCCTGCGTTCGCCGAGTATGCCATGTGGGGTCGAGTAACTACCGGGGATGATGATGAAGGACCATACGTCGATATCACTGGAACAGTTGACGATGTTCGCCAAGAGCCAGTAATTGTGATAGATGGAATAACTCACCGTAATAATCCCATATTCCATGCCTTGATTCCTGCTGAAGCAGAGCATAAAACACTGATGGGACTGCCTAGAGCACCAACCATCAAATCTGCTGTTAACGAGGTTTGTGAGTGTCTCGATGTTCACATGACCGAAGGTGGCGGAGGGTGGTTGTCGGCAGTTGTTAAAATCCGAGTTAACAATGAAGGAGATGGCAAGCGTGCAATCGATGCAGCACTAGCTGGACATCGTTCAATGAAGATGGTTACAATAGTCGATGAAGATATTGATATCACAAATCCTGTTAGGGTCGAATGGGCTTTAATGACTCGTTGGCAACCTGATTCTGATACAGTTATTTTGTCTAACCAAAAAGGGTCAAGCCTAGACCCATCTCGTTTGGAAGATGGTAAAACTGCAAAAATAGGAATTGATGCAACCATTCCATGGGGTTATGACCGTTCAGGCTTTGTCTCAGTTCAGTGAGTTGGTTAGATGGATAGTGCCACGGTTCTTCAGCATCCAAGACGTAATCTTGGAAGCCGTCACCGCAGCCAAGCAGACCGCTTTGTGAAACTCGCAAAAAAAGATCCATCAAATGAAGCAGAAAATTTCGCCTGGGCTGAACAGAATGCTCAACAAGCTGTATTGTATGACTTTACGGATGAGCGTAATTGGCGCTGTTTAGCCGAAATCAAGCATATGCGCTTAGATAATGAAGGCCTATCGATGGTTCTGGAAGATTTGTTTGTAGTTCTTGGACGTGATCCGAACCAACTTGGTCAACTTCATGGGATCAACCATTTGGAAGTCGGTCTGGAATTGTTAGAAGCCGCTTTTATCACAGATTCACTTGAACCTGAGAAATGGTTTTCTTCACTTGATTCAACCGATATGGAGGGTTTCGCCAAGCGATGTCGAAGGCTAGATTTCTCCGACCAGCGTGCAAATATCATTTATGGCCGTAGGTTAGAGCGAATAAGAAAAGCTGGTCATGAAGACTTATTCATCGACTTAGTGCACCATCTTTTGGCACATCGTCCAGCGAACCATGAACTTTGGATGGAATTGGGGAGATTACACGAACGTCGAAATGAAATTGACCAGGCTTGGCTTTGCTATGACCATGTTCAGCAGTTACGTCCTACAGAATTAGTACGTGATTTGTTCTTAGACAGGCTAAAGCAATCAATGGATGGTGCCGATGCACAACCATGGAGTGGCCCGTCACTCAATACCCGTGCAGATTTCCTTAAGCGAATGCAGAATCTATCACAAGCAGTATCGGATATACCGGTTGAGAAAAGTGAAGAAGTGGTTGGCGAATCAATCGACCCAGACCTCAAGCGGCTACGGGATTTGCTGGATGCTGGTGAAGCCGCTGAAGCATTCTTCATGGCTCGCTCATTACTAACATCAGGTGAGATGTGGGCTGAAGAGTGGATGGTTAAAGCACAAAAAATGCTTGGTTAAACATTCTTAAGAGTCATTATTTCAGTAACTCTAGCAGTCCACAATTTTGCGCCATTTTCATCACTAATGGATGCACATAGGGCAGCTAACATTGCATCTTCCACTTCCTCTGGCGATGATAGTAAATCTGAAAACAACTCTTCTTTTTCAAGACGCTTTGCAAGCATGACTAGAGCACGTAAATCAGGCCTTTCATCACCAGAATATCCTTCCAATGTGTTTTCAACACACCACTCAAGAACTCCGGATATATCATCTGGATGTACTTTCAATACGGGGGCTTCATCACCCAATGAGAGAGGCTTTGCATCAACGATTTGATCCGCGAATTTATCAGCCTGTTCGTCAATAAAACCAGATGAAATTTCTACGAAAATCGCACCTGATTCAACCGCAAGGTCACTTTGTTTTGCTATCATAGCATGGGCATGTGCGTTGAATGCACACCTTGCAGCATCGAACATCTGTCCGAATGCCATGTGGATTCTTGCTGCCTGCAATCTAGAAATAGCAATTGTTTCATTTGCATGTCCAGCGTGACGAGAAATTTCGCCATGCACATGTAATGCCATCATGGGCTCATCGATTGCGATGTGAAAAGCTGCTTTGTTTAGAAGTGCAATGTCGTGGTCACGGCTGGCCTTTGAAACAGACTTTAGGCGAGTTTCAGCCCAAGCTAAATCATCGCGTGCCGCATCATGACTTCCCAATTCAAAGTGAACTAGGCCGCGTTCCATTCGCAGTCTTCCCTCCAGAGAGAGATCTCTCGTTTCGGGGTTAGTTGCTATCTTAAGTGCGTCTTCTATAGAATCTAATGTTATCGTTCCATTCAAACGCATCTTGACCAAATCAAGAACACTTTTTTCTGCAATAGTTAGTTTGTCATTCAAAAATCCGACAATGTCACTTTCTAGTACTAAACCAAGTTCAGCAACACCTAGCCAACTAGTCCATCCCATTTTGTCCAAGAGATGGTCAAGTTCTCTTTCGCCATTTTCAAAGGCTGTAACAATTTCTTCCGGATTCAATTTTCAGTCCTCCTTGTTTTTGCTAGAATATTGATGAAGGCTGTTTCGCCTGCAATACGGTCACACTTACCGCTCCAGCCGGCTGCACCATCGTGCCCTCCTCCTTCACCGCCCATCTTCTCTGCTAATTCCTGCATCATTTTACCTAGGTGAATCCCAGAAATTGTAGAAGATCGAGGTGCTCTGGCAGTTAGTCGAGTTTCTCCGTCTCGGTTACGTGAGACCAATGCTACTTCGGCTCCTGCTTGCACCAATAATCCTGCAACACGGCCTTCGAGTATTCCTGCGTAAGTATGTACCAGATTCCATTGTCCTGATTCGATTGATTGGCATCGAGTTAAGGCTTTTACAATAGCTCCTCTGTCGCTGGCATTCATAGTTTCAGTTTGTATGCTTTCTACAAATTCTTGATACTCAAAATCTGCATTTTGCAACAGATTTGCTGCTGTTCTTAGAGACGATTCATCTGCATGACGGAATCTTCCAGTATCAGTGATGAGTCCTGCAAGTAATAGTTTGCGAACTTCGTTGGTCAGTGTTTCAGGTGAGTGTTTTTCCAAGTACTCAAAAATCATCTGAGTCGTTGCCCTGGCGTTTCCTCTTAGTTCGAGATCTCCTAGCCCAAATTCCCATTCACATGTATCATGGTGGTCGATTACACAAATGGGAATACCTTCCGGGATTTTTACTCCAGTTTGAGATTCAGCAGCAGCATCTACGATTATTATGCCACCGAGTTTAGATGGCCAAGTGGGATTTTCAGATAATTTCCTAAAAGGGGCCTGTAATTCCTCGCACAAACGACTTGCTAAACGCCCTACGTGCAATCCACATGCAAGTAGTCCAGGATTAGATGCTGCTAGTGATATTGCAGAGCCAATCGTATCCATGTCACCATTTCTTCCAGCGAGTACAGGTACAGCACCGCGAGATGTGGCTTCAGCAATCCAGCTTGCTAGATCATCCAAGTTCATCCCTCGAGTGATTGCTTTAATTTTTCATATGTTGAAACCAGTTCAGCCTCACGCTGACCCATTGTCGCAACAGCAGCCTTCATTTGAACAAGTGTTGATTCTAGGTCTTCGAGTAATTGATTTCGATCATCAACTTCGATTAGAACTGTACCCATTTGTCGGTGTAGAGCCATATCTTTAGGTTGGTTTTTCACTGCAGTAACAGTACCTTCCAATTCACGTAATTGAGCATTAAGTGATGCGACTTGCTGCCTGGCAGATTGCACTTCGGCAACCACCATCTGTAATTGTTGTGCGGCTTCCATGTTGTCACCTCAGGGGTAGGGGGTTCAAGAATCCATTACTTCTATTACGCGATTTGCAATAACCAAAGAGCGCATTCGAGTATTCCACATTGCTCGAGCATCTTTTGCTCTGGGCTCACTTAGGGTGAATGAAATATTGTTGCCTTGCACGACAACAGATTCTTCACTAGCTAAACTAGCCGCAAGCGATACGGCATTAGGTGAATCCACCGAAAGGCGGACATACCACAAAAAGAATCACTCCTCTTCGTCGATTTCACCAGCAGCAAGTGCACGCTCGTATTCGATTGCAGCTTGCTGGGCGATGAAAGCCATGTCTGCTGTTGTTGCACCGTCTGCGTTACGGCGAATGATTCTGTTATTTGCATCAGATGCACGGGTGTATGGTTCCCATGCGCCACCAGCAAAGGTGTGTCCACATTTTCCACATGCCCAAATTCCAACGGACTTGCGACTTACCTTGCGGTACTGGCAAACTGGGCAGGTATATTTGGCTGATTTCTTAGCCAATGCCATGCCTGCGTTACGTCGAACGCTAACACCATATCTTGCTCCGAATCGACCGGTTGCGCCAGCCTTCTGGGTTCGCTTTGCCATGTTCAAGCCTCCTTTGAGTTGACCAGTTCTGCGAGTTCGGCGCAGCGTTGCTGTGCCACTCCTAGTATCTCGTCGAATTCCGCCGGCGTGAAAGTTCCCTTTAACCCCTTCTGAAGTGAATGCAGGTGACCCTCGTCTCCTAGAGTAACGTGAATTCTTTCATCGCCACCTAATTCTTCCTCATCATTAGCATCGAGAACATAGCGTCCACCAACACGAGTGAAAGAACACATTGTAGGGGTCATTGAGACCGCCAACGGATAGTCTTCTCCGATATCGAATTTTTCAGCAGGAACAGTTGCAGTTCGTAGTGCTGCAATGGCTCCAAGAGCACACGCATCGAAGATGTTACCTTTGTCAGATAGTACGTGAATATCTATCATTACTCCAAGAACTTTCTCTCCAGGAATAATACATAGAGCATCCATATCAATACAACCTGACTCTCTAATTCCACGGTCCACAACACGGCCAAGTTCAATAGATTCTGGCGAGGGAGGTCCCGGTTCATACTTCCTTCCAGCGATTGGTCGAAGTTCTGCTCCACACATTAGAGAACCCTGAGTTGGTCTGTCCGGCCAAGGTGTTCTCATTTCGAATTTGACGCCAGCATAGATGATGGTGTCGCCCCAAGTTACCTTGGCACTACCTTCTGCATTGTATAGGCAATCAGTCTCAAGAGTAATGTCACGAGATTCCCAACGGCCACGGCCATCGATTCTCTGATCATTATCAGCGAGAGTTGCAAGTTCTTGACGTAGTAGACTAGGTACTAGTGCAACCATCAAGCCTCACCTCCATTCTTTTCTGTATATCTGCGCTTGAGAGCATCTACCATTAGTACATGAATTTCTCTTGCAGCCTTCAAGTTGTATTCCATACAAGTATTGTATTCTTCAACCGATAGGTCGCCATCCATCTGAAGGAAGGCGATTTCACCGGTAGTTGGTAGAATTCCCATTGGAAGGTCTGCTTGACCGTAGTTATCTTCTGCTTTATCGAGGTCGAGAACAACTGTGTCTTCGATCTTACCACTTGCAACTCCAACAATCAAGTCACGCATTGGAATTCCAGCATCAGCAAGTGCTACAGCCGCAGCAGTAATTCCTACACAACGTGTACCAGCTTCTGCAGCTAGAATCTCAATTTCAACTCGAATCTTTGAACGAGGGAATCTTTCAACGAGAACTACACTTTCAAGTGCTTCTGCGGTAACTTTGCTAATTTCACGAGAGCGTCGATTAAATCCAGGTCGGATTCTATCGCTTGTAGAGAACGGTGCCATGTTGTATCGTACATCGATAACAGCACGGTCTTGGCGCTGAATCTTACGAGGGTGCGCTTCCATTGGCCCGTATACTGCACAAACAGCAACGTTGAGGCCATGCTTTACCCAAGCAGAGCCTTCAGCAGCCGGTAAAACGCCTGCCTCAATTTGTACTTCTCTCATTTCATCGACTTTGCGACCATCTAGTCGCAAACCATCCTCACGTAGTAACTTAACATCTCCGTATCCGCCCATTAGGCATTCCTCCTTTCTTCGATTAGTGCTTCCATAGAAGCACTGAATGTGGCCTTGTGGCCTTCGTTACGTACCAAATCGAGTACAGTACGCATGAATGCGATTCCATCCGAGTCGCCGTCGACCCAGACTCGTCCGTTTTCTGCTACAATAATGCGGCAGTCACTTGCTTCCTTTAGTTGACGAAGTGTTGAATCTCCGTCACCTCGTAAGCGAGAAATATGATTCATTGATATTTCAGACATAATTCCTTCTTTTAGTCTGCGAAGGCCAACTCCTTTCATTGTAAGTACAACATTGTGTGCTTCATCAACTTCTTGGACTCTTGCTAACATAATGTCACCAATATCCATTTGTTCACGGGCTGCCCCGAACTCTACTTTCCAAGGTGCTAATGACATTGGTAGTAATCCATTGAATGGACCGTTGACATCTGCAAACCACAAATTGTTGCGCACACTTTCAACCACTCCGATGATTAAATCCCCAGAACGTGGCATGTATGCTGCGTGAATAGGATCTACTGATGTGACCCCATTGAATTCTTTAGCCCACCCGACTCGGGTTGCTATGATGTTGTCGCCCATGATTAGGGTTCCAGTTCCTGCTCGTGCACCTGACGAGGCCCCGATGGCCTCTCCAGGAGTCACGAGGCGCAGCTCGGCGCCTTTTTTTGCTCCTGACATTTCTTTCTCTCCTAGTCCGGCGACCCGCCATCCCATGATAAAGCAGACGCTTGATGCAAAACTCACAACTCTTTGGCTTCTGAGTTGCTGTCAACGCCTTTTACCTTACCAATCAGTCCACTTGCCAGACCAGGTGGGCATTCAATAATACATGCCCAATCACCGTTTGATAGCCACTCTTCTTTGTCGAGATAAGGCCTTAGTAATCTCCCAGCACCACCATACCCGGAACTTGATATTCTGAAGGCAATTCTAACCGGCTCAAAAGATAGAGGAATAAGAGGCTTCAATGCATTAATTGCATCTTTGACTTGAACATCCAACCGCTTGAAAGGGTCAACCGAAAACCGGCATTCATCTAGGGCTAACTCAATACGAGTTTTTGGATGAGGAGTTTTTGCTTTCGGGTCAATTGCAGTCGAATGGATCTCTTGTATTATCAGTTGGCGTTTTTGCTCAACCATGTCTTTACGCTGATTTGTCGTTAATTGGATGCTACCTTTTTCAATGATCATTGCTGCTATTTCACTAATGTCCTGAGTTCCAAAAGTTGAATCAATGGCATCTTCAGTAGGGCGATCTCCACCTCTAGCATCATGCCATACCTCGTCGGTTGCAAGAAAATCATTGATATCTACTTTCGCAGCATCGCTTCGAAAAGCATCGACTAAGTCTGGGTCAACCAGTATTTCGTAGCGTTTACCGCCATGCTCCCACCGTGCCAAGACCGCTTTGTCTAGGCTTACCATGTTGAGAATCACTCCTCAAGTGGCTTGAGACGGTCGATTTGCTTGTTTACTTCGGCACGGTCAAGAACTCTGTAACCATCGCCATCGATTACAGTTACTTCAACAGCGTCACGGTTTAGTTCTTGGTCGTTTGAATTCCTTAGTGCTTCAAGGCCGAGTTTCATTGCAGAGTTAAGAGTCATATTTTCTTTCCAATTCTTTTCGAAATATTCGATTACAGTGTTTCTTCCACTTCCAATTGCACCTGCATGGTATGATTGGTAAGCTCCTGAAGGGTCTGTTTCGAATAGGTGGATTCCATTTTGGTCTACGCCACCGATTAGCAGTGCAGTTCCAAACGGACGTGAACCCCCATACTGAGTGAATGATTGTTTGAAATCACAAAGTTTCTTTGCGAGAATATCGACTGGCACAGAAGCCGCATAAGTGATTCGATTTATTTGAGCCTCAACACGAGCACGAGCAACAAGTTGGCGTGCATCAGCTACTAAGCCACTAGTCGCAACGCCAATATGACCGTCTACTTTGAACATCTTTTCGATAGATTCAGGAATAATTAATCGGCTTGCAATACGTTTGTCACAGACCAGTACAACCCCGTCTCTGAATTTCAATCCTGCAGTTGTTGTACCTCTTTTTACACTCTCTCGTGCATACTCCACTTGGAATAATCTTCCATCTGGGCTGAATGTGGTAATTCCGTGGTCATATCCTCTTCCGCTTGGTTGCATAGGCTCTACCTCAGATGCTGGTCGGGTCGGGGTCTTATCAACCTTGGCGGAATGGGAGGTCTGTGAAGGTCGCAGTTCTATCTAGTGGCGGCAAAGACAGTAGCGCGGCTATTTGGTGGGCTCAGTGTAAAGGATGGGATATCACCCATCTCGTTACAATGATTGTAGAAGGTACCGATTCATGGATGTTTCAGATTCCTGGAACAAATCTCGTGGAGGAGCAAGCTAAACTCTGCAATTACCAATGGGTATCGGTGAAGACGCAGGGTGTTCAAGAAAAAGAAGTAGAGGATTTGGAGCATGCCTTGCAAAAATTGAGCATAGATGGTATTGTATCAGGAGCCATACGCTCCGACTATCAAAAGACCCGGCTCGAGAGAATGTGTGAAAGATTAGAAATTAAATCATTTACACCACTTTGGCATCAATCAAGTGAATCCCATATGACTGGTCTAGTTGAAAACGGATTCAAAGTTATGATCACAGGGGTTTCAACTGAAGGGCTGAATCAGGAATGGTTAGGGCATACCATTACCAGAGGTTCTCTCGAAAAATTATCATCTCTTGCAGCGAAATATAGATTTAATGTAGATGGGGAAGGTGGCGAATATGAAACACTTGTAACCGCTGGCCCCCATATGAATGGTGAGTTAAATTTGGAATATGAAATTCATTGGGATGGAGTTAGAGGCCATCTATCTTTCACATAATTTGGCTTAGAATTAAAATCGATTAGACACGGAATGTTCATGTCCTCTGCTCAGAGGGACACACACATGGCATTCTGCCCACTAGATTACCGATATGGCTGTCAGGACTTCAAAGAGATATGGTCTGAGCTAGGTCGGCACCAACGCCAACTGGAAGTTGAAAGAGCTCTTGTTTGGGCTCACAAGGAGATGGGAAAGGTGTCCCCGGAAGATTACGCTAAGGTTGCTCAGATAGCAAAACCTAGTGTTGTCACCAAGGAAAGAGTCTCTGAGATTGAAGCCGAAACTCGACATGATATCATGGCTCTAACTAAAGCAATGACTGAAGCAGCAGGCGAAGCAGGCTGGTGTATCCATTTAGGGGCAACTTCGAATGACATTGTAGATACAGCAGTTGGAATTCAACTTAGAGACTCAATTATTCTTCTTCGTGAGCAATTATGTAACTTGATTGACGTTACAGCGACACTTGCTGAAAAGGAACGTAATACTGTAATGCTTGGAAGAACTCATGGACAAGCTGCAGTTCCAATCACATTTGGTCTGAAAGTTGCAGTTTGGCTCGACGAAATGCGTCGACAATTAGTCCGTTTAGATGAGGCTACTCCTCGAATAGCAGTGGGCAAGTTCTTGGGAGCTGTCGGTACTGGTGCTGCCCAAGGCGATGGTGCAAGGGAACTTCAACGCCTGATTTTGACACATTTAGGACTTCAGGTTCCGCTTGCAACAACTCAAGTCGTTGGACGAGACAGATATGTCGAGTATGTTTCTTGGCTTGCGAATGTGGCTTGTACGTGTGAGAAAGTTTTGCAGGAAATACGTAATCTCCAGCGATCTGAGATTGCAGAAGCCGGTGAAGGATTCGATGTAAAGAAGCAAGTTGGCTCATCTACTATGGCGCATAAGAAAAATCCAATTAAATCTGAAAATGCTTCAGGCCTTGCAAGAATTGTTCGTTCATTCATTATTCCGACTTACGAAAATGCATTGTTGTGGCACGAAAGAGACTTGGCGAATTCAAGCAGTGAAAGATTCACTCTTTCTCATGGTTCTGCGCTTTGTGAGGATGTAATTGCCAAAACTGCAAATGTACTGACTAATCTTTGGGTTGACAGTGATAGAATGCTTGCTAACATTGCTAGCCAGAAGGGACTTGTGATGGCTGAAAAGGTAATGATTGAGTTAGTTGGGCATGGAATCGGTCGTGATGAGGCTCATGAAATCTTACGCACAGCATCATTTACAGCGATTGAAAATGGCGAGGAATTAATTGACGTATGTGCAAGGACACCAGCCGTAGCGGCAGCATTCAGTGCTGAAGACTTGGAAGAGATGTTTGACCCAGCAAACCATATCGGTGTTTCTGGAGAAATTGTTGATGAAGCAGTCGAAATAGCCCGTGCCGCTATTCAGTGAGTTCATTCTCAGTACTAGTGGCTTGATGCATCGAAATCCTGACCAGCGCCATCGCTATTAGCGCAGAAAGAGTGAAAGCAATACCTACCATCTCAGACATACTGTACCACAGTGCAATCAATCCACTAAGTGAGATGTAGGCAACAACTTGGCATAAGGCTGAAGCCATCTTTAGTCGATCAAACATTTCATCATTAAGATCACCATCGTGCTCCATCAAAAATGTGTATATCAAAAAGTAAATTCCCTGAAACGGAATAGTGGCTGCGATTATTGTCAACGCAACTTCACGTACAAAATTGGGATTAGATTCTTGTTCTATTCCTTGGAAAAGCATCACTGCAGTATTGGTACCAAGTAATGCGGCCATTATTGTCCAACGTTTGTCTTGGGAAGATGTTCGGCTTTCAACATTGACGGAACTATCATCCATATCATAGGCTAAAATGTCAAGGGTTTGTATATTGCCCCAAAATAGCGGTCTAGAGTGACAATTATTCAATAGAAAAATAGTTGCCATCAAATGTATCGGAAGGCTAGGAGTATTCCCCCAGTGATTGTTGCGACAATCATCAATAGAATTATCATTGCAGTTGGTCCAAATTCATTTGTATCCTCAAGTGCGGTTCCCATTAGACCATCACGCGCAATAGCATTGGATAGACTACCGGCTTCTTCGAACGGAGGAGCGGGTCTCCTTGGAATGCGCTCCGACTTACTCTTTTTTCCGGCCATGTACCGTGTGAGAAGTAATTGGGTCATATGACTTGTCCTCCTAATATTGATGGAAAGCAATATGCCCTATGGGTGTGAGCACCATTCATGCAAGAGCCAACTGTTGCAGACATGTCCATTGCCGACGAGCATATTGTTGTGAAAACAAAGACAAGAATAAGTTCAGTTTGCGAAGAATTATCTCAGAACCCAGCACATGCTGTCTTGGTAAAGGTTGGCTCTGAAATTCATGGTGTAGTTACGGCAAGGGATATTTTTGCTAGTATGGCTGAAGGAATCAATGCGACTAAAGTCAAAGTTGAGAAAATAATGCGAACTGATATTTTGACCATTCCAGGTCCAACTCCACTTTCAATAGCACTCGATGTAATGAGCAGGGAAAAACCAGATGCCATTGTCATAACCGATAATGAGGGCGAATATCTTGGTTATTTCTCGGCTAGAGATTACCGCGAAGCCACAAGGAAATTGGAATCTCATCAACTGATGTCGGTCCGCCTAAACCGCTCACGTAAAGCAATTACAAAACAAGCCGAAACATCTGATGCAGATGATTCAGGAGAAGATCTGCTCGATTTATTACTAGGCGGAAATAATGACGACAAGGAAGAAGAAATCAACCCACCTGCAATGATTAATCTGGATTGATTTTTATGGAACGCTGGAATTGCCCCATTGATGGTTCTACAATTCATCTTGCCGTTGAAGGATCATGTGGTGGAACAAGCCTTGGAATTCAAATTGCACGCCAGGTAATCGAAGATGGTGGTCGTGTCATCTGGGCTGCGCCTGAATTACCAGATGGGCTGAGGTTTTCACAAATTTTTGCTGGGCTCGATCCAATTTCCTCATCTCGGTTTCATGCGCTGAATCTTGTTGGTAATTTTGATCAAGCCCTTGAATCACTGATTAGTGCAGCTAAAATGCTTCCCAATGTTACATTGGTAGTTTTGGATGATTATTGTCCTGCTACTGGTCCGTTATCAAGTGGAATTGTAAATAGTGTTAACAAGATGATTGTCCAAAGTAGTTGGACCAACCTGCTAATTTCAAAAGGCGGTGAATCAATGGATTCAATACCTTTAGTTGCACGAGGAAAAAGCAAACTGAATTCGGATTCCGTATGGCTATTGACAAGACCTGACTCCGATTCAAAAAGGGAACTTTGGGTAGACGGTGAAATTACCGAATTACGACTCACAGAAGATGGCTTTATGGAATAATTACTCTTCTTCACCAAGTAACTTCGCCATTTCATCCAAAGCATCGTCATCAGGTTCATCGAACTGGTCTGGGTTTTTAGCGGCACCATCAAGAACATCAGCCCCTGCAACTGCCGGAGTAGCGTCTTCCTTTGCCTTTGCTAGGTTAGCGCGACCACGGTTTGTAATGTACCAAATCATTGCAAGTAATGATATTCCAAAGAGGATATATGTGACTTCAGTAGAACTGACCATGATTATGCCAGTAAGTTTTGGCTATCAACATTTAGGGTCTAATGCTAGAGTCTTGGCCAAATGTCGGCGTTTATCGGCTGGCGGTTGGGCCCATCCAGAGATTGATGGAGTTCTAACATCCTCCAACCAAGTAATATCGCTTTTCAATTTGCATTTTGGGCAGCGTACTCCTTGGCCTTGACCCATTGATTTCATCCGAATCCCACATTCACATAGTGGCCTTTGCTTTGTAACTGATTTGACTACTTTAATCGCTTCAACATGAATTTGTTTATCATATTCGAGTCCTTGACATTCAAACGAATCCCCAACATCTAGCCACTGCGCAATATGATTTACATCACCAGATTCTGAGAATACGAGGTATCTGTTATTGATTACGACATGACCGCCCTTGAGTAGTAATTTAGTATGTACAGTATCGGCAATGGTGGTATCAATATGATCTCCAGTAGCTTGGTTTGTTCGAAATATTCTACTCCCGATAGTTTCAGCACATCCATCTAAGAGTATTTGGGAAGCCTTCGATGCCGAGTCAAATGTCGTTGCCCTCACTCCAAACATAACCGGGCATGGACCTCTTGGTGCAACTAAACCGCGCTTGGTACGAGGGTCTCTACAAAGAAAAGTCTCCTCCATATTATCTACTAAGGTAAGTGACTCTTCACTTACTTCGCGTGGCCCTTTCCTCCAAGCAATACCTTCCCATGTTGAATTATCTGCTGGCCATGCACAAGATGCAGCAGCGCCAATTCTTCCATGACCCCCCCATTGATGTCCACCCTCGACAAAACCGGCCTCGCCTCTAACAGCGCGCCAGTAATAATCAGCGCTTGGCTTATCAAAAAACAGAGTCATCCCTGGGTCCGCTGGATATTGTAAACGGTCCGAGTGTTCCGAGATTGCAACTTCACCCTTTAGTGGAGCGATATTTTCATTCCAATAATTGTCAAGCCACGCAATGATACTCTGGTCTGCATAAAGTTCAACTGAAAGAGAGGCGTTACCTCTGGTTCGTTGTGCTGCAAAAGGCCACAGTCTTGTTAGCCTGGGCTCACCATAATCACATGGTAAAGCATTGAGTAGCTCATGAAAAACTAGTGTAGTACACCCGCCCTCCAAAGAGTCAGTATCATCCAAGCCTAACCACATACTAGCCCACCGGATTGAATTCATCGCCTACATCTTCTAGAATTATTCTTTCTATTACACTTGGAATCCCTACTTCTTCATCAACCTTGAATAATCTTGCACCGATTGCCCATCCGGCCCCCATATCCGAGTTCCGGTCACCCACCATTAAGTCCAGTTCATGAAATGGCTTTGGCTTTGCGCCCCACCAATTTGGTTCACTATGGGCTTGATTGCGGATAAGTTGGGATGCATGATTTAGCATTCCGGGTTGTGGCTTTCTACATTGGCACCGATCTCGATTTCTGTGCGGGCAAGTCATCAATACATCAATCGCCCCAATTTCTTCTTGTAACTTTTCGTGAATTGAATGGATACGTTCTTCCCCCCAGTGGCCGCGCATTATCGCTGATTGATTTGTGACAACTACAATTCTATATCCCTGCTTACGTAAGGCAATAACTGCTTCTTTTACTCCGGGAATAATAACCAATTCATTTGGTGAATTAATGTAATTTGGGCTGCCATAATTTAGTACCCCGTCACGGTCAAGGAACGCTATCGCACCATTCCACTCAAGGGGGATTTCTCCGAGGTTTACCTCGGTAATTGGCCCTTCCATTAACACTGGGTGAATCAATCTCACCTATGTGCATTCAGGCAAAGTCATTAGAGCAAGTTACCTTCAGGACCGGTTGATGGCAAGCGACCTCATAGTTGATCGTTCAATTGCAACAATCCTCGGGGTAGTTGGAATGTCGATACTATTGTTGTGTTGGAAATTACGCTCTGAAAGAATTGAACCTCTTGCCCCAGTTGGCTGGTTACTAACTGGATTTTATTTCTTCAACGAGACTGGATTTTACATTGCTCATGATGATATCGTACTCACCGTAATCAGTATTTTGACGTTACCCGGTGCTGCAGCAATTGCATTTTGGGAACGGCGGGTTGACATAGTTAACGATGCTAATGCACTTCGATGGTTTAGAGGGGCTGTTGCTGCTGCAGGTTTGCCATATCTACTGATTGCGCATGTCCCAATTCTTAACGTTCTTGCGATTTGGTTTGTAGCGTGGCAGTCGGCTGCTTTACTATCCTTTGCTGGTGGTTCTGAAGTGACACTTGGAGACACATATGCAAACCACGCAGACGGAACAAGCATTGAATGGAGTGCTTGGGATGGAAATCAATGGTTCTTAACCGAAGAGATGTCTGAATACTCTTTCCATACTGAACTGTTGGTAAATGGGGAGCCTTTGTACATTAATTTCGTATTGGCTTGTACTGCAATTCAGTCAATGATAATATTTGTAGGTGCAATTTCAGTTCTCGATATTGACTGGAGAAAGAGAGTGCGTGCGTTATTTATTGCTTTATCACTAATCCATATTCTCAACATATTCAGAAATGCAGGTCTAATTTGGTTACAAATCGGCTATCCTGGTTGGAGGTGGATGAATCTTTCAATATTTGAATTCGGTCACGCGTATGCTTCTAGAGTTGTATCTCTTGGAGCGATGTTCTTACTAGCCCTAGTTCTGTTTGAGATGCTTCCGCAACTTCACAGACATGTGCTTGCTCTGCTTCGACCCATTGGTTTAGCGCCAGGTAAAAAGAAGGCTTAATCGAACAGATCAGCAACTTTCATATCTTCAGGAACCTCTACATTTGGTTCGCCTAAATCTATTGCGGGAGGGATGTTGATGACCTCCATACTTGGGATATTGATAGAATCAGTTGGTGGTGCAGCATCTCCGAGCATTGCTTCTGTCATACCATCCTTCTGATATTCCCATGCATACTCAGGTTCGCGTTTTGAGCGAACTACCATGTAACCCAGTACAGTAACGAGAATCAATCCCAGCATACTTGCTGAAACCCAAATAATATCATTGTCTACCGAGGCAATAATATCTGAATTATCGCCAACGCCATCGCCATCGGTATCTGTGTCTTCGGTAGGATCATCTGGGAAGTCATCCTTGTCATCAGGTGTTCCATCACCGTCTCTATCAAGAGGGTCATATGTTGACACACATATATCTGCGTGGTCAGCCATTTCCATATAATCTATGAAATTGTCATTATTGCGATCAATTTCAAAGAAGTCAAAATCATTTTTCCATGCAATCCCTGATAATTCTTCGATACTCAAGCGGTCCATTTCATACCATGAAAACACAATCTGTAGTTCATTTTCACATGAGCACAATTCTAATGTAGCCTCATTTATGTCAAGCACACCGTCTTTGTTAATATCTAAATCTTCAAACTCATCGCCGTCAAATTCGTACTTCGAAATATCGCCATCTGCGTTGAGATCAGCCTCAACAAAGATTTCCTTTGCGTACTCATCACAGGGCATAATTTCCTCTGGGTCAGGGTCGGGGTCGGGGTCAGGGCCCGGCCCAGGACGAGGGTTGTCGAATTCTTCCCAACTTGCGATAATTGAAATGTCTTCAATATCTGTATTAGCGAAGATTGTAATATCTATACGTCCCGTTGCAAAGAATATTTCGATTGATTCTTCAGCAGCATCATAATCTGATTGGTATTGAATAGTCTCACCGCTTTGTCTTCCAACTGGTCCACCACCTTCTTCAAACATATCGCCCCAATCTATTCCTTCAGCTTCTGCAAACAGTGCAAGGTCGCCTTCGCCACCCCATGTATTGATGATTAGGTCCATTGTAGTGGTATCTTCTAAATCTATGAAGAAATATAATTTTTCACCTTTGGGAGCACTCATTCCAGCAACTTCTTCACTGTTGAACAGTTGAATTGCCTCACCATCATAACTCCAAACATACCTATCGGTAAATGATGCAGTAATATCGATTCGACTGTAGAACTCTTCACTTCCTAGTAAGATGTACCAACGACCAGGAGTTGGGTCATTGAAGCCAATTTTATCACCAGCTCCTGGGGCATTTGAGTGCTTGTCAAATGTTGTCCAGGTAGGATATTGTTCGAGTCGCATCATCAATTTCGCTTCTCCATCGCCATTATTGAGGTCAATTTCTATTCGTTCAGTATCTACTGGTACATCGATGTAGAAGTATTGATCAAGACCGGAAAATCCACTAAGCGGGCCATATGAGACTCCTGCAAACAGTTCAATTGCCGACTCCGGGTCAACATTGTCAGGGCTGTATGTAAAATCTGCCTGTATGGTAACTTCTCTGCAGCCACCATACGAGGTCATCATGATATAGTAAATCCCAGGTTGGGCATCAAAAATTTGTACAGTTTCATCATTGCCAGAATTATACGAATGGTCTGAAGTCATTTGGCCACTAATCTGTCTTCCGTTTGTGCTACCGCTGCTGCTTTCATCATTCCATTGGTCCTCAATCCATCCCCAATTATCCGTATATGGTAGTGCACCTAGAGCGATGTGAAGTTCACAATCACCTGGACCACCCCATGTGTTGACTCTTAATTCGGCCAACTCATCTTGCAAATCAACATAGTAGTATACTGATTTACCACTGTTTCGTAAAATTTGTTGGCCCGTGACTGAAATACCATCATTCAATTCAGTCATTTCATCGAGTGCAGGGGGTTCTGGAGCTTCTTCCCATTTTGCACTAATTTCTAAATTATTGATTTCAGAATTTGATGAAACTGTGATCCAGTAGGTTCCTGCGTCTGGCCATTCGAAGAATTCGTATACATAAAGTCCCCAATCGAAGGTTTCAACTTGATAATCATGGTCCCAGGCCGACGGTATCTCATTCATTGAGATATAGATTTCAAATTCGATTTCGTTCCAATTTTGTTCTTCGTCAAATTCTAAATCCCAAGAAAATATTTCTAATGTTAATTGCAGTGTATCTTCGGGAATCTCCATGAAAAATAGTAGAGTATCTCCACCCTCCGCGTCCAATCCAGAGTTGTAGATTCCATTTTCTAATTCAAAGGCTTGCGCAATAATTGTACCGTCTGGCATTACCCATGCGGCTCCATGAATAACCCCCTCCCTCTCTTGAGAATCTTCTGTATATGCGCCTTCGCCTTCAGTAAACATCCAAAGTGTTTCATTAAATGCATTACTTATTTTGACGTCATCCAACATTCCTTGGAAGTAATTACAGTCGCACCCTGCACCCATTCGTCCAATATACAACTCATCACAATCATCACCTGATTGGAAGCAATCATTTGAACCAAAATTTCCGATTGGTATCTGAGAATCATTAACATCAATCAGCCCTACAGATTGGTTGTCGATGTAAAATATCCCTCCATCGAGCGTGCTAACCGTTACTTTCACATGCGTCCAAACATTTTCTTGAATCGAAACGTTTGAAACAGGGTTTGCCGACATCGAATATTCATTTGAATATGCTAAGTAACCGTCGTTAAGGTACAATCCCCAGCCATAGTCTCCAACCATAGTAATGAAGTGTATTCCATCAGTATTTGGAACGTTAACCCAGGCTTCGATTTCAATAAATCCATCCCAATCTGGCATTTCTTCATCGATGACAATGTAATCATCATTACCATCAAAGCGCAAAGCATAATCTGCACCATCTCCAATTTCCACGACTCCATAGACTGGGAAATACTGTGGGTCATCTTCTAAATCATTCCAAGTTGCAGGTTCAATAGAACCCATATTAGTCCCAGTTATGTGAACATAGTCTTCATCATCACCTGATCCGGGCTGACCCTCACCCCAATTCCGATAGAGGAAAGGAGTCCCATCATGCCAGCGATAGTCACCTTCTTGTTGTGAATCAGAAAGTCCAATCCAAATGTGGCGCGTAGTATCGTTTCCAACGGCAAATGTATCGAATATCCATTGATCTTCTTCGGCATCATCGATTGTAACCAAAAAGCCATCCAGGCTTCTTGCTACATTAGCCGCATCACTCCATGATGATGCAGATAGGAGATGGTATGTGTGATTATTTGCCGGATTTACAACTGTTTGAATTACTTCAATGTCTTCTAGGTCACCAGCACTTGCCGGAGTTGCAATAGGACTTGCAGTTACAAGCAACATCAGAGCCGTGATTATCAATACCTTTCGGTTCACGCCTATCTGTCCTATGCGCTCGTTAATTAATCTACCACCTCATTGCCATACCATACGTTACAGATTTCTTCGTACCATGATTTTGGTATGGTTTTTTGTCACTTTCGCTTCTTTCCGCCAATTCGTAGATCGGTCTTTAGTGGCATTTGGTGTTCCCAGGCGAATTCTTTGACAATTCTCCAACCCTTTTCAGAACCCTCATAATCAGTAACGTCGATGACCTTATCACGTGTATTGGCTTTGAATGCTGCTACTGGTTCAGCGTTATGGAACACTAAATACGCACTGCCAAATCCGAATTTCTGCTTCAAAACATCAGCAAAGTATGGAGCAATCGGGTCGGATGGAGGAATTACAAAGTCTCGTATTGGCGGCACATTCTTTGCTTCTTCAAGCAAATCCTTACGCCCCCAGCAGACTTCATGTAAATCCTGGATTAGGAACCCCTTGATCAAAGTAGAATCATCCTCAAACTCAGTTAATATGGCCTTCAATTCCTCTGGCTGGAATGGCGTTCCTGCTAAGCGAATAAATTGTTTCAGAGTTATTACAGGGTAATCCGATACCAGCCTACGGAGGTATTCTCTTCGTAGAATTATTCTGTCAAGCCCTTTTCTTGGAGAAACTGAACGGAATCCACCGCGGTAGTCCTGGACCATATGCCCACTCCTCAGTAGCGGCTGAATCAGTTTTCTGAACGCAGCACGCTTCATAGCATGCCGTTCCATGAATAGGTTAGGGTCGCTATGGGATTCGAAAAATTCTAGGATATCAATTAGTTCCTCATGGGGCTCTTGCCCTCTGATTGCTAGCAAGGTAGAGAAGTGGTCATAGGAAGCCCAGACCTGATGTCCTCTCAGATTAATTCCTTGGTGTAATTGGTGAGCACTGGCCATATTTTTCAATCCAACACGGTAAACCTCAGCTCGTCCTCTAAGACCGAAATCATCACGTACTTCTTGTACACTTTCGAGGGCCTCAATTTCATTTTCAAGTCTCGAGTTTTGGTGCAAGTGGTGGCGATTAAAGAGGGCTCTCTCTGCTATTTCTCGTGGCTGGGGGTCAACCACACCTCCACGAATCATTCGCTCGCCGGCAAGTTTGAATCCGATTTGCTCTAGCGCATTTCGCGAGTCAGCATCAAGTTCCTTAACTGGGATACCATTGAATTGCGATAGTACTGCAACATCTATGAGTTGGTCTGCATGGTTTTCAAGTAATTTTTCGAATGCTGCGCAGAACTCATCAAGATACGAATATGGAATATGCATATCCTTTATTTCGAGGTAATCATTTACCTTGAACATCAATACCTTTCCAATCGGGTCGACACCCTTGAACACAGGCAAATACCAGCCACGGTCGAGTGCAGAGCGCACCTCCCAGATGAATCTTGAAACATAAGGGTCGGACTGCGTCAGTATGCGCAGTGTTCTATCTTCACGGTTAGGTGTATGTAGAATCGCCACTTCATCTGGAATTACATAGAACGCCTCAGGTTCAGGAACGAGTGCCATTACTCGTGCAACTCTTCCATCCGTTTCCAGATTACGTAGAGCAATAGTAAGTTCCTCAACACTTCGTGAGACATAATATCGTAAGGTGAAAGCCTTTACAGGGCCCATTCTTTGAATTACTTCAACCAAAGCATCCTCGAAACTCATTGGCTCATATACTTCATGGACTCTATGGAATAAGGACAGTCTCCTCCTTCGTCCGACCACATCTTCAAATTGCTTTACAAGACATAATTGCCTTTCGAGATTACTTATTGCGTTCTTTAGATCACGCTGCAAGGACTTGTAATCGTCCCCCTTAGGGAAATCTGCAAGTATCTCTTGGCGAGTCAAATTTTCACCTTTAGGAACCTTTTCAAGGACCAATTTTTCCATTTCTCCAAGCCATGGTTCTGGCTTAAGTCCTAGCAGCATAGGTAAATTCTTTTGAGTCGTATATCCAATTCTATTGTGCAATAATCTACCCATTAGAACGTCGGAATCTAGTTGCAAGTCCTTCCAATCTGCATAACTGAAATTATCTACGCGGTACATCATTTCTTGCTGCTTTTGGAAAAGTATGTGTTGGTCAAAAGCAGTAAATCCATCCGGATATGTTTCGAACGATTTCTTCATTACCAGATTCTGTACCCATCTGTACTCCACAACATCTTCTTCACCACCAGTGATACGATGTTCGTCCACTTTAAGAATAAATTCAGCATCATCTGTTTGAGTAAAGAAACCAACCGATATAACGTTCCTAATCTCTAACTCGTGTAGAATTGAGTCGATTTGTCCTTGAGGGAATGGTAACCTTCCAGAGATTTCTTCACCCGTGGATGGTCCTTCGCTGCCCAGCATTTCAATAATCTTAACACGTAGAGCTTCGTGAGGGTCAGAGATAGATTTTTTCTCCCACTTTGTTGGTTTTAACCCATCATATCCAACAGCAATTTCGTATGTGACACCCTTTGTATATAGGTCTCTGACATCCTCTACCTCTTTGCCACCAGCAATGGCAATGCAGCCTAAAGTGCCGTGAATCTCCGCCATGTAGGATGAGAACCATTTATCATCTAATTCCTTCATCCCAGTTCCACGTAATTTTGTAATTTCACCGGATGCAGCTAATTCCTCAACCCAACTTTCTATTGAACCGTGGTCAATACCTGCTAGTTTGGCCTTGTATAGAGGATTCTCCCAATTTCTATCCAATCCGCCACCTTTGCTCATCAGATGCAATAATTGTGAAGAATTTGTGGGGTTTGGAACCTTGTTGGAATAATAATCTTTGAGTTGTTCATCAGTAAGTTCTGTTGCAAGACTTCTATTTCCGAGCAACCTTCTCAAAATTTCCGGGTCTATGTCCTTAACCAGGAAAGCCCTTGTTTTCATAGATAGCAGATCCTCGAAAGTACTCATGTAAAGGCTCATTCCAAGTCTAGACGGAACTGGAACCTTGGTGTGTACGATTCTGGCTGTTGAATCCTTTGTTGCCTCGAGGAATTCATTTAGTGATTTGATATCGATGTCACCAAACATTATCTCTGCTTTTGCCTCTTTGATTAGTAACGAGTCCTCAATCGAGCGGTGGCGCTGTAACAATGCATCTGCACGTTGTTGGAATTGTTGTGGGCTTACTTCTTCTGCTCCAATGCGCTTTGGAATTATCATAGAACGCCCTGCAACTTCTCTAAATCTCTTAGCAAATATTTGGGTGTTGACAATGTATCTCTCAATGACTTCTAAATGATTATTCGATTGGAATAATTCATACATATCCCCCGGGTCTACTTCTTGACTAGTTTTGATTAGAAGTCCATTTTCATCAAATGATAGTTCTAGAACTGCAATACCGTCTTGCTCAGCTAATCCCGCCATAAAGTATCCAAGTGCAGTATTGAAACCTCGGCCGCGACATGAAGTGATGAGGTAAGTCGGCATCCCACCAGATACAATTTGTTCAACAATCAGACGGTTTTTATCTGGCACTTGGAAAGAATCCAGTGTGTGCTCTTCCAAGTGTCGTGCGATGGTATTAGAAACGGCTTCACCCAATCCATAAGCATCACGAAGTATTGCCCTTGGGTCCAGATTTCTTCTAAGAGCAGTTACTGTATGGCCGATTAAATCCAGTAGTGCAGCCGACAGTTCCCTTGAACGGCTTCGCGCTTCGCCACTCCATGATGGCACAGTTGGTCGATACCCTGTTACCGATGCAACATTTACTCGTGTTCCCTGAATGTTTGTGACCCTGTAGGTGGAACCTCCAAGCAATATAACGTCTCCACCACGTAAATTAGCTACGAATGATGATGATAATTGGCCAAGAATACTGCCCTCTGCATTAAACACAAGATAGGAATTATCTGGTGCAATAGTTCCAATATTTGTGTAGTAAATCATTCTAGAATATCCTCTCTTCCCATAGAGATTTTCTTCCCAATCAATCCATACACGCCTTTCTTCTTGAAGCATGTCGAGAACTTCAATGAAATCATCATACTCTAAATTACGGTATGACCAGGTACTGGTAACAATTTCGAATGCCTCGTCGATGTCACGTTCATTGATAATCACTAGTCCAATAAGGAATTGTGCTACTACATCCAAGCAATTTTGAGGGAAGTCAAGGAGGTCCATTTCTCCTGTTTGAATGGCTGCTTGGAGTGCAGCTAGTTCAATCAGGTCATCTACGCTGGATGGTAAAAACCTAGCCCGGGGTATACCTCCAACATGATGCCCTGCCCTTCCTATTCTCTGCAAGGCCGTTGCAATATCTCCAGGCGAGCCTACTTGAATCACCATGTCCACCGAACCAATGTCGATTCCCATTTCGAGTGAGGATGAAGTTACAACTGCACGAAGATGGCCTAATTTCAATTTCCTTTCAACGTCCAAACGCATACTCTTATCCATTGAACCGTGGTGCCCAGCAACTAGTTCACCGAGATAAGGGCGTAATTTTTGCACTAGAGTTTCAGTCATTTTTCTCGTATTTGCGAATACGAGTGTTGTCGTGTGCGCACTGATCAAGTCAGCAATCATCTCGACATTCTGTTCGAGAACTTTCATGACTGACAAATCACTAAACTTAGGTGAACATAGTAAAATATCTAGGTCTAATTCCCTTGCACCACTAATCTTAGCAATTTTAACTTCTTGTGCCCCGTTCCGGCTTTCTCTATCATCACTAGAAACAAGATATTCCGCCACTGTCTCGAGAGGTTCCATTGTAGCAGAAATTCCAAGCCTTTGCACAGGTCTTTCAAGTATAGTATCGAGTAAAGAAATTGTAAGTGCCAAATGAACACCTCGTTTTGTAGGAACTAATGAATGCATTTCGTCAATAATAATCCACTCTACATTGGAAACGATTGGCTGGAATCTTGGCGATGAAATTGCAATTGCCATACTTTCAGGAGTAGTAATTAGGATGTGAGGTGGCTTTCTCAGCATTTTTTGGCGTTCAGATTGTGGAGTATCTCCAGTTCGAAGCCCAACACGGATTTTGCCCTGTGCCCGGTCAGGTAGATACTTATCTTCGATTTCAGCAAGCGGCCCAATCAGATTTTTCTGAATATCATTCGCGAGTGCCTTAATTGGAGAGATATAAAGACAGTAAACTCGATTTTCAAGAGTTCCTGCAAGTGCATGCCGCACTAATTTGTCAATAATTGTTAGGAATGCGGTGAGAGTTTTTCCAGAGCCAGTTGGTGAACATAATAGTAAGTGGTCCCCGTTTTGTATAGCTGGTATCGCTAATTTTTGGGGTTCTGTAAAGTCAGGAAATTTCTCACGAAACCAGTTCCTGACCGGTTGGCACAGTGACTCATACAATTCCTCGGAGTCGAGGGGTTTGTCCAAGTATGTGATGTTAGCCAAATATCTCATCTCCGCGTTGCGTGATTGGACAGCGTGAGTAAGGAGATGATGAATGTTTTGCTAGATAGAAGAATCATATATACCGTATCTGTTTGTAATACATCAAGACAGAATTCCCGTTTTGCATTATTCGTAGGGCTGGCTTTAGAATATGCATCGTTAATTTGGCTCGCAATCGTTTTCAGGGGAGGTGGGCTCATGTACTTCCTTGGCCACGCAGGTGTATGGTGGAGTTTTCAAGCGAACGTCTTGCTAGGCTAACAGGCATGCTAAAGAGGCGTGGAGTAATACTTCCAGCATTCGAAATCCATGGAGGAGCGGCAGGTCTTTACGACTTTGGACCAGTTGGTGGAAGATTAAGAAATCGTGTCAATCAAACTTGGATCAATCACTGGCAGAGTTTGGGTAATGTTGTTGAAATTTCATGCCCGACTGTAACTCCATATCCCGTTCTTGAAGCCAGTGGCCACGTTGGGGAATTTAGTGACTTCTTGACCGAATGTAAAAAGTGTGGAGAAGCGAGCAGGGCTGACCATCTAATCGAGGCGATCCACCCAAATGCTGAGTCTTTATCCAAGGATGAACTGGGCGCTCTAATTTCAGAGAACAACCCCCCTTGCCCTTCATGTGGCGAATCCGAGTGGGGGCAAATCGAAGCTCAGAATTTGATGTTCAATACCAAAATAGGAGCAGGCTCTTCTGGACGACAAGGTTTTCTCCGCCCAGAAACAGCACAGGGAATGTTCACCTCATTTACCTCAATTTACCGCCACTTCAGGGAACGTCTTCCGTTTGGCGCACTTCAAACTGGCAAGGGCTACCGTAATGAAATAAGTCCGCGTCAAGGAATGATACGTCTTCGAGAATTCAATATGGCCGAATTAGAATATTTCATCGACCCAGAAGTTAATACGGTCCATGATTTTTCTTTGTGGAACCAAGAAGTCACCCTAATTGCTGACAAAGAGGGTGAGATTGTTATGACTCTTGGAGATGCAGTTGAGAAAGGAATAATCCGGCATCCGACAGTTGGATATTTCATGGGTTGGACTATGGATTTCTTGCTTAATGTTGGAATTAATCCAGCGCATTTGCGCTTTAGACAACATGAGTCTAATGAAATGGCCCATTATGCGCAGGATTGCTGGGATGCAGAGATTAGGGGGTCCTATGGCTGGGTCGAATGTGTTGGAATCGCTCACAGAGGTTGCTATGATCTTACAGCCCACGAAGAAGCAACGGGTCAAAGACTCAGAGCATGGAGAACTTTTTCTGAGCCAAAAGTTGTTGAGATCAATGGCTGGACAACCGATGGGGCAAAGGCAGGTCCAGCGTTTAGAGCATTAGCCGGCCAAGTTAAATCCGCAGTTGAAGAATTGCCGCCTGAAACCAAATTCCCATTTACTCTAAGCATCGGTGAATCCGCAGTAGAGATATTGCCTGAGCATGTCAAGCGTGTCCAGAGAAGTGAGAATGTTAACGGAGAATGGTTTGTCCCACATGTCGTAGAGCCCGCATTCGGTATAGACCGAATTATTTGGCACCTACTCGACCATTCATACTCAGAGGTTGAGAAGTCGGGTGAAGATTACACACTTCTTGGTTTGCCCGAATTAATCGCACCTGTTGATGTTACAGTACTGCCCCTCTATGAGAAAGATGGAATGGATGAACTGGCACTAATAATTCATCGGGAACTTTGTGGAAAGAAAAATGTATTTTCGGTATATGATGCAAGTGGTTCTATTGGTAGAAGATACGCTAGAGCTGATGAAATCGGAGTACCTTGGTGTATTACGGTTGACCATGATTCTTTGAGTGATAATTCAGTAACACTCCGTTCTCGAGATACCGGTGAGCAAACTCGTGTATTGATTAATGCCTTACCTTTCTAATTAGACTCAATGTTCAAATGGGGCCTAGTTAAACCTCACTCCCATGGTGGTTAGTGACTGGACAGAACGCCACCGTCCCATGAGTGAAAAACAGCTTGAGGGTAACGAAGCACAGCGTCGTAAAATTCGTAAGTGGCTAGATAACTGGCAAGATGGTGTTCCAGAGAAACCAGGATTGCTTTTGATTGGGCCCCCGGGAGTTGGAAAAACTACTGTCGCAAGAGCAATTGCTGCTGATATGGGATGGCAAGTTATCGAACTCAATGCTAGTGATGCGCGTAACGCAGGTGCAATTAGGAAGGCTGCTACGCATGCTGCTACCCACGGCTCACTGTTCATGACACCCGGTCAAAAACCACCTAGGACACTGATTTTGTTAGATGAAGTCGACCACCTTTCCGGCGGTCTACGTGCTGTTTCAAGCGACCGTATTTCCTCGATAGTTTCAGGTGATAATGCAAATGATAACGCCTTATTGCGCGGTGATAGCGGTGGTAAAGCCGAATTATTGCACCTATTATCAAAAACAACTCAACCAGTAATTCTTGCCTGCAATGATGAAATGGGCTTATGGGGAAAAACATCCTCTACTTGGAGAACGGCCCGTGACAGATTTAATCGCCACTTAATCACCGTGCGGTTCGACAGAGCCTCAGATGAGGCGCTACGGAGAATAGCTCTCCGCGTCATTAAGGAGGAAGGCTTCACTGCTGATTCTAATGCCATAGATGAAATGGTGAAGAACAACCCTGGTGATTTGCGCGCTCTAGTAAGGGACTTACAAGTAATGTGCACTCTTGTAGATTCTAATTTGACAAAAGAAATGGTTCGGCAAAATATTGATACTGGTATACGTGACACCAGTGTAGAGATTTTTCCCGGTCTCGATATTCTTTATCGCTCTAGAACAGCCTTGAGTGCCATGAAAGCGGCTCGATCTTTGGATAAGAGTCCGGATGATATGGTTGCATGGGTATCTTGGAATAATGGAGTTGTCTTCACCGAACCGCAAGCGATTAGAAGATCTTCTTCAGCTCTCAAACTTGCAGATAGGCTGCTTACAACCCGCTTCAGAAATACTGCGCACAGGTCTTGGTACTGGAGTTCAAATCTTGCCGGACTTTCTGCTAGCCTGACACCTTCCAAACCGATTGAAGGTAGAATATTTTGTACCTATCCTGGGTTTCTTCGAAGAAATTCTTCTTGGGTAAAGGCATCGATTGTAAATCGTCTTGCTGAGACATGCGGATGCTCCATTAAAGCAGTTCGAGAAGAATTGTTACCTTCGATTGTGGCAATTCACGCAGAAGGTGCTGATGATTTTTCAGTATCTATAGCGCTTGGACTATCTCCTGAGGAACATGCTGCCATTTGCGGGCTCAAGGTTAGTAATCGTTCTACTAAAGTCCTGATGGAAAAATATGCGGAGGAGTTTGAAAAAACTTTAGCACCAGTTCACCAAGAGATTACAAATACAGTCGCTCCTGAAGTCGAAGAAAATATTGAGTCTGAGATTCCTGTGAAGGATTCGGGTCAAAAAACATTATTCTGATTATTTCTTTTTCTCTTCTAATTTCTCTTCCATCTTTTCAAAGAGTTCACGTATTAATTTCATCGATGCTCTATCGGGAGCTTCTCTTTCCTCCCTCTTCCAAGTACGAGGGTGAATTAATAGTAGAGCAGTCATCAATTCAAGTCGCCCAAACCACATTAGTATTGAAGTTATTAAGAGCGAGGGTGTTCCCATTGACGCCCAAGTATTTGTTGGCCCATAGTCTCCTAATGCTGGCCCGACATTTCCTAATGAAGATGCAACTACTGCAACTACAGATTCAAAATCAGAATTCGGCATCGTAATTGCCAAAAGAATACATGAAATTGCAAATAGTCCAGTCCAAACGAACAGCATTCCTATAATCAAACTTAGTCTATCATTTTCAACAACTTCACCATTCATACGAATACTTACAATACGGCGTGGTTGTACAATTCTTCCAATTTCTCTCCAAGCTACTTTCAATGCCAGCTTTACCCGCATCAGTTTAAGTCCTCCACTGGTAGAGCCAGCACAAGCACCAACAATCATCAGCAAAAACAGTAAGACATGAGTTACAACTGGCCACAACATGTAATCTGTGACTGTGTACCCTGTTGATGTTCCAATAGACATGACTGTAAAGAGTGAATCAAAAAATCCTTCATCTACATTCCCTCCTTGCGACATCAGTGCGAAGAAAACGAATAGTGTTGTAGCGATGATGACAAGAACGTAACTTCGACCTTCTTGGTCGGAAAATACACGATCCCATTGCCTTTCCCATGCTAGCCAAATGAGGGTAAAGTTCACACCTGCAAAGAACATGAAACATATAATAATCGATTCGATAACAAAACTATCATAGTATCCGATAGAGGCATCATGTGTAGAAAATCCACCAGTAGGCATTGTTGTAAGACCATGATTGAAGGCATCGAAAATAGACATATCTCCGACCCCCCATAATAGCAAGATTTCAAGAATTGTCAGGATAATGTATATTGTCCACAAAGCGATTGCTGTTTGTTGTAATTTAGGTCGAAGACGGGACAAAGAAGGTCCAGTTAATTCGGCTCGTGCAAGCGCCATACCTCCACCTAAAACCCTTGAAAGTAGCATCAGACCTAACATGATGATTCCCATTCCACCTAGCCATTGAGTAAGTGATCTCCAGATCAGAATTCCTTTCGGCTGGGCGTTAATACAATCCGGAGTCGTTCCTGGAATACAGTTGGGGCTCATCGAATGTTCGATTACAGTTGTACCAGTAGTAGTGTACCCGGACATCGATTCAAACCACGAATTAACAAATCCACGACCGATATCCGCCATACTTGAGCCATCGGTGAAGGGACCATGGAATACACCTCCTAGCCAGAAAGGTAAGCTTCCAATTAGCACAGCAACCGGCCATGCGAGAGCGACAGCAGCAAATGCTTCGCGGTCCCTCAACCGTTCGGTTGTATCAGATCTTACTCCAAGAGTTAGTAATGCACCTCCTATCATTCCAGAAAATAAGATAGGAAGGAAGAATGCAATTAGTGCGAGATCGATGCCATCTAACCACCAGGTAATTATGAAGCTAAACAGCAACGGAATAATCATCGCCATCATCGTCCATCCGACGATAAGTGAAAGCACGTCGCGACGCATCTAACTATCACACCTTGAATCTCTTCTGTATGTCCTGTAATCGATCTGGAGGTAAGAAAATGGTTAATCGGTCATCCTCAAGCAGCGTTTTTGAGGAGGAAGGACGCATGGTTTCCCAATCATCATGTATGTTTTTTCTCTGGATAAATGCTACTTTACACCACTCTGGTAGCCCAGCATCTACTAGAGTTTTACCTGCAAACTTTACTTTGGACGTAATGGTTAGGCAAATTCCGATTACATCGGGTACACTAGATAGGACTGCATATGGACCGGGTAACTCGGAATGAATCCGCGAAAGAATTGTATCAATTGCTACTCGTTTTCTGTCAACTGAGAAAGTGATTCCCATTCTTCTGACCACGCTTACTAAATCAGCATCATACATGATCAGGCCTGTGCGCTCAACCCCCATGTCACTGGCTAAAAGTGCCGCTGCAATCGAAGCATGGTCATCATCTAGAGCGGAAATTGCAATGTCGTGAGACCCTATTTCAATTTCAGAAAGTAAGTCCTTATCCAAGTGGTCACCATGGATAATTTCAATTCCACTCCGATTACCAATATCTGAACCTGCTAGTTCATTCGCCTTGTTCAGATTCTTTTCGACGATAGTAACAGTTCCGTTTTGATCAAGCCATGCTTTTGCTAATCTCACACCAATCAAACCAGCGCCAAAGATAGCGACTTTCGGCCGGTCTGGGAAATCAATTGCTTCATGTCCAAAAATTCGTAATATCCGATTAAATGAAGCCTCTCCAGCAGTAGCTATTGCCACTCGGTCATTCGGGAGAATTTGGTCATCAGCAGTTGGGACCTTTCCCGGCATTCCATCACGTTTCAATCCAACGACTAAGGGCATACCTCCCTCAACTTTCGCACCAGAATCTCGCAAGGTTCTGTGAACTACACCTCCGGCTTCAGGACGGACATCTAATTCTACGATGTATGCATCCGCTTCGAAGGGGATTACTTCTGTTAGTGATGATGAACGTAGTCCCGAAATTAGTCTTGATATTGCTCCATCCACAGGGTGAACTACATGGTCTACTCCAGCCCATTTTGCCAATTTACCAGATTTATGTTCCTCAACAAATATTGGGTCTCTAACCCTACAAACCGTCATCAATTTGCCCTTGCCCTTGGTTTGCTCAGCATGTACATGCTTTGCAAGTGCACAAGATAGAATATTACGTTCATCAGAATTAGTAGCTGCGACATATACCTCAGTAAATTCAATTCCCGCTTCAATGAATTTTTGTCTTTGAGTAATGTCCCCGTGAAGAACTAGGATATCCATTCCTTGGGCATTTTTTACTGCCATTGCATCATTGTCGACTAGAACAACGTCCTTGTCTTCACTCCTCAGAGCACTTGCGAGTCCAGAGCCAACACGCCCTCCTCCGCCTATGATAACCCTCATGAGAGATCCTCTCCTAGCCACTTGTTACGCCATTCGCCACCATACACATCATAATCTTCGGTGAAGAACGATCTGACACGCTCGAAATCGTTGCCGGACATTGTACCCGCCGAATAGTAGCCACCAACATTTGACCACGGAGAGTCTTCAATCCAATCGATGTACGCAGTGGGGGTATGTACTAGCCATTTATGATTGACAACATCCACAGAGCCCTCGACATAACATGAATTCAATTCTACTTCATTAGCCTCACACCATTCATCAGACATCGGTAGCAGTACGTATGCCCATGCATGGCCTTGCCACTGCTCAAAATTAGAATCAGTCAATGCACCAAATACATACCAAGTAGGAATCCCTTTAACGCGCATAATACTCATGAAAGCATTGGATTGTTCATCACAATCACCAGCGACTGCGGTTAGGCATTGTTCACCACTCCTAGCAGTATTAGGGGCATTGTAATCATATGGGATATTGTCATTTAGCCAATCAAATGTTGCCCTTGCATAGGCATACGCATTGTCCTTCAATGAATTTGGAAGTGAAGCCTCTATGCTTGCTGCAGTCTGGAATATAGTTGGAGCAGAAGATTGTTTTCCCGAAATAGCCCAGTTGCTATTACAACCTGGTTGGTTCGGTTGGCAATTGCGATCATACCACTCGATATGCTGCCCGTATTCTGTGTACCGTGACCCACTACCTCGATTCTGAGCTTCTTCGAAGGTTCCCGAGCGGGCTACACTATTGCCTTCAGATTTGCCGTCTAGTTTTCCATCCACTCGTGTGGAATGCCACCATGTGTGACTCGTTGATTGTAGAGTTATTGCAAAGTCTAGAGTTTCATGAGTACCGCTTGGAACATCCATTGATACTCGGATACACGGCCCGGGTTCACAATTGTCTGAACCAGTTCCGGGGCTGGGCCACCATACTTGATTTCCATCAGAAGTAATTACTGCGTTTGCCTTACTACGTGTTGGTAAGCCGTTTGCAGGTATTGTTATCGTATCACCATCAACACGAATTTCCATGTTCAAAATATGTTGAATATTAGATTTCTGAACTTCGGTACCGTCGGTATAAGCCAGGGCAACCGGCCCACCCTCGTTACTTGTAACATCAACTGGTATCATTATCGACTCTTCGAGATGTCCGTTTCCAGATCCATTATTCCATAAATCAATACTACGAACTACCGTATACTCAGCTTCTAGAGGATATACCTGTTCTGGAGCCATACCTTCCGCCACAAACTCCTGAACTTCGGCCCATTTTGCTAGAACAAACTCCCTTGCATCAGGTGTAAAGAAAATAAATGCAATAAGTGCGATTAATCCTAATTGATTAATTCTGCTTTTTTTGCGCATACCACGTTTTGGTTTTGCACTCTCCATTGCGTGCCTAGGTGCCACACCCATCTTCGCTTTACGAGTAGGAGAGCGCATAAATTCGCCTTTGACGCGTGAGTCCATACCAGATGCGCCCGTGATTACTCTACCACAACTGTAGCAAATAGAATCGCCCGGGAGGGTTTGGGCTCGGCAGAAGGGACATGTTCCCATCGTATCAACGCTAAACCGTACCTCCATGAAGGTTCTGCTCACCAGTAAAAGTGAAAATGGTCCTTGAAATTGAAGTAAAATAGTGGTTAGTACTTCTTGTAAGTGCCTATTTACTCTTCTTCATTTGATTTGTTCCGAGAAGCATCTGACCAGATTCTTCTCAATCGCCTACGCGCAGGTCTGGGAACTGCTGCCCACACCCAATCCTGGGCTTTTCTTTCAGCTAGTATAAGTGGCGGAATAATGAAAATCCAAGTTCTTGGATCGAACATCGCTGCAACAAGTGAGAGGTGTAATAGCATCACAAATACAAATGTCTTTAGTGCAGCCCTCCACCTTTTTTCTTGCAGCATATCGTACCCGTGACGGCAAAAGATTAACGCATAACCACGCGGACTTACTAAAGCGATTAACCCTATAGTCGCTATACTGATAACCGATAATGATTCAACTTCAAGAACACGATAAATGGAGTACATACCGATTAGGCCCCCTACCGAAAGTCCAAGGGCCCATCCTGTTGTTGGCTGTGAACCTGTCCGCCTAACACGTGTTCTGCGCAATATCAAATGTACAATTACCGCCAGACCCAAAAATAAAATAATATTTGTGAAGGGGAAATTTCCAAAATAGTATGGCTTGTAAACAAATTCATCTGCTAGTCTTCCATAAAAACCACCGAGTAAAATACCCCAAAACATCATACTCCATGCTGTTGGCAAATCATAGAAACCAGCATACTTAGTCATTACTCCGCGCCAACCAAGACCCATTCCAATTAACGCTACAATCGATGCGACTTGAAAGAGCACCAAATTGCTTGCCATGTGGTGCCGTGTTAACCGCTATTCAAGTGAGTTGTGTAGACCGAGGGGTTGAAAATGCCCAACCCGGCCCTATTGCCATGGCTCGACTACTATTGTTCGGCGGTAAGGGCGGAGTTGGTAAAACCACAACTTCGACTTCTACAGCAGTTGGATTAGCTGATGCAGGTTTGAAAGTGCTGTTGGTCAGCAGCGATCCAGCCCACAGTACGTCTGATAGCCTTGGCGTTCAGTTAGGGTCTGAACCATCTGAAGTTGAAGGTGTCCCTGGTTTATGGGGGCTGGAGTTGGACCCAGAATCTCGAATTTCCGACCACATCCCTAAGCTTACTGAAAGTCTTGGTCCACTGATGGGCGGTGAATCTGCTGATCTCAACGCTTCTGAAATGATTTTGCCTGGCCTTGATGAGGCTATGGCCTTTGATGAACTCCTGAAGCACCTTGAGAATCCCGGTTGGGATGTAATCGTCTTCGATACGGCCCCTACCGGCCATACACTTCGTTTTCTAGCACTCCCTGAAATTATTGAAAAGTGGGCAGATAAAATTATCAAAATGCATCGAGTAACCGGGGGGATCCGGGCCATGATGTTTGGTTCCAAAGAAGGTGACAAATTAAAGGAAGAGTTGGATAAATTCAGGCGCCGTGTACTCCATGTGCGTCGTATTTTATGCAACCCTGAAGTCACCCGCTTCACACTGGTCACAATTCCCGAAAAAATGGGCGTGAATGAAACGGTGAGAGCATACAAATCGCTGGCTGAATTTGAATTGCCAGTAACTGGTTGTGTAATCAATCGTATGACGCCAGATTTGGAACATGAATTCATTCAAACACGAAGAACAAATGAGGCGGGAAATGTGAAAACACTCACAGAGTCCCTTCCGAACCTCCATTTACATGAAGTCGAATTAAAAGATTCAGATATCCATGGATTGGATGCATTACGCAGCATTTCTAACGAACTTCATGGAAAGATAAATGTCAGTGAAGGATTAGGTCCATTTACAATTGGATTAGGACTCGAGGTCCACCGTGGCACTTGGCTACAAGGCGATGAAGTCCAATTACACCTCCCTGGAATAGTCCGTGAAGATCTTTCATTGAGAAGTGAAGATGGTACAATACTAGTTGGAATTAATGGTAGAGAACATCCAGTTGAGTTTACCCGTCCAGCCAAAGCTAGCCAGGTTAATGCAAAGCTCGAAGATGAAGTCCTTCGTCTTACCTTCCCTGCAGAATAATCATCCGTTGGGTTCAAACCAAATGCGCTTTTGGACAAGCCATGGCACTCGAAGGGCTATCGAGGGGGATATTCTCCGCTTTAGGGCTACTGAAGAGTAAAAGGAAGCTCGATGAAGATGAGTTAAAGGAGATGTTGCGTTCGCTTAGAAGGGCGCTACAGGAAGCGGATTTCAACGTCAGACAGACAAAAGAAATCACTGAAAAACTTGAAGTGAGATTACGTGAAGATGAACCCCGCCCGGGAGTTACTCTTCAAACACATGCAATGAATATACTCTACACCGAATTAGTGAGGCTTCTGGGTCCTTCGCGAGAAGTTAGGCCCCACCAATCAACAATATTGATGGTTGGATTATATGGTAATGGTAAGACTACAAGTACTGCAAAATTAGCAGAATGGTACCGCAGGCGCCATGGGGTTAGAGTTGCTGTAATCGAAGCCGACGTACATCGTCCAGGCGCATATAGTCAACTCACTCAACTTCTGGAAGACTCAACAGTCGAAGTGTACGGCGAGCCTGAAAATAAAAGCGCAGTAGATATTGTTCGAAACGGACTAAAGGCACATTCAGCAGCGGATTTAGTGATTATCGATACTGCTGGACGACACAAGTTAGACGAGGAGTTGGTTGTTGAGTTAGAACAGATTTCTGAAGTTGCAAATGCTAATGAGAGGTTTCTCGTAATCGATGCACAGGTAGGACAATCTGCAGGCCCTGTTGCTGCAAACTTTCATGATTTAGCCGGCGTAACTGGTATTGTAATTACCAAACTAGACGGTACTGCCAGGGGTGGTGGAGCACTTTCTGCAGTAGCAACTACTGGAGCACCGGTAATGTATATTGGTACTGGCGAAAAGGTAGACGATTTAGAGAAATTTGAGTCGGACCGCTTCATTTCTAGGCTGCTGGGAATGGGTGATATTCGTGGCTTAATCGATCTGGCCCCAGAAGATATGGATGAAGAAGAGGCAATGCGCATTACCCAACGCATGATGTCCGGTCGCTTTACCCTGAATGACATGTATTCACAAATGGAAATGATGTCGAAGGTTGGCACTATCGATAAATTACTTTCATTTTTACCATCTGGAATGTTTGGAGGGATGGGTGCAATGGGCAAGAACCAGAAAGCCGCAATGCAAGGGAATCTTGACCGTTATCGAGTCATAATGGATTCGATGACCATCTATGAAAAAGACGAACCTGCAAAGATTAAGGCTGATAGAATTAATCGTATTGCCAGAGGTTCTGGCGTCAGAGAAAAGGATGTCAGGGAATTAATTGGCCAATGGAATCGTTCGCGTAAAATGATGAAGGGTATGAGCGGAAACCGCAAGATGAACAAACAAATGAAGAAGATGATGCAAGAAACCGAAGGCGGTTTCGAAGATTTCGAAATGTAGCCTCAGTAAGTTTTAGCGAGCAGTACTCTTCGAGTTGTCGGCTTTCCAGACATAAAGCAAGGTCTCTCTTCAGGATATGGGTCCGTAGCATCTCCCAAAAATGACAGACCAGTGGTTCTTTCTATAGTTTCAGCATGCGAGTCGGTTCCATCGAATGCCATTTCGTATATTTTACCATCCTCGACATCTTCTAAACTAGATAATTGGAGAACAACATTCTCTGTGTGCCTAGATGCCCTGGCTCTTAATTCCACAGATATTTCATCGAGAACTCGATTACATTCATCGACTATATTTGCGAGTGGTAGCGGCTCTTTACCTCCAGTTCTCTTTGCCGCAAATGCAGAATCATTTTCAATATCCCTCGGACCAATGTCCAATCGGAGCGGAACTCCCTTAATTTCCCAATCGAAATATTTCTGGCCAGCGTGTATGTCTCGTGAATCTACCTTTACACGCAATCCAGCGTTGCGAAGTATTGCCGCGACCTCCTCTGCCTTTGCTACTGTATCAACATCTGAATTTTTCCGAATCATTGGACAGATAACCACTTGATGGGGTGCAATTGCTGGAGGCATTATTAGTCCGTTATCATCTCCATGCATTCCAACCACTGCTCCAAGTAATCTCTCTGACATCCCATATGTTGTTTGGTGGCAATGTTGTTGTTGAGCATCAAGATTTTCATAAGTCAAATCAAAAGCCTTTGCCCATTGATCACGGTAGTGGTGACATGATGCTACCTGCAGAGTTCTACCGTTTGGCATTATAGCATCTATTGCAATCGTGTACCACGCACCAGGAAATGTATCCCATTCGGGTCTTTTTGCCTTAATTACAGGTAGACATAGGTCGTGCATGAGATTATCTACAATTTCCAAATCCTGTGCGATTTGTCTACTGGCGCTATCTTCGTCCCCATGCGCTGTATGAGCCTCGAAGAAATGTATTTCACGTACTCGAATAAAGGAACGTGTTTGTTTAGTTTCATAGCGAAATGTATTGACCATTTGGTATAGTTTGAGAGGTAAATCCTTGTGGGACCTTATCCAGAGGGGAAACATTGTGTACATCGCTGTTTCACTTGTTGGACGCAGGAACATAGGGATATCAAGTTCATTTTCACCGGCATGCTTCACCCAGTATACTTCTTTCTTGAAACCGCCTTCCTCCTCTTCATCGCGGAGATCGTCAGGGTCAACACCTTCTTCTCGTGCACGCTTAAGTCGCGCAACTAATGCATTCTCCTTATCGAGAAGACTTTCAGGGATTAATAGAGGGAAGTTGACTTCTTCATGGCCAGTCCGCTCCATTTCTCTATGAGTTAGGGCGTCAATTAGTTTCATTGTGCGCCACCCATAGGGGCGCCAAACATCCATTCCCTTGATCGGATACCGTTTGTCAACTAACTCTGCAGCTTCTACTATGAATGGGTACCATGAGTTGAAATCATCTTGCTTAGATGGTATTCCGCGCTTGGCTTTGCCTTTTCCCATAATAACTACTCCTTGGAGGATGTTCATGAAATTGCCGCATCACTTGCGACGGAAAGCAAGAATGAGAAGCAAAATGCTCGCCCCCACTGCAACATAATCTGGTATACCCATTTCCGGGAATGGTTGCGACCAGCCTAATTCATTAGAAAAATTTTGGATTCCCGCCCAATTAATTCGTGTGGCCTCTTCCGCACACTTATCGGCTGTACAATTTGAATTTAGGAATCCAAATGCTCCAAACACATTAGCGGCAGATATGGCCAGAGATCCGAGGCTGAATATTTTCAGTAAGCCGCCACTCTTTTTGCCCGCTGCAGTTTGAGAAGGAATCGGAGCAATTGCCGGTAATGAAGATGGCATTGGAATAAATCCTGGAACCACTTCAACCATTGAATCAGCGGAGGTGATTGCTGTAACAACTTCAACAGGAGGTAAACCTGTAGAAGTACTAGGTTTCGAAGGAATAATTGGTTCGATATTTAACCCGAAAATACGTTCTGCAAGGCTTGCCAGAACTGGGTCGGCCGCGATTTCAGCCTCATCGATATTCCCGTCTAGGAGGCGTTTTACTTTCTCATCATGACTGGTCATTACATCGCCTCCGGAGTGAGGTGGGTAGGTGCTCATTATCAAGCGTTCGCTTCAAGCATTACCTGCTGCTTCGACCTCTGCCCAGTCTTTCATGAAACCTGCAAGACCTTTGTCAGTAAGCGGATGGCTCATCAATTGACGGAAGGTTTTGGCAGGCATTGTCACTGTGTGAGCACCCATTTGCATACATGCTAAGACATGAGTTGGGTGGCGTATTGAAGCCGCTAGAACCTTTGTTTTAATGTTGTAATTATCCCACGTCGACATTATTTCAGCAATCAGCGTCATACCATCAGCGCCAGTATCATCAATACGCCCGATGAATGGTGAGACGTAAGTTGCACCAGCCTTAGCAGCCATTAGTGCCTGTGCGGCAGAGAATACGAGGGTTACATTCGTATTGATCCCATCTGCAGTTAGAATTTTTGTAGCAGCAAGACCTTCGGGGGTACAAGGGATTTTGATAATCACGTTATCGGGTAATTCTTCTTTGAGTATTCTTCCTTGTTCAACCATTCCAGCAGTATCTAATGCTGTAACTTCAGCTGATATAGGCCCCTTACAAATAGCAGCAATTTCTGCTACAACTGTTTTGAAATCTCTTCCACTTTTCTTGATTAAAGAAGGGTTAGTTGTCACTCCATCGAGAATTCCCCAAGCGGCAATTTCTCTAATCTCATCTACGTCGGCGGTGTCCAAGAAGAACTCCATGTCGTAGGTGCCGGTGTAGGGGGTGCTTCAAGCCTTCCTCGCGATTGCTCTTTTAGCAGCATCAACGATGTGGTGAGATTTCAGGCCCATCATCTCCAACATTTCCTCTGCTCCTGCTGATTCGCCAAAGCGGTCTTGGACGCCTATTCGCTCCATAGGAACAGGCCTTGTAGAAATCAAATGTTCAGCAACAGCGCCTCCAAGACCTCCAATGATTGAATGGTCTTCTGCAGTAACAACTGCACCGCACTTTTCGGCCAATGATTCGATTAATTCACCATCGAGTGGCTTGAGTGTGTGCATATCAACTACAGTGGCGCTTACTCCTGCTTCTTCAAGTGTCTTTGCTGCAGCAATTGCCTCATGGACTAAAACTCCGCACGCGATAATTGCAACATCTTTCCCTTCGATAAGTTCGACGCCTTTGCCGATTTTTATCTCATTCTCTCGTCCATCGTATAGAACTGGTGTTTTATTTCTAGCTGTACGCATGTAAGAGGGGCCACCTAGTTCAGGCAATTGCATTGTTAATGCCTTAGTTGAAACATCATCGCAAGGGTGCATTACAACTACATTAGGTAATGTTCGATAAATGGCTAAATCTTCAATTGATTGTGCACTTGAACCATCTGTTCCTGTGTGGGTGCCACCGTGTGATCCACAAACATGAACCGCTAAATTAGGCCTAGCAACACCATTACGCATTTGTTCAAATGCACGCTCAGTAAATATCGCAAAGGTACTTGCAAAGGGAATGAATCCACTTGATGCAAGTCCGGCTCCGACAAGTAGCATATTTTGCTCTCCTATTCCACATGAAATCGTTCTTTCGGGATGTGCCTTTCTGAAGTATAATGACTTGGTTGATTTACCCAAGTCAGCTTCGAGAACTACAACCTTTGGATTATCAGCCAATGCTAGAAGGGCATCGCCGTACCCGTCACGAGTTGCCGCCATTCTACTCATGCACTCACCCCCAATTCGCTGAGTGCTTGTACTAATTGTTCATCAGAAGGAGCAGCCCCATGGAACGCAGGATTATTTTCCATAAAGGATACTCCTTTGCCCTTCACTGTATTTGCGATTACGACTGCTGGCCTATCAGATATTGTATCCATCCATTCAATAGCGCCAACTATTTCATTCATATTGTGCCCATCAATCACCTTTACGGCCCAGCCAAATGAACTCCATTTTGCAGGTATGTCAAACATGCGCATTTGAACTTCACAGAAATCATCATTTTGAATTCCATTGCAATCTACGAATAGTTTCAGGTTACCAAGTTCATGGTGTACTGCAGACATTGCAGCTTCCCAGATACTTCCCTCTTGCATTTCGCCATCACCGATCATGACGTATGAATTTCTACTAGAGCCATCAATTCTTGCAGCTACTGCACACCCCATTCCAAACGAAAGGCCCATTCCAAGACTACCGGCTGAAAAATCTACACCAGGACACCATTTCATATCGACATGGCCTTGGCACACTCCACCCTTTACGCGGTATGATTCCAAATCGGCATGCGATATGAATCCCATTTCAGCCAGAACGGCATACATTCCAGGCGAAGCATGGCCTTTGGAAAGAATAAATCTGTCTCTGTCTTCCCATTTTGGGTTACTTGTTTGAACACGTAACCTTCGACCATACAAAGCACATAGAATATCAATTTCAGAAAGAGAACCACCGGGGTGGCCTGCCTGAGCACGATGTGTCATCTTGCATATTTCGATTCGGCATTTCCTTGCCATCTCTTCTAGTTCACTGATGCTCATTTCGCCCATCATTGGTACTTCCGTAGTATCGGCCTTTGACTATGGCCTTTGATAGTTGTGATTGTCTAGAGAGGATTAATCCTCTGATTTAGCCCTTAATTCTCCGAAATCTGGGAGTTTAGGCGGCGTGAAGACTCCTTTCAGTCTTTTAGCCGCATCTGACAACACGAACATTAGATCCCCCAGTAGATTCCCCTTCTTGGGTAAAGAACGGGCTGAAAGCATGATGAATACGGCAACGAACCAACCAAAGAATATGAGTGACCATCCCCCTCCAAGTTGACCAATTCCTCCAAACCATTCCGAAGGTAAAATCCCATTGTTCTTCCACCTATTGTCGGCCACAATAAATACGGCATATAGTACACCCATTAGCGATTCACCTGCGATAAATCCGGCTCCAATAAGTACTCCTTTGTCCTGGACTTCTTTGACTGCAAATTTCGCCTCCGGTGTTGGTTTCCCCTCTAAGGTACCATCTACCCTTAGCCTCGCACTTGATAGAAGGACATGTGAAATTATTCCACCAGCCATGATTGGAACGGAAAGAGATAGGGGGAGGTATATTCCGATTGCTACACTCATTACAGGCATTGATAATCTGATAAGTAAAATTGCAATTACTGCACCTAGTAGAACCATAGGGAGATTCAAATCTCCACCAAATGCCCCTTGTACGATTGCTCCAATCAATTCAGCCTGTGGTGCAATCAATGCATCAGAGCAAGTTGGGTCACTTGCACGGGGGTTTGCTAGACAAGCGGTTTCTGAAATCCGGAATGCGTTATGAAGAAGCGAAAGAACTGGTCCGATTACTAACGCACCTACTACCACTCCAATAATTTCAGCTATTTGCTGCCTCCAAGGGGTTGCCCCAAGCATATGCCCTGTTTTCAGGTCCTGCATTACGTCGCCTGCAATCGCAGCAGAAGTGGCAACAATCGCTGCAATAAACATAGTTGCAACCATCATTTCTTTTTCGCCCATATTCATAATTAGGCCGCCAACGACCCAGACTAAACCTATAGTGAATAGTAAGGTTGCAATTGTCATGCCTGAAATCGGAGAATTCGACGAACCTACAACTCCTGCAATGTATCCGGCAACCGCTGCGAAGAAAAATGAAACAACTGCAAGGAATAGTGCTCCTGCCATAGCCATGACCAAATTCCCGGTGGCGTACCAATAAAACAGGAAGATTAGTACCACCAATATTCCACAGAACATCATTACTTTGTCGAGCGGTAAATCCATTTCAGTACGCAATAATTCATTATCCGTACCATCCGATTTTCTGAAAGACTTTGCTAAACCCTCTCCAATAGTCTTACGCATTGACCAAAGCGTGTACACTCCTCCAACAACCATTGCACCTACGCCAACATAGCGGATTTGCTCCGACCACACTATGGAATAATCTTTAGCATCGATCATATTTAGAATGCCAGAACCATTGGGGAATCCATTCATTAAACCATATATCGGAACTAAAATTGCGTATCCGATAACTCCTCCCATGAAAATATATGAAGCGATTCTGAGCCCTACAATATATCCAACTGAAAGAAGAGCTAATGATAATTCACCGCCAGCATAAAATCTCGTACCTAAGGCGCTAGCGACATCTTGAACTTCAGAGTGTGTTGCCTTGAATGCCTTGACCATCCAACCATAAGTGGCGCCAATTATTAGTGCGTAAATTATTGCAACTAAACCAGTTCCGCCCTTTTCTCCCGCTACTAGTACCTCTCGACATGCAACGCCTTCTGGATAAGGAAGCGCTTCTTCGACTATGAACAAACGTCGTAAAGCAATCGTAAACATTGTACCTAGTAGCCCACCGAGAATGGCGATAAGGAATGTGTCTGCCCATTGAATATCGGTCCATATACCTAGGACAAGCAGAGCAGGAACTGTAAATATAACTCCAGCAGCTAGAGATTCTCCTGCACTCGCCATTGTTTGCACTGAATTGTTTTCGAGGATTGTAACATCTTTGAAATTCAACCCCCTAAGAATGAGCATACTCATGACCGCAGCAGGTATTGATGCAGATACAGTCATTCCGACATATAGACCGAGGTAGGCGTTTGCTGCAGTCATTAGAGCACCTAATAGTATTCCAATAACAATGACGCGGGCAGTCAATTCCTTGACATTACTGCCAGCAGGAATCCAAGGCTCACCAAGACCGCTCATATATGTCGGAACCATACAGGGCTTGTGAAATAATCGGCTGAATGATAAGGAAGACCCACCCGTATAATCATAAAGTTCAGTAGTAACGGAAGAAATCAGCAGCAGGGGTGCTTTTAATGTTAGATAACTTATGGCACACCAAAAGTAGCGATGATGTTCTTTTTGATTTCGATACCCCTCTGGGCGGCCTGACTACAGATGAGGCTAATCTTCGGCTTGAAAAATATGGGGAGAATAAACTCCGTGAACCTGAGAAAACCTCTGCCTTTATTCGCTTTATTTCGCAATATCATGACCCACTTAATTACTTGTTAATCGGTGCTGGATTACTCGCATTAGCGACACACCCTGACCAGCCAGGTGATGCCATATTCATTTTTATTGTACTTACTGCAAATGCATTTTTCGGGTTTTGGCAGGAAAATAAGGCCGAACAAGAAATGGGTGCGTTGAAACAAATGACTGTTTCACGTTGTGTTGTTTGCAGAGATGGCATGGAAAAAGAACTCAGTACGACACAATTAGTTCCAGGAGATATTGTCAAATTAGACGAAGGGCTAAATGTCCCCGCCGATCTTAGAATAATCGAATCGTGGCAGTGTAAAGTGGATGAGTCCGCTCTTACTGGGGAATCGATGCCGACAAAAGTTGAAAATATTATTCTATCTAAAGAGACAATACTAGCGGAACGGAAAAATATGCTTTACATGGGGACCACCGTCTCTACCGGAAGGTCGATTGGAATAGTAACTTCAACTGGTATGGAAACCGAACTTGGTAAAATCGCAAGCGGTATTGCTGAAGCAGAACCGCCCAAAACCCCCTTGGAACACAAACTTGAATCGTTGGGAAAATTCCTTGGATTCATTGCTTTGATTGTAGCAGCCTTAATAGTTTCAATTGAGTTAATTTTCGCATATGTCGATGACGGTCAAATGTGGGAGGCAGCAAAAGCTCAATTTCTCATTGCTATTGCTATTTTTGTTGCAATTGTACCTGAAGGGCTCCCCATTATTCTAGTCACGACTCTAGCCATAGGCATGCGGAACATGGCGCGCCATAAGGCGATTATTCGCCGCATGAAGGCTGTTGAAACTCTTGGTTCCACCACTGTGATCTGCACTGATAAAACCGGAACACTGACTAAAAATCAAATGACGGTACGGCATTTAATGCTACCCGATGGCAGATATGATGTCAGTGGAGAGGGCTTCAAGCCAGAGGGTACACTGGTTTGCGATGGTGTTGAGTTAAACGATGAAGAAATGTCTGAATTACAAAGTGGCCTGGGCTTTAGATTGACTGCCACATGCCTCTCTCTATGCCACAACTCTCAGATTGCCGAGGTTAGCGGTCAATGGACTGCGATTGGCGATCCTACCGATAGCGCATGTGCTGTTTTAGGATACAAAATAAATGGGTCGGTATCTAAGTTCGCGCAACGCCACCCTCGCAAACATGAGTTCTTCTTTAATTCAGACCGGAAAAGAATGTCTGTAATACATGAGTATGAAGGAGAAGACTGGATATTTTCAAAAGGTGGCGCTGGCGGTTACAAAAGTTTGGTCAATTGGAAGATATCTAATGGAGAGGTGGTTCCAATTGAAGATTCAGATTTTGATATTGCGACAATGGCTAATAATGACATGGCAAGTAAGGCAATGCGGGTTATTGCATTATGTGCAAGGCGCGTTAATGAGGACGATGATATAACTAATATGGATTCGATGGAAGACGACTTTATCTTTTTGGGAATGGTTGGTATCATGGACCCGCCAAGAGCCGAAGTTTATGATGCAATTTTACGTTGCCAGCAAGCTGGTATTCGCGTGAAGATGATTACTGGCGACCAGCACATGACTGCCCAATCAATCGGCGAGGACCTCAACATTACTAAACCTCACATTGAAGCAATTGGCGGGGAGAGGTTAGAGAAATTAGACGATGCTGCAATACGCGATATCGTTACCGGTACTGCGATTTTCAGTAGAGTCACACCTGAGCAGAAAATGCGCATTGTTACTGCCTTACAGGATGAGGGAGAAGTTGTTGCAATGACTGGGGATGGTGTTAATGATGCCCCCGCACTTTCGCGTGCGAATATTGGAATATCAATGGGTATTGCTGGTACTGACGTTGCAAAAGATGCATCAGATATGGTGCTACAAGATGATAACTTCGCAAATATCGTCAATGCTGTGGAAGAAGGAAGGAAAATATATGCAAACATCCGAAATTTCGTCCGCTATCAAGTTTCAACCAATGTTGCCGCAGTTATACTATTGCTGATGGCATCAGTTATCTTCCAATGGCCTTTGCCTCTGACAGCTACTCAAATCTTAGTGATTAATATCCTGATGGATGGTCCGCCTGCAGTTGCTTTAGGTGTTGAGCGCAAGCACTCTAATGTGATGGATAGGCCGCCGCGTCCAGTGGATGAATCACTGCCAAATCTGTTGGATCTCCTCCTCATATTCTATCTTGGCGCAGTAATGGTAATTGGCACAATGATTGTCTACTATGTGGCTTGGACTAACGGTTCTGAAGAGTACGCTAGAACTATGTGTTTTAGCGTCTTTATCCTATTCCAGTTGTTCAATGTCATGAACTGCCGAAGTGGAGAAGATAGCGTTTTCAAATTGGGAGTATTTTCGAACAGAGCGATATATTTGGCGATTTTGATATCCCTGAGTTTACTTCTACTTGTAGTCCAAGGTGCTAGCCTAACAGTACCTTTCACCTCTTTCGAGATAGGTGAATTACTCTCTACTATCCCACTTAACAAAACAGATTGGTTTGTCATTATTGTAGTTTCAAGCACGGTTTTCATGATTGAAGAATTCCGCAAATTATTGCTTTCAACCGGGATATTCAGAGTGAGGACTAGTCGTCGCAGTTAAGCGTTGGATTCAATAAGAACAGTCCCTGCGACCAACTAATGGCTGCAGGCGAGGATTCAGGTTGGAGAGGTTTGCTCTCTAATTCTTTACTTAATTCCCATTGGCCGGATGAGTTCAAAGCCATAGTTGAGAAACTAGCGGCAGGAACTCCTCTTTCTCGTAGCGATGGTCACGCACTGTTCGCTTCCACCGACTTAGACACCATTGGACATCTTGCAGATTTGGTTAAACAATCTCGCTATGGCAACAGAGCTTTTTTCAATGTTAATGTGCATATTAATCAGACCAATATTTGTACCCTGGCATGTAAATTCTGCGCCTTTCGCCGAGGCCGGCGTGATGTTGATGCTTATGGACTGGAAATTGCTGAATATATCGAAGACCTACGCCAATACTCAGGGTATGTCGATGAAGTACATTCGGTGGGGGGTTTGCATCCAGAATGGGATGTCGAGCATTATTCAAAATTATTTGCTGCAGTCAAAAAGGAGTTTCCTTCCATTCACATCAAAGCATTAACCGCTGTTGAGATAAAACATATATCTAAACTCTCAAACATGACATTCAAGGCTACATTGCAACAATTACAAGCCTCAGGATTAAATTCGCTACCAGGTGGTGGAGCCGAAATATTGGACGATGATGTTCGTTCGATCATCTGTCGTGGTAAAGAATCCTCAAGCGAATATTTGGAAATACACAAAACAGCACATGAACTTGGAATATCAACTAATTGCACAATGCTATTTGGAACAATAGAAACCATTGACCAAAGGATAACTCATTTACTCAAACTAAGGGACTTACAAGATATCACGAATGGTTTCCAATGCTTCGTACCTTATCCCTTCCTTCCCGATGATTCGCGGCTGCCAGAAGCCCAATTATCCTCTGCCAGTGAAACACTACGGATGATTGCAATATCTAGGTTGATGTTGGATAATATACCTCATATCAAGGCGTATCGAATGAATATAGGTGATGAAGTTGCAGAATTATCTCTTCGTTATGGTGCGGATGACATAGATGGCACTGTACAAAAAGAGTCTATTATGCACCTTGCTGGCTCGAAAGCTCCATTGGACCATGACAAGGTGGCTCTGGCGAGAATAGTTCAAAATTCAGGTTCTATCCCGATTCGGAGAGATACAATCTATTCTAAGTTCGAAGAATTCAAAATACCCAAAGAATCTGAGCGCAGAAGTCTGAAAATGGCAGTTGGTGTTTAGATGGCATGGAAACGCACCATAGGCCGTGTAGCCTTCATCAATTGCGAGCCTCTATTCCACGACTTAGATTCATCATGGAAGGTTTTGCCTGCACCACCATCTTGGCTTACTGGCCACTTACTCCGCAGGGACTGCATCATCGCTCCAATTCCTGCTGCGGACTATGCAAAGAATTCTGATGAACTCGTATTAATTCCCGACTTAGCAATTTCAAGTAAAGGTGAAGTCGGAAGTGTTTTGGTTTTCGGTTCTGTTGGTATTTCAGAGATGAAAACAATCGCGTTACCTTCCGATTCGGCTACTTCGTCAACTCTACTTAGGCATCTGATAAGTGAAAGAGGACTCAAACCCTCTTATGTTGAAATGGGTCCAGATTTGGAAGGGATGCTGGATATGTGTGATGGTTGTCTGTTAATTGGAGACCGGGCGCTTGAAAGTGCTAGGGCCTACCCTGATTTGGTGCGTATGGACCTTGGTGCTGAATGGCTGGAAGTCAGTGGCCACCCGATGGTATTCGGCGTTTTTGCAGCAAGAAGGGATTCCAACATTGCTGATGTTAGAGATGCGTTTACTGCACTAATAGGGCGTTTAACTGCTTTCGAGAATGATTTACGCGTCCGCGAAGAAGTAATCCGAATTAGTAGTAGAAAATCTTCGCAAACTATCGAGAGATTAGAACGATATTTCGGGGAAGTAATTAATCGAATTGATCCCGAAGATATGGTTGGACTTCAATTATTCCTAAAAGATGCTTGCGGCATGAGCCAAGACCCTACAATGGCTTGGTAATTAATCCTCAGAAAGGAAGTCAGAAACTAAGTCGCCTTGCAATGAATTTTCATCGATATCTTTGGTTTTCTCAGAAGATTTCTTTTTCCTCTTAACAGATTTACGTTTTTTCTTGTTGCTAACTGGTTTGACGATTTCTGTCTCAGTTTCTTCTTTATAATCTGCTGAAATACTTGTTTTTACACGCCTTTTCTTCACTACTTTTTCACTTGGAACAGCATTTCTACGCTTCACAACTACTGGCTCGGTATTCTGGTCTGAAACGAGACGTTTTCGTTTCGTTTTCACAGTAGTTTCTTTACTTGTAGAAACTCTCCTCTTCTTAGGCGCTAGAGTTTCTTTGGATGCAGTAGTAGTGTACATCTTTCTCTTTTTAGCAGGAGGTGTTCGCACATTTGCCTCTACCAGTTCTTCTTCTCCTGCTTCTGAGCCCATATCATGTGAATCAGAATCATCTAATTGCTCATAATCTTCATCATCATCCTCATCAGCATTTTCTTCTTCGTGTTCATGTTCCTCAAATTCTTCCTCTTCCTCATCATCAAAATTTAAATCGATTGCATTATCTCTTCTAATTATTAAAAGTACTATGCCTGCAATTATCCCCAGGTACAGTACAAAGGCCACAGGGTGAAGTGCCCATGCAATTGCGCTATCCAAGATTGTAGGATCATCAACAACGACTCCTACTAATGTAGCATTTGCCTTTATGTCGCCATTATTCCACCAAAGAGGAATATTCACTGGAATTGCCCCCTTGCCAGAATAAGAGACTGACATTGGGTGTGCAGGTGCAAGCCAGGCTATCGAGCCATCAGTTGGAAGTGTTTGTTCATCTAGGGAAATCTCCAACGGGAATGTAATCAAACTGTCATATTCAAATTCTGTGATGATTGTCAATTTAATCTGAGTTGTTGAATCACCTGCTTTGATTAGTTCCATACCGGAATCAAGAATGCAAGTTACAGTTCCAATTCCCAGTTCACCATTTGATAGAGAGATAGAATCTCTCCATTGCTCGATGACATCACTATGGTCGATATTTGCACACATAGCCTCTGCAAAAAGCTCAACTTCATGCGAACTAAGTATCTGGTCTGCAGCTATTGCTATCCTGCTAAGGTTACGAATATGACTTGAGTACTCTGTTGGTAAAGTAATTGTATCTGAAATCAAAAATGTACTGCCAATGTCGATATCTACTTGTCGGATTTTTGAAATATCGGGGTACCTAGAGCAAGGAGTTCCTTCGGGGGCATCACACCCGATATCATTGTCCCAATCGTCAATAATGCCGTCACCGTCATCATCTGGGTCAAGATTGTCAGGTATGGTATCACCATCTAAATCAGCACCTGGTTGATTAAACCCGTCAGGTATTGACTCGCGTAGATATACTGCAACTTCACCCGTACCCCCTGAAGCAAATATTTTCTGTAATCGGCCAAATTCATCGTCGATATACTCGATGTCCTCTGCCTTATGGAAAAAGGTAGTTCTCTTTATTTCACTAAATGCATCATAGTCATAGGATATTAATCCGCGGAAGTCATCCGATTCTACTGCAATCTGCATCCTTGTGGCCACATCTGAAAACATAATTTTCTTGGCGCCTTCTATCGTCGTATTGTGATTTTCTGCCCCAGCAAATGATTCAGACATTAGTTTACCTTTGTCGCCTAGAAGAATAATGTCTAGACCATCTGGACTAAATTTGCAATCGACAAGGTCTTCTTCAAATCCGCGATATTCATTTTGTCGGACTCCGTTTTTATTCCAAATAGCATAACGCCCGGATTCATCACCCGTGATCAAATACTCTCCGTCGGCGCGATAATCAATGCAAGTTACATCCACATTATGCACTCCGTGCAGTGTAACCTTTAGCGATAAATCACCATATCGATATAATTCCACATCTCCTTCAGGCCCCGGTGCTGCTAGAACTTGGCCATCTGGGCTCCATGCGATATCAGCAGCTCTATCATCTGCTAACGCACTATGCTCACGTATGCTATTGGTATGAATATCAATCAATTTAATCGATTCCTTTACTTGCACACTCGCCGCTTTATTAACCGCCAATGTTGTCCCATTTGGAGAGAATTCAATAGCCGAAATTTTGTTAAAAGTAAAGGTCTCGATTTTCTCTAAACTTTCAATATCGTAAAGGATTACATCATTATTATGTACTGATGCAAGAATAGTCTCGTTGGGATTTATTGCGATTAGAGTCCCCGGCTCTTCGTCAGCATGTGACCAGGTTGAATCCATGTAAGTCAGTCCAGATGGCACTGCACTCCCAAATGGAGCGAACAGGAATACTATTGCCATAAAGGAGATGATTGTTTTACTTGACATCCTCACCCGCCGCACTCAGTGTAGAATGTACTGCCTTGAAAGTTTGACGGAGAATAGGTGCATGAAATTGCACTTTTACCCTGTTAAATACGGTGCCATTGGTGATATACTGTACCACTTATTCAAAAACTATGGGTTACACGCACAGGTATGAGTGGAGAGGAAGGTGACAATTCATGCTGCGACACGGATGACGCTGGCACCCTAGATGCTGGCTTCGATTGGAAAGACAGAAGCCTTTGGAAGCAGAGTGCCCACAACACAAAGTGGTGCTTGGTAGGCTGTTCAATTGGCGACTTTGGAACCATTGCTATGTTCCAGTTTGTTCTTACTGATGCAGATTGGTCAACTATGAATATCATGCTTCTTGCAATGTTCAATGGTCTGCTAACATCTATTGCACTCGAGACATATATTTTGACTAAGCAAATGGTCTTGTTAGCAGCGTTCAAAACGGCTTGTGGAATGTCTTTCGTTTCTATGCTATCAATGGAGGCTGCGATGAATCTTGTTGATATTTTTATGACCGGTGGGGCTGTACTTTCTATATTCACAATTATACCAATGTTAGTAGCTGGTTTCCTTACTCCTTGGCCGTATAATTATTGGCGCCTAAAGAAATTTGGTATGGCGTGCCACTGATGCCCTTTATCGGTGGTCTTTTCTAAGGGGCGCTGGTCGGCCAAAACATGGCAACCGAACTTCCACTGGATTCTGATGGAAATATCATCATTAGGATTGGTCACTCACCTGATCCAGATGATGCATTTATGTTCCATGCAATGACTACCAATGCCTTCCCAACTCCTGGCTATAGATTCGTACATGAATTACAAGATATCGAAACGCTGAACCACCGCGCCATGCGAAAGGAACTCGAAGTTTCAGCAGTTAGTATTCACGCATTCCCAGACATATCCAACGATTATGCATTGATGAACTGCGGGGCGTCCATGGGTGAGGGCTATGGTCCGATGGTTGTGGCTTTGAAAGGAGTTACCAAAGAAGAAGCAAAGGCCAATATCATCGCAATCCCGGGCTACAAAACTAGCGCATATATGGGGATTAAATTATGCTGGGGAGATTCCAATTATGAAGTGGTACCATTCGATGAAATCATTCCACGAATTCTAGATGGGACCTACAAATCAGGATTGATCATTCACGAAGGCCAACTTACCTACGCCGAGCACGACTTGGATGTACTAGTCGACTTGGGGATTTGGTGGAATGAAAAGACTGGGGGATTGCCTATGCCTCTTGGCGGTAATGTGGTTAGGCGCGACCTTGGGCGAGAAATGATGGAGGATATCACGATGTACACGAAGATGAGCATTGAGCACTCTATCTCTAACCCGGACGAGGCACTGGAGTTCGCAAAGAAATGGGGTCGCGGAATTGATGATGCGACTAACAGGGAATTCGTCACCATGTATGTTAACGATCGAACTATAGATTACAAAAAAGAGGGGAGAGATTCTATCCGTCAGTTCCTGAAGGAAGGACAACGTATCGGTCTAATCGATTCAAATTTCGATGTTGATGGGTTAAAATTCATTGGCTCGCCAGAGGAGTGATCTAATGTCCAAAGATGGAATCCCAGGTGTTTCGGGATTTGGTTCTGTTGACCCAGCACCCCCTTCTAAAGCAAATAACGTCCCCGAACTTAGAGCAATACTACTAGACGAAGAAAAGAAAATGTTCCTCAGAATGCGCTCTGTTTTTAGTCTTAGAAACGAGCGTTCGGAGGATTCAGTCAAGGCACTATGCGATGCTTTTTGCTCTAGTAGTGCACTGCTACGACACGAATTAGCTTATGTCCTTGGACAAATGCAAAACGCCTCTGCCGTCCCTAAATTAATTGAAATCCTCAGTGATGAAAACGAGCATGTAATGGTTAGGCATGAAGCAGCAGAAGCATTGGGCGCCATCGGAGACAGAAGTGCCATACCCGTTCTTGAGATGTTTCTTTATGATGCGCTCCCTGAAGTAGCGGAGTCGTGCGAGGTTGCGCTAGATTTGTTAGCCCTGTGTGATAGCACTTCTGATGTACAATGGTGACGCCACATTCAAAGACTTCATCCTGTCACGCTGTAATGAGGGTACAAAATGCCACACGACCATATCCAACTTGCCCAAACACCAAACGGTGAACTCGGACCACGATGTAATTCATGTGGCGAGAGACTGACTTTTGGCGAAGCAATGGTTGTCGGTAAGAATTATTTCTGCTGGGAGCACTATGTGGAGAAAACTGGTGCGGATACTGCAACTGTTGAAATCAAACGCGATACACGGTTTTGGAAAGAGTGAAGATTCAAAAGTCTCCAGTATTTACCTTCAACTGAGGTGATTGTATTTCAGGTTGGGCTAGATTCGCACATCGCTTCACACAGTACTATCGTACTGCTCCTTTGTGGATACCTCCTCGTTTAAGAACAAGAGAATGGATGTTTATTCCTTTTGGCAATGGTAGCCCTCTTAGGCACAAGTCATTTTCTGATATTGAAAGTGTCAGGAATTTTATTTGCGAGCGCCCACAACACTCCTGCTTTTATTCAACTGCGTATTGGAAGCGACCCCATGAATTGAAAATGGCTGATAAGGGCTGGCTAGGCGCAGATTTGATTTTTGACCTCGACGGTGACCACTTACCAGGTGTGACTGACAAGGACTTCCCCGGTATGATTGAAGTAATCCAGGAGCAAGCTTGGTCTTTATGGAATGATTTTTTACAACCGGACTTTGGCTTCAAAGAAGAATACCTTCAAGTTACATTTTCAGGGCATCGTGGATTCCATCTTCACTACCGTGACCCTACCTATTTCCATCTAGATTCAGAGGCGAGGCGAGAATTAGTCAGTCATATTCGTGGCGAAGGTGTGGAGGTTAGCGATCTTCTTGAGAGATCACGTAGACCTGACTCAACAGGGTGGGCGAGGAGAGTTGGACGTGGTATCGATTCGGTTGTAGAAAAATTAGATTCAGTACACGAAGGTGATACGAAAACTCTCACGACTATGACTTCAACGCTCAAGGAAATGCTTGAAAGAGAAGGTTTGAAAGGCCTCCGGGGTAAATCCAGCATTGAGAAATTATCCGAACTGATGCAAGCACCAAGCCGCCGAGAACGTGTCCTTGAGGGGAGGTTCACGGCGTTGAATAATCATGCAGTTTTGTTTCAAAACCTAATTCGTTCAGATACCAGTGTAGTATTAGGGAACGCTGGAGAAACTGACGAGGTCGTA
>JABIGM010000041.1 GCA_018650165.1 Methanobacteriota archaeon
ACTCAATGTATTTTCGACTTTCACAGTAGGTCTCAGTACAGAACCTTCAATCATGAATAATGCTGCAGAACGCCTACTACATCTGGATCGTTCTCAGATTAAGCGGTTGGCATCAGAAATTATTTCCGGGCAACTTCGTAGTACTATTTCTTCTCTAACCATTAAACAAATTAATTCTGACCGTGACCAATTACTAGATTTAATGAGTAACAATGTGGGACGAGAACTTAATGAGGTAGGGATTAAAATAATCAATATTAACATCACTGAAATTATTGATGATTCGGAATCCACTGACCGGGTTACAGAAGAGAAACTCACTCATTATCTTGGCTTGACAAAAAGAGCAAGGGCAAAAGCAACCCCCATTCCTTCTGAAGGCACACCTGAGGCTAAGCAATTAGAAGTGATGATGAGAATGGCAGATGATTATGCGAGTGATGCACAACATTTCATGGATAATGGTGATTATGTACGTGCATTTGGAGCAATAAATTATGCCCATGCCTGGATTGATGCGGGTGTCAAGTTAAGATTGCTAGACGGCCACGGTGACGATGTTCTATTCACATTACCATGAAGGAAAGGGATTAGCCCACTTGGCGTAAGTGAGAGCGGCCACTAACCTCAATCCAAGGTATATTTGCGATTGACATACGTCTTTTTAATTCAGTATCCACAGTCAGTATTGGCCAATTATGCTTAATTGCTAATTCTAGTAACTGATTATCGGTATGATTTCCGGATTCTGGGTTTGGGGTTACCATTTCCGCTTTTGAGAGTAACATTGGAATCATTAGTTTACGGTCATTTAGAGATTCTAATTCTTTGATAACATTCGGGACAGTCGCTAGGTCTTTTGTCCCAGTACACTCGATTAGCGCATGATCAATATTGATGCCTGCTTGGATGACTGCGGACCAGCCGCAGGCATCTATCAAGATTCTACGCATAGAAATCACTCGATTGTACCATGGCCGATTAATCGCCATCGTGAACCTACTCGCCTTGAGAGGGATATCCTTTGACCACTATCGGCACAAATGGGTAAGCGTAGAGTCAAGGTTGCCTTCCCTTTTCCGGTATTGGAAACTACACCAACACTAGTTGCAGTGGCAACATTGACCATCAACATTTCATTTGGCCTTAGTGGCATGATTGGAGATGCATCTTCGCCTTCACCCGCAACCATATTCTTCATTAATTTTACAGATAGAATAACCGAATTACGAACTTCAGGTAGGTCTCCAATCCGAGCAACAACCTGGCCGGATAAATTGTCCGCAGTTGTTACTGCTGGATCTAATGGAGTTGCCATGCCACAAAGACCACCTGCATGCATATTTTCAAGGCTCAATCCTCCGCCTTGCATGCTAGAAACCTTGGAATGGATTGGCTCATAGTGAACTTTGTTTCCCTTCTCGACTTTTCGACCTGGGCCGATTACAATTTCATCACCAATGTTGAATTCACCTTCAACAATACTTCCTCCGATGACTCCTCCACGCAATTTAGTAGGTCTTGTTCCGGGTCTGTTGATGTCAAAAGAGCGTGCTACATGCATTATTGCTCTCTTGTCCTTTGAACGGTCAGGAGTTGGAATAGTCGCTTCAATAGCTTGAATCAAAATATCTAGATTCACGTCATGGTGCGCTGAAACAGGAATGATTGGCGCATCTTCAGCAATAGTTCCTTTCAGGAATTCTTTGATTTCAGAATGTGACTCAAGAGCACGCTCACGGCTTACTAGGTCGATTTTATTCTGTACGACTACTATATTGTTGATGCCTGCAATCTCAAGAGCCATCAAGTGCTCACGGGTCTGCGGTTGTGGGCATGTTTCGTTAGCAGCAACCATTAGCATTGCTCCATCCATGATACTTGCACCAGTAATCATAATCGCCATCAAAGTCTCGTGACCTGGTGCATCGACAAATGAAATAACTCTCTGAAGTTCAGTAATGTCGTCATTTCCGCCTCCTGGCTTGCGCCCTGTAGCGTAATATTCACCCTTACTGGTTTTGTAAAATGCAGTATCTGCATATCCAAGTTTAATCGAGATTCCACGCTTACGTTCTTCTGAGTGGGTATCTGTCCAAACACCGGACAATGCTTGTGTAAGAGTCGTTTTACCGTGGTCTACGTGACCGACTAATCCGATATTGATTTCTGGTTGAACAGGAAGCTTGCGTGCCATGCTTCCTCTCACCTCAGATACTACAGATCAGCCTCGCGGCTTCACTCACTGCTCTCCTCTGAAATAGCTCCGAGGATGTCTGCGAGGCTCTTGTTAGCAGCCTCTACGACTTTGAGATTAATCTGACGTGTATCTTGTGTGATTGTGTTTCCACGGAAGAAACGGCGCTTCCTCATACCATCTGGCTTGTAGCGGAATCGCTTCTTTTCGCCACCTTTTGCCTTGTGTACTAGGCTATGTCCTTTGAAACCGGTTGATGCGGTAACTAGGATAGATTGGCGAGAACCTCCTGAAAGGTCAGCACGCATTGGTGTTCCGGTTTTATCCGAACCGCCAGTGATTTCTAATTTGTATCCAGCAAGGGTTTGTTCTCCCTCTCCTACGAAGATTCCATCGACGACATCACCGATTTTCTTACCAAGAAATTGTGAGAGATTGTTACCACTCACATTCATGTTGTACGAGCGTCCACCATTGGCGGAATCTGTGTCATTGACTACTGCGACGAATGTACTATCAGCCATGGTATCAACTCTTTGAGCAACCTGCCGACATAGGACGGGTATTTAGCCCCTTTGTGCCGAACCAAATCTCGTTTTAGCGGCGTAGTCTTGTGGGAATCAGTGTTTCTAAGCGTCTTGCAACATCACTAGGGAGCATGTGGGGCATGGAGATGTGCTGTGTTCTACCGCGCCCGACCTCTGATTTCGCAGTTCGCGTTACAACGATATCTTCTTGCGCCAAACGCTTAATGTGCTTCCAAAATGTCGTGTAACCTTTTGGGTCTTGGTCATATTCTTCACAAACAACATTGTACAATTTTTCAGCTTCGCCAGTTGTTACATTTTCTTGTCGTTTTAGTCTACGACATATTCCTAACAATATCAACATCGCATGCGGAGGTATTTCCTCGAGAGCCATAGAATCAACATTGGTTGGCATTGTAACCACAGTTTTCTGGACATCCTTTGATTCAATTGATGAGCGCCCAGATGCTTCAGCACGCTTTGCGGCACCCTCTAACAACTCAATCGACTGACGTGCATCGCCAGAAGGTGCTGCTGCTTGAGAAATTAAGTCCAAAATTTCATCCGGGCAAGTTCCTGTTACCAAACCTAAATCTCGCCTCTGTGATACGATTTTCAACAGTCCTTGCTCATCATACGGTGGTATTCTGATGTGATTTGTTCTCCCCATACGTGAAATAACAGCACCTTCGAGTAAATCCAGAACCTGCTCTTGACTAATCAAAATTAGTGAAAGCGTGCCTGCTTTGTCACGGTCCTCATCGATTCGCATCAATTTGTAGATCACATCATCACCAGATTGCCTTAACAGGTGGTCAACTTCATCTAATACGACAATGAGATGTGAGTTTTGTCCTTTCATCATTCTTCTAAGACTCGTTAGCAATTCACCAACTCCAAGCCCTCGGTCTGGGTGCCCAGGGTCTAAGTCCTGCACTATTTTTTGCATAACCCTAGATGCAGTTGCTGCATTTCGGCAATTAACATGAACAGTCTTGATATTTCTTTTCTCGGCAAGATGTCTCTCAATATCAATGCAGAATCGCTTTACTAGGACGGTTTTACCCGAACCAACGGGACCAGTAACAACAGCTCGTCCGGTTCCTTCTGGGTGTGCAATACTGCTGAATATCGATGCGAGTTGGCCTTGGATTTCATCTCTACCAACGAGGTCTTCCGGTATGTAATCAAACCCAAAAACTTCAGGATTTGCCAAGACGAGGCCGGCACCGATACGGTCCAAATAGGAACTCATGACTACAGATGGTCATCGTCTAGGGTTATTGAACTTTCAACTGGAAGAGGGCCTCAAGGTATCTCATCGAACTGATATCCGGTTTCCCACTTCTTATCGCCAAGGGCGACTTCGAGTTCAAATGGAGTCACTAATGGCTTGGCGTACCTTACCGAATCATCAATTGCAATTCGGGGGCATGCCGTGTTGACAAAAGCATCCACTGGATAGAAGTCAATTAGTTCAGGTCCAACATGTTCAAGCGCCAACAGGTAGCCTTTTTTACCGTGCTTCGCAAGTGATCTCTTCAGTTTGAGAGCCAGGCTTCGACGCATTTGCCCCGGTTTTTCACCGATAAGAATTGCAAAATTTTGAGATTCTTGAATTGCCATTATTAGACCGAACCTTTGTCGAAGAATTCTTTCGATACGTTCTGCGCCCATTTCGCTAGCATCTCCGGTGTATGGGTCAAGCATTGCTAATGGCTTCCCTGTATGTAATGCCAAACCAATTGGATGGAAATCTCCGCTTCCAAGGAATACATAGTGTCCAATTTCATCATCATCGCCCGAGTAGTTGCAACCAAGAACTTGTCCAGGGAAGGTAAGTCTTGCACCGCCAACAGGAACTTCAACCACATATCCAGCTGCTTCGAAGCGTTCTTTGTAATCGAAAACGAGATGAAGATGTTGAATTGAAGCGACTAATCCCAGTTTAGTGCCTTTCAGGGGAGCGACTCGACCCACAGCATCGAGGAATCTCTCTTTCGCTTCTTCTTCACTCAACTCGGAAACATCTCCTTCTGCTAATCTTGCTTGTGCGATAGCACGGTGTTGTGCTAGTATTGGTAACACCGGATCTATGGCGGGGTCGCCATCATAAGTGACATCAATGAATTGTGTAGGCATCCCTGAATCAATATTCATCTGTGAATGACCCATGTGTGCGACTAATTCAACGCCCATCATCTTCATTTTGTCATGGACTAGGTCGCAAGCACCATAGCAAGGATCCGCTGCTAGGATTACTTTAGCAGAAGTTTCATCTTCGATTTCATCCATCATTTCGAGAGCCTGCATCTTTAGGCCTTCTGGAATTTGAAGGGCTATTAAACGATGGTCATGGCCTTTGATACGTTCAATCAACTCAGAGAGTTGGAAGTCGTGGCGCTCAAGGTCCATGTATCACTCGCATGACCTCACGTTGAAGAGGCTGCCGGAAGATATCAGAATCAGTCTTCAGCCAAGAAATTAATGTATTCTTCATCTTCGAGTAGATTTTCCATATCTACATCATGCGGATCTAGTATCACAATCCAGCCCAAATCATAAGGCGAATCATTAACCAATTCTGGATTAATCTCTACTTCACCATTCACTTCTGCAATCTGTCCTGCAAAAGGGCTTGGGAAAGTCAATTTTTCATCTGCTGTCCATATTGAGAACAAACTTTGCTCTTCATCTACTTCAGTTTCAGCATGCGGTAGTATCACACGTAGGATTTCTCCTATGTCAGAACTAAGGTAATCGGATATACCAATTACCAACCTATCGTCCTTTTCTTGGAACCAAACATGGTCCCTCGAATACTTGCGACTACCTGCTATGCCAAACTCCATGACTTCTTCATCCATGGTATCAACCTAGTGGGCCCGTTTGACAAGTAATATATGAACACACTGCAAGAACTCAATATTTACACAGGGGCATGGCTCAAATGCTTTGGCGCATTGGCCTGTAACATGCGCTTCGAAGAGACTGATGAGCAGCAGATGATTCGTGAACTGGTCAGAGACTTCGCTGAGACAGTTCTACCGCCGACCATTGAGCATCGAGATGCAAATCAGATACCACCTGCGGAAGAGTGGACGCAGTTCATCGAATACGGTCTTCAAGGAATTACAATTCCCGAAGAATATGGCGGCAATCCAGTAGACGATATTTCAGAATCAATAATTATTGAGGAACTTGCAAGAGTCGACCCATCTTTTGCAGTAATGTACTGTGTACATGTAGGATTATGCTCCAAAACGATCGCTCTTCATGGCAACGATGAGCAGAAAGCCAAGTATTTGCCAAGGCTAGCCGCTGGTGAAGTCGGAGCCTATTCTTTGTCAGAGGCTGGAGCAGGTACTGACGCTGCAGCAATGGTCTGCAAAGCGAAATTATCCGATGATGGTAGCCATTACATTTTGAATGGTGAAAAAATGTGGGTTACCAATGGTGCTCAAGCCCAAATTTATGTATTATTTGCTAAAGATGTAGATCACCCAGATTATGGTGTAAAGAAGCACGGAGGATCTACTGCATTCATTGTAGAGCAATCATTTGAAGGATTTACAGTTGGCAAGAAAGAAGATAAGTTAGGAATCAGATCATCGGATACCTGTACACTAGTTCTTGAAGATTGTAAGGTTCCAGTTGAAAACGCGATTAAAGGTTCGGGCAAAGGTTTCGCAATCGCAATGAATGCTTTAGATAATTCACGAATTGGAATTGCAGCTCAGGCACTTGGTATTGCCCAAGGGGCATATGAGGCTGCACTGAAGTATGCTCATGAAAGAGAGGCATTCGGTAAACCAATCGCACATCACCAAATGATAACATCATATCTCGCAGATATGGCTACACGCATAGATGCGGCGAGACTATTGGTCTATAGAGCCTCATATGCTAAGGAAGAGCACTATACTAACGACGGTCCAAGACATACGAAAGAAGCCAGTATGGCAAAGTTGTTTGCGGGCGACACAGCAATGTGGGTCTCGGAGAGAGCAGTACAAATCCTCGGCGGATATGGATATACCAAGGAATTCCCTGTTGAACGATTTTTCAGAGATGCTAAGATTACTCAAATCTATGAAGGAACTCAAGAAGTTCAACGTATCGTTATAGCGCGTGCAATTCAACCCTGAATAGAGAATAGTAAACATATTGCGCTTTTGAATTCCAGTGGCTGGATAAACAAATCCATTATGTATGGCGCTAAGGGGAGTTCATGAGGCATTTCTTTCCATTGCTGGTAATTTTGCTTCTCGCACCATTGGCGCAGGCCCAGAGTTTTGATGAGGCACTACAAGATTGCCCGGGTCTCCTGCTTGCGACTGGTTCCAATACCCAACAAATCCATCTTCAAATGACAGACGACCCGACGGAAATGACCGTCATCTGGGCTACAGATGGTCTAAGTGAGAACGAAATAGTGGAGTATCAACCTAGCTCAAATGTAGGTGAGGTAGATGCTGAAAACTACTGCTACGGTAATCATAACATGGCATTTCACATGGCAACGATGACGGGACTACCGCTCGGTCAGGAAATAGAATATCGAGTTGGTAATATAAATTCTGATATGTCCGAATGGTACAATTTTACCACAATAGATCCTTCAGCAACTCATTTTGAATGGATTTCCATTGCTGACCATGGTGATTCTAGTGAAGGAATGGATGTTAGTGAGGCGATAATTGCCGATACTGATGCACAGATGGTAACTGTTTCAGGAGATATCTCCTATGCTGACGGCGAACAAACTGCCTGGGATAATTGGTTCAACTTCCAACAAGAAAGCATGACTGTAATCCCTTGGTTAACAGCAGTAGGCAATCATGAGAATGAGCCCGGCTACGAATTTGCTCCCTACGAACATCGATTTGATTCAGACCAACAAATAGAATCTGAAACATTCTGGTACAGTCGAAATGTCCCAGGAGTGCACATGGTCTTCATGTCGACAGAACATGATTACGCACCAGGAAGTACCCAGTATTCTTGGCTTGAACAAGATCTTAGTTCAGTCAATCGAGATGTGACTCCTTTTGTGATTGTTTATGGCCACAAGCCGATGTATTCCAGTAACAGTTACCACGGCTCAGAAGTAGAGTTACGTGATTCTTTGGAAGAGATGTATGTGGCTCAGGGTGTTGATTTGGTGATTGCAGGACACGACCATTTCTATGAACGTACATGGCCGGTATCTGCAGAGGCTGTAATGGATACAGGCAACGACGATAGATTCTCTCGTGGTGAAGGACCCATCCATCTAGTCATCGGAATCGCCGGTCGTTCTGCATACGAAGAATTAGATGAACCACAACCCGAATGGAGCGCTTACAGAGAAAACAACAGTTATGGTTGGACGCGTTTGGTGTATGACGGTGATGTTAGGGAACTAACCTTGACCCACCACCGAATCGATGGAACCATTGGAGATCAATTCACAATTCAGGAATCTACCTCAATTGTTGAATCCGATGATTCGAGTGCATTAGGCCATATTGGCATGGATTCCGTATTCGCAATTGTTGCACTATTGGGCGCAGCTTTACGCAAGCGGTAAAGAAAAATTCGTAGATGTTCAATAATTTTTATGTCACTTATTCGTCATTTCCTGAAGCATCCCATGAAATTGCTACGCACAATATCTGGATTGCATAAACAATAGGCTAAGTATGATGTTGATTACCTCGCGGCATGAAAACCACTGTAATTGCCTTGTTGCTACTCTCTGTATGTGCGATTCCAGCAGTTAGTGCCCACAACAGTACTGTTGACACAATAATCACTGTTGACAGTACTAATCTTCGTTTCAGTCCCTCGACTGTAACTATTACAGAAGGTGATGCAGTGCGCTTCTTTTGGGATGGACAATTACTTCCGCACAATGCAGTAGAAGAGAATGAAACATTCGATTCAGGTGATACAGAAACAGATGAAGATTACAGATTCGTATTCCTCCCTGGTATGAATGGTACCTTCGAGTACTATTGTGAGCCGCACCGTAATCTAGGGATGGTCGGCCAGATCATTGTTAACCCAGCCCCCGCAGTTGAAAATAATACAACTGAAGATACTGAGGAAGAGGTAATGGCTGAAGAAGAGTCCATGCCATTCCTTTCAATGCCACTACTAACTCTTGTACTAGCAGTTGCAGTCGTAGTTCACAAAAAAGATGAATCAGAGTAGTTCATTAGCCTCTAAAACAGGCCTCTTGAGGCTAGTTGAGAAATCAACTAACTTTGCTCGAACTTTGATTTCGTCACCTTCTTTGTGTGATAGAATCATTTCATCGAACGCTACTGGTATCTTTACCAGACCAACATATGGTCCGCCATCTATCAAGCCATGAACAGATTGACCACCTCGGAATACAGGGTCGCCGATCAAAGTTCTCTCCATCTTTTGGATTCTAATATTAACGAGATAATCGGTAACTTGCTTTTCCATTAATTTCCGGCGTTCACTAGTGAATCGAGCCTCTTCCATTTCAAGAATAAAGTTCTCAAATTCAGTATCTATCCCTTCAGTTAATTCACCGACTGGTGTATCATCTGTAGCAATTACGGCCTCTTTAACCTCGCCTTCGGTTATTTCTTCTGGTACTGGCAGTTCCTCTTGCGCAATCTCGATTTCTTCAACGGCAGGTACCTCTTCGGCCAATTCAGTCACCTCAACATCCGCAGTAGATTCCTCTACCACTTGGTCAACATCGGAATCAACTTCATCAAGTACCGCATCTATTTCTTCATCGCTATACTCAGTCTCTTCTTCCAATTCAAATCCGAGTTGAGCCCATAGTCTATGAAGTTCGCTAGAATCTAATGTACCATCGCCATCAGTATCAAAATCTTTGATAGCATCTTTGACAATAAATACAGGAACAGTTAATCCCGTTGCTTTTGCTAGAGCGCCAGAAATCTCGATAGGTTCTAATTTGCCATCTCGGTTGAGATCACCAAGTTCCATTAATAATTCAGGAGTCAAATTCTTTTCACGGATTTGATTAGATAATTGGTCTAGAATTACATTGTGTGCAACTTCTGATGCGGTTTGACCAGCCTCATTTGTAGGTAATTTAGAATCGATTTTTTGCATATTTGTATCGATGCCTTGTTGTAACCTTTCCCGACCCTGTGTGCGTAACTCTTCTGCTCTTTCAATAGCGCGTTCACGTCCAGATTTTACAATCTTGGCAGCACCCATTGCTCCAATTCCACCTGCAGCAGCTACGGCTGTTAGTTTCAGAGCCTTACTAGCCAGTTTCGAATTGGTTAGGGCGTTGATTTTTTGTTCTTTGGAACCACCATTGATTCCATAAGCCCCAGCAAGGGTATCTAATTCACTAGGCTCTAAATCTTCCAAATTTGAACCATTGCGAACTTCAGTAATAACCCGCGACAAGATTTGTGTGGATTGATCGTTGTATTGAGCGGCTCCACCTCTCCCAATTTGTTGGTTAGTTTCTACACTATCCGAGACCCAATTCCATTGGCCGCTAGCATCTTGTTGAAGGACCATTTTACCTTCCTGTGTAGTGAATGAGATGGCAGATGATGCAAGTGCCGCAACAACATAACCACATATTCCAAAGCCACAACAAACCTCAACAATCCACCCAGGTGCACTTGTAATTAAAACAGCTAGAAAACCAATGCCAATAGCGAATCCGCTTCCCATTTTCAAAGCGCTACTCCATTCAGGTTCGGCGGTCACACGATGCCGAAACATCTTCAACACTTAATTTGTAGGACTCAGGGCCATTGAACTTTAGGCCACTGGGATGAATCACCTTCATTCCAAGGAATCGTGCATAATGCCGTCTCCATTTGAGCGATTGATGTGTATCCGCGTTCTATTTGGATACGATAAAGCCAATCTTTTAGCCGTCCGAGTTTCATCCCTGGTTCAAATTTGGTTTTTTTCATCAACCACTCTCCGTCTACCAAGCAGGTTATATCGGTGGGGTATTGCAGAGATTTTTCAATTAATGAAGTAACTTTTCCGGTAGCAGAAGCTAGAGAGATGTGTGTATTAACTTCCTTGGAAACTACCATTCTATAGAGGCGCAACTCGTGTTCCGCAGGGGTATTATCAATTAAAAAATGTAAATGTCTACAACGCTTGATAACTTTCTTAGGAGCCCTTAATCGCATCAATATATCATTGACTTCTAACGATTTGAGCGAGGAGAACAATATAGCAATTCTCGCTTCGAGATCACTTGGCAACTTGGTTACCAATTCAAAGGATTCAAATGGTAACGGATAACCAATAATCGCAGGTAGTACTCCGTCGCGGTTCATCCTTGCAAGAACGAAATCTGCATTGGGCCCCAGAATGATTCTTTCTAATTCATTCCAAATGCGTTCTATGGAGATTAGCGCTAACATCGCCCTATTGTCAATTAAAGCTGCTGATAATTGCTTATCAGGAAGCCATATGCCATTCTCTTGTCTATCCATAAATCGGTAAGCACGCATTATGCGGAGCCCATCCTCTGACAATCTATGATGCGCATCTCCAACTGCACGTAGATTGCCTGATGCTAAGTCTTCCTTTCCACCAAATGGGTCGTGCAGTAATTCTCTCGCACAATCATATGCCATCGCATTCATTGTGAAATCACGCCGAGAAAGGTCGATTTCTAGACTTGTCCCCCATTCAACAATATCAGGGCGCCTACCGTCGCCATAGCCAGTTTCAGTTCGAAGGGTAGTGACTTCAAATTGTGAGTTGCCACTCTTCACAGTGATGGTACCATATTTTTTCCCTGTTGGTATGGTCTTTTCAAAGGACTCAATGACTTGTTCCGGCGTTGCATCTGTACAAATATCGTACTCTGTAGGCTTTCTTCCCAACACACAGTCCCTTACAGCACCACCAACGATCCATGCGCCAAAACCCCCGGAGCATAGTACGTCCAATACATGAATTATATCGTCATCTATCGGAATTAGGTTCGGGATATGCTCTCCCGAGATATCGGCGGCTCTCCCCTCCTCCATGTATTGTGTCGCGCACACCCTTTCCAAAGCATTATCCCAACTATCACCTTGGAATGTGCTATGTCGTGGGAAGCAGAGGATGTCGCACTAGTTGATATTGATTGGTTGAAACCCCATGAAGAAATAAAAAATCGAAACAGGGACAAGCTTCTCGACATGACAATGAGGTGGGGTGGTTTCACTAAGCCTCTATTGGTAGATTTAGTAACTGGGTCAATTCTTGATGGACACCACAGGTATTCAGTTGCACTTTCTCTAAATCTGAAGAGAGTACCTGTAATATTAATTGATTATCTTGCTGACGATGAAATAACTGTAGATGTTTGGCCTAATTGTGGTTTAGAAAGTATTAGTAAATCTGATGTGATTTCGATGAGCCTCAGTGATGAATTGTATCCACCAAAGACCAGCAAACACACATTCGCCGACCATATTCCTCCGATTCATATCTTGCTTGAAGAACTTGAAAAAGCAGAATAATTAGCGGCGTGATGCTTTGATTGCATGCCAAATCTTGTTTCCTTTCCCTTCGACTTTGACTAAATGTTCGGGATGTCCAACCGGCGTTATTTTGACGACTTGAATACCACCTTCTCTAGATATCGTTAATTCTGTAGAAAATCCTTTCTTGTCATAAATAGCAGCATTAATCTCTTTTACTGATTTCACTCTTAACCCGTCAATAGCAATTATTTCATCACCCGTTTGTATTTGTTCTCGACATGGGGAGCCTGCTAAGTGAGTTCTGACGCTGGTGATTCCAAGTGAGGTAGAAAGTTTCAACCCAAGCCATCCACCTTCTTTCTTTTTCTTTGGAACCATGTTTAATCCTAAACTTGCCATTGCAGCGGTAGTATCGGGTGCTTTTCTCTGGCTCACTAGTAAATCAAGCATGACTCCTAATCTTCGACCACCTGGTGTATTAACGAGCACCTGTTTGATATCTGAATGTGAGATTCCGGGTGAGTTTGTCTCGAGGTTGAATTTGTTGTACAACTCAACCATTACATCATCCATTCCGAATTCCCCTTTTGATCTACGTCGCAGTTCGACATCTAAACAGAAAATTGCCATTTCACCTTCTAAGTAGTACGAAATTTGTACTTCTCGACTGTAAGAGTTAGGACGGTATAGATGAATCCAAGAATCATGACTGCTTTCTTGTAGAGATTCGAATTCCATTCCATTTCTGTCGAAATGCCTTTCCATCTTGCGAGTCCAATCTTTATTCCAATCTTCATCACTCCAAGCTCCGCTTCTCAGACAGATTATATCACCTAGCCAAGATGTTAATCCTTCGAACCACCACAATAGGTCGGTATGTACTTCTTTTTGTAAATCATAATCAAGGAAATTATTCGGTCTTAGTTGTTTGACATTCCACTGATGAAGGAATTCATGACTAAAAAGCGAGACCAAGTCTCGCCAGTCGTCCTCATTTCCTTCTTGCAGACATCTCCTTGGCATCATAGAGGTCTGACTTCGAAGATGTTCCAATCCACCTCTGCCACTATCGGTAAGATGCAGAACTGTCCAGTACTCTTTCCAACTTGGAACTCCAAATAGTGCAAAGTGCTCTTCAATAATCAATTTCATGGATTCAACAAATCGGTCAAGACCTTTTTGTGGTATTGGGACGGCACCAGAATCCCATAATTTGAGGTGTTGCGTACAGCCTTGAACCTCAAATGATATCATTTCATTAGAATTGGATTCGATAATAGCGTCGAGCAATTCGTCTCTTCCTTCTGCAAACCATTCGCCCTCCTTCCCGGGAAGTTGAATTGCAGTTTGCCAATTTTTAGGTTTATCGAGAGTCACTCTATGTGATTTATTCATCCGTTCAGCATCGATACCTCTCGTTGGAAGCATCCAAGTGTATGGTGGCATAATGTGGATGTGGGTTGTATCTAAATGATTAGCTCTACAAGTCATTTCAGCAGCCAGAACCTTGTATGTGATTACTACCTTACTAGCTCCGCTAACACCCTGTATCTTCACGCCATCCACGTCAATACGCTTCACATGAATTTCATTTCCATCACAGGTTGCAGATAGTTCGGAAAGATGTTGCATCGGCTCTCTAATCAGATACGACCCCGGAATCCATCTTGGGAATCTAAGTTCCAAGATATTGCCAACGAATGGGCCATCAATTTCAATTCGAATTCCCAATCGGCGACTAGCACCATTGGTGGCATCTGCATGAAAATTAATTCCCGAAATCATGTTTCCTCACCTGATAACTCAGAGACGGAGGCAGATAGGTTCATCGCTGCGATTCTCACCAGAGGGGAATCATCTTTTGCAACATCACTAAGCCTAACTAAATCAACATCTGTTCGTCCATCCATTTGTTCTATGAGTTTCGATCTCGACCTAGAATTCAAGGTTCTATTTTCGATCATCGACCAGCGCAACGAAGATGCCTTTTTGTCATGGCGTAAACGTAACCAACGTACAATAATCTCAGGACAATATTCTGAAATTGAATTAATTCTACTATCAACCTCTAGAACTTCACTTCGAAGAGTGTCAGCAATCGACTTTCGAACCTTTGGATTAGAATCCCGGCATGCTTTTTCAAGCATATCCCCACCTATTTTTACTGTGAGTGAAGCAACTAGTGAACGTAGCGCAGGGTCACTGGAGCCAAGTCCTTTGTCAAGAGTAGTTTGGCTTAATTCTAAACCTTCTCTTGAAGCGGTGGAAATTGCAGATTTACGAACCAAAGAATGAACGTCAGTAATCAGTGAAGAAATCAATTCGGTATCGGTAGAGTTTTCAGCAGCAACAATTCGAATCGAATGATGTGCGTCAAGGGCAAATGTTCCATGAAGCGAATCGATATTTGCCAAACTCTTAGCAGCAAAAGAACGAGTAATATGGTCATCATCTTCCAATAATTGGTGTGAGATATCTGGGGCTTCAATCCTTTCAAGAAGTTCACCAGCAACCCGTTTGTGATTTTTTAATAGAGGTAACAAATCATCTGCATTGTTTGCCCATTTACGGTGTGCGTCTAGAGATTTATTCCTAAACCAAGCATCGCTATCATCGAGCAGCGGTATGAAACCCTTCAATGCACGTGGATTATCATCGTCAAACAAATTTCGGACAGCACGCCTTCTAACTCTGACATCTTTGTTAGAAAGACGAGCGATTTCAGATTCCATTCCTGCCAAATAAACACCTCATGGAATAAAATCGGAATGATTACTTTTTTGATCTGTCTCATCGGGTGAGGCGAAAGATGCCAATTTTGAATCAGCCATTGATTGAATCATAGGCCACAAATGTACAAACCATTCACCTTTTTGTAAAATCAATTTCATCATTGGATGTTGTGATGGGTCCTCCATTTCTTCAGGAGGGGGTAGGTCATCAGGCAATTGTCTTAATTCAGCTACCAAATCATATAATTGGCCTCTATCCTCGCTAGCAATAACTCCAATTTCACTCATTAGTTCGACTATATGTTCAACGATTTCGGCCATTTCTTCGGGTGAAGGAATTTCAACTACTGAATCTTGAATATCTACAGGACCAAAAATCACACTACCTAAGTCGGTTTCAAATAATTCATCATCTTGTTTTTCAATTTTCAGTAATCGTTGTGATTCACGATTTCCGATTGGGGCAATTGAAAAACCTCCAGTCACCATTACTTGAATGAGCCATTCTGGTAATTCTTCTATTTGCCCTGTAACCAATGCCCTGTTTACAGGAGGTAATGTTATTTTTGAGGTATCGGTAATTGTATGACATTCAATGGTCGGATAACCTCGCAAATTATCTGATAAATGAGCAATTACTTCATGTGAAGGGTCGAGAACAGTAACATGCCCACTCTCCCCTACAATATGGGCTACTAAGGCGCACAAATATCCCCCTTTTGCTCCATAAATTACAATTTCTTGCCCCTCATCTAATTCGAGATTATGTAGTAATGTAGCAATCATATGTGGTGCGGAAATGGTTTTTACTCCACCATTGGGAATTTCAAGAAACACAACTGGGCGATCTTTGTAGAAACCTTCAGTTTCAAATTCAGTAAAATCTTCGATATCAACCTTCATCATTGCATGTTCGACTTTTAGGGGCACCTTGACGCCAGAATCCCTTAGGCGTTTAATCAAATCAGATATATTGACCATAATTGTCCCTCAATTCGATGATTAGTAAACTCTCCGAAATCAACTATCATCTTTATCTGTTTTTATTTTTTCAAGATTCATATTTGTATGCATATTAGTAAGTAATTTTTTGAAATTATTATCTGTGGAATAACCAAGCGTTTCGGAATCAGATTCAACCATTTCCTTGAGCATAGAATAATCATCATAATTTATTCTGATGTTTGAGAAAGAGCCCAGTAGGTCATCCATTACAATGGATTCAATTCTACTCAAATGTTCAGCAAGAGTTGCTCTGGCAAGTCCTAATTCCTCTGACATCTCAGAAATCCTTACCTTCTTACTGGGATTATACCATCCTTTGTCATATGCAAATTTTACTAATTTCAATTGCTTTTGACTTAATGGGCCCGAATTAAGAGTAGCGTTCAGGTCAAGGTTTCGTGCAGAAATTCGATCAGGCTTAGCCATTAATCGAGCCATTGCTGCTACTAATCTGAGCCTTATGTTTCCTCCCTGAATAATGTAGGTTAAACCGGTCTGGTCAAGTCTGCACCCAGGTACAGCAGTGGTGCCATTTGTGCGAGCATTAAAGTTAGAAAGAGGATGAGATAGGCGTACATTAAGCATATAACTTTCAGAATCCGTTTCGGGAGTGTAGTGTATCTCCAATAATTCAAGGAAATATAATGAATTCAAATCTTCAGGTTTTCTACCTGGCTTGAAACTCGTTTTCATCAACATTCTGATGTCGTTCGGCGTTCTTTTGATATAAGCGACAAACACTGCACTTGTGACAATCTCTAGCATTGGAGCAATATCGGTTTCAACCAAGCGAGCCCTCTTCCAAAATAGAGTGATTTCTCGCATATTTATTCACATACTAAGTTTTGGTATTACTTCTCCGTTAATTATCGACCTTTATTTGTTACAACTAACATTCCTAATACCAATCCGGCAACTGCTCCAACGAATGCCAGCATCGGTTGTTCTGGTGCTACTGAATATAGGCCCATTGCACCAGCAGCCATCAATGGAGGGCACAGCATCATCGACCTTGTGATGATTACAGATCTATCCAGAACTACTTTTGGAACTACAGTTAGTGATTTGGTTCTCCTTTGAATTCTTGAGGTTCCAACTTTTTCTTCAAGTATTGGTAATGTCCTATCACGGAGAGAAGTATCGTTCTTTGGAAAGCGGAACACAAGTTTACATTTTTCAGCTACCTGTAAAGCCTTTTCAATAATAAGAAGGGGGTTAGATGAATTCGAAAGAGAGATTGAAACACCCATGCCCTCGCCTCTAATGTGAGATAGTGCCCTCCAACCCCCAATTCCTTCATTGAATTCTTCTAGAGCCAAACGAACATTAGTCACATCAGCATCATTTTCGGGCCTTCCTCTCTTCCTTCCAGATGCAAGTATAGGTGTCAAAAACAATGCACACAAAACAATGGTTAGCCCCCAAAGAAAGGCTGCTAAACGAATACCATCTACCCGGACACTCATTGCAATAGCAACGGCTAGCATGAATCCTGAATACAGACCTAAGACAATAGATGCAGAGAGTGCCCGATTGAATCCCACCTTCTCCTCCATGATTCATCCACTACAACCAGAGGAAAAACATATCCGCTTAGACCCTTTCGAAATTAATATGGAGCGAAATGGACTAGAGAGCCGTTCACGCGAACGTAAAGTTGGTAACTGGGTATGGGGTATTTTCGCTTTTTTCCTAATTTCATTTTTCTTGGTACCTGCATATTTACCGGGAGATAGTGTCCCTGATTTATCAGGTAGAGCGAATGCTATTGATTATTATTCTGAGGATTCATGGGGAAATACTCAGACTGAAGATGGTGAAAAGGTCGGACATAATCAAAGCCGCCACGGGCTCTTCTCATGGGGTGAACTAGACCCATATGCCGCTTTTATCTATGCCTTTGGGGATTTAAATTGCCATAATAAAGAAGAGCGTTCCTGGGAGATTAATGGAAATCAAATGCCAGTTTGCGTCAGAGATATCGGAATTTTCCTGGGCCTAGCACTTGGTGGTTTTATCTTCTCGAGGCGCGGTTTGAATCGATGGACTCTACGCGATACCTTTCTTTCATTGTTTCCCGATGATAAACTCGAATCCATCTATAGAAACAATCATAGGACTCGGGCAGTAGTTATTATTGCAATAATTTTTATTCTCCCAATGGCATTAGATGGGTTCACTCAAATGCTTACAGCATATGAATCAAATGCAATGATGAGGCTACTTACTGGAATGCCATTTGGAATATTTTTGGGCCTATTTATTGGTTCATCACTTTCTGCGCGTGCTTCATTTTTCTCAAATAATGCAGGATCGGTAATACTCCCCTCAGGTAGCCGTTTTACGATGGTTGCTGAAAGTGAAGAAGAGTGATTATTCTGGCGGCTTAACAGCCCACCAAATAAGCAGTTCACTTTCATTTTTTGGAACAGGACAATCCGCATGCCCACTCGAAATTAGATGTAATCGATTCAAAATACTCTTTACAGCATTACGAATCTGTAGTGGGGCGTTTTTATCTGATTCAGCTAGAAGGATTTCTTTTAGTGCATCCTCCCAAAGTGATTCAGGGTTAGATCTTCGCCAACTCGTTAAAGCAGTCCTTAGTGGCCACATAGCAAGGCATAATCGTCCATAGCCAAGTCGACTATTCCGTAGTTTGAACATTTGTGCTTCAGCGAATGGAACATGGCTTTGCTGGCGATGTATCCAACGCTCTTGTTCCAGCCATTTTACTAGCCTCTGAGTATGTCGTTTAGTTACAGAACGGACCGGTCCTAATTGCCCATGCAGACTCGGTACATCAGTGGTATCGGTTAGAGAAAGTGTTCCTAAAATTGCCCATGATGAATGTGCGATTGGTCTAGCCGGGACATCACAGTTACGTGCCCGCTTCTCATCCCATTCATCTTCAGCGAAACTCATCCATTCTGCAGGGGACTTTCCATCGAGCCAATCTTCTAGCAACGAAATGTGCTGGGATGGCGCACCAGGCAATCTTTGTTGAGTCTGGACACCAGTTGTAAGGCGCTTTAGTAAGTGCCTATCGACTTCATCTCTGTTTACATTTAGTGGTTCATTTCGACTATTGAAAAATGAACTAAGTATTTGCGAAAGTTGTTTTTCTAATTCATCTAGTCCACTTTCGTTTAGAACCGGTCCAATTACTGTTGAACGACTAAAGGGAGCCGGAGTCTCGATTTCTCCAGATAAAATTCCTTTGAAGCCAGCTCGTATTTTGGTTTGGATTTCAGTAGTTTCAAAGTATTCATGCTTCTGGCCGGCCATTCTCAGTGTACCAGAGTTAATCCGTTTCATTGCTTTAGATGGGTCGCAATCAATCCATATCACCAGATCGGGAATCATTGCCGCCGAATTCATTTTTGCTACTTGTTCTAGCCCAAGTTTTCCAACAACTCCTTGGTAGACAAGACTTGAATGGATATTACGGTCGGATATTACCAAATCGCCTTTCAATAGTCTAGGTCGGATCCAAGTATGTGAATGGTCAACCCGGTCTGCAGCGAATAATCCTGCCTCTTCCAAGGGTGTTCGGTCTCCTTTACTAACCGCCTTTAATGCAAGTTTACCCAATTCACTATGCCGTCTTGGTTCATGTGTCACATGTACAGTTGGAAAAGCAAACCTCTTGGCCAGTGACGCCAATATCCGAACGGCCTCTCCTTTTCCGGAGCCATCGCCGCCCTCGACGGTTATGAGGTACATTGTCAAAAGACCTCCATCTCTTGTTGGTCTTCAAAATCTTGTTTATTCAACATCAATAAAATCATGCTGAGAAGAATTAATGCCGGTCCAAAAATAATTAATCCACGGCTAAATAATCCGACCCAACAGAATGCTTGAGTCCTGCGATAACGCTTCTTGCGTTTGATTTCAAATGATGCATGTACCCCGACTAATGAACAACCAATCGTGAACAGGCCTTCGACAGTAGCGAGAATTACCGCGTTTTCCATGGACCAACCTTCAGTTTCAGACCTTTCTTCCTTAATCCTCTCTCCATCACCTTTTAGCAATGTAATCGGAGATATCCCAATCGGTTCTGGTTTAAACTTCAAAATCACTGTTTCATATCCTTGTTTAGAAATATGTAATTCGTATTCTTTTACAGCAACTTCATTGATAGTATATCTTCCGTTTTCATCAGAAAAATTACTATTTATCACAGAACTAGAGTCGATGTCAATCAATTCAATACTTGCTCCTTCGATAGGATCTCCTTCGGAATCCAAAACGCTTCCATATAGGGTTAAGGCCTCATTAGTTTTGAAAATAGATGAATCAAGTAAGCCCGATGGATTACCTTGTAAAATCAAAGTACCTGATAACATACCCATCAGTGCACCAATCATTACTAGTGCCGATGCTATTTTTCTTCGGCGATCTCCATCAGAGAGAGCCTCATCTTCAAATTCGAGATATCCTACGTCTTCTTGGCGAGGTACTTTGACTACAATTTCTTCTTCAGCCTTCTTTTCTCGTCTTCGGGTAGCAATTCGTGATTTAACAATCCTGGATTGCACCCTTTGGCGCAATGCTGCGAGCCGACTGGCCTTATCTTCACTAATATTTAGGCCCCCGCATAACTTATCGGAGGTCGTGCGCGGATTTCACCCCTCCCCTCGGTTATCCGCGAAAATTAGCCATGCTAAATTACCCCACACCAGAATAATACATGCTAACAATAGTATCCCTACTATCAAATCAGAACTATCTTGACTATCACTTACTGCTTCACTTACTTCGAATATACAGCCGTTAACGTCATCGCCCCAAATTGTCGGACAATCATCAAGATCATCGGCTAGTCCATCTCCATCTAAGTCATTGTTTTCGAATGACCTGATGCCTAGCCATGAGCCAGTGAGTAATCCTGACTCAATAATATAGCCGACTTTTTGCAGTGACTCTGCACTTACTTTGTCTGCTGTATCATTATGCGTATGATGATGGCCTCCCAAAAACGAGGCATTTTCTCCATATCTCGTATCGATAATGTCTATTGCGGGTATACCACGGTTGTAAGCGGGAACATGGTCGTCGAAGATATAATCGAAACCGTTCGGGTCAAAATATGATGAATCACCCAAATCACACTGCTCGTCCAAGAATCTGATTTTACTTTCTGTACGATTCCACAAAGTATCATTGGCAGGAAGAACCTTTCTCAAAGTTAAATCTGAGTCTCCAACCATATCCACTAGAATAAACGATTCAATTCTATCAGCTTCTGTGTCAGTAATGTTGTCAGCCCATGACTTGGCACCTAGTGCCCAACTTGCTACTATGGAATCATTACCTTGATCTTCTCCATCAGTGAAGAATAAAGTAACTTCATGTGTCAAATTCATTGCAGGTATGTGTCTGGCTAATTCAATTAGAACAGCAACTCCACTGGCACCATCATTAGCCCCATCAATCGGTTCATCATGACGACTCTCATTCCAATCTTTGTCACCTACCGCTCTTGAATCATAGTGGGCAGCAAGCATTACTGTAGAGCCGGCTCCTTTATTCCAAGTTGCGAATAAATTAGTCAGCACCATTCCATCAACATGGTGAGTTGATTCAGAAATATCCCAGCCTGTCAAATTGGCTTTAATCGATTCACGTAAAGCCGAACTTGCCGTGGAGCCTGGAACTCTTGGACCCAATGATGTCTGGAATTGGACAGATTCATTCGCGAGGTCACCATCGAATGAAAGTTGGCAACCGAGAGGTACTTGGACGTTTTCTTGACCACCTATTATTGTTAATGCAGGAGATACGACAAGGAGAGCCAAAATAGCGGCAATTCCGATTCGCATTGATGATGCCAGTTTCGCCGACTATTAAATACCTCATTTGAACTCGGTTATTTGTAATGCAGTGATGCGTTTCTATGGAGGTGTGATAAATGTCCGAACGATGCTCTACTCGCGCATACACGATTCTGCTTGTTTTCCTCCTTGCATCTATGGCTCCAATGGTGTCTGCTGACGCCCCACAGGAGCCTGTTGAAGAGACTTTTGAATTTACTCCAGTGTTCGCAGATCTGGGCGACTTTGTACCTTCTAATGCTCATCCCTATATGATTCCAGATAGCAATGATACTCTGTTCAGCGCAACACGATTAATGAAACAATCATGGGTCGATGAAGGAATGCCTGGAGTTGATATTGCGACTTCCCCTCAATCCAAAACAACCGGCAGAGCATGTACTCCTTACAATGAAGGGGATTCTGCAACAGTTCCAACCTCGGGTGGCTCAATTGCTGTAACCGTCGAAAAAACGACATCGACAGCTGCCTTCATGGTGCAGGATGGTAGAACACTCTCATCTACAGTCTTGAATAATTGGGCTAGCACTTGGGATTCAACAGTCTATCCAACATTAATGACTTACTTTGGAAAGGATTACTTCGATGGAAGAGGTATTGCTGCACCAGATGTTGATAACAACTGCCAAATTGAAATTGTGATTTATGCAATCGATGGAGCATACAATATTGGTGGATACTTTTCACCAGGTATGTCTGCTTCCCGTGAAGCGATTTTCATCGATATTGATGATGCGCCTTTGACATGGTCCAAGGTGATTCTAGCACATGAGTTGCAACATCTAATGCACAATGCACTCGACCCATACGAGAATTTGTGGATAGATGAAGGAGCAGCGGATATGGCAGCCTTCCTTTGTTTTGGAGGGTCCTCTACCCTTTACGGTCACGTTAATGCTTGGACTACTGCGAGCCACCATTCTGTTAGATGGTGGAATCAGAGAATTGCAGATTATGGTGGCGGATTCATCTTCCTACTGTATCTTGCAGACCATCTTGGTGGAGGTCCCGCTATTCGTAAACTTGCTCAAGACTCCTCTACAGGCGCAGCAGGGATCGAGGATTTGGCAAGAAATCCAGTAGGAGTTACACCAGGGACAATTGGACGAGATTTCATTGATATTTACACTAATTTTACCATTGCATCGACTTTGGATAGTGATCAAGGAATTTATGGAATGTCGAATCTATACATGACTCCGTCATGCGGTTCTAGCGATTTTTGTAGAATCCAACCAGCTGATTCCAATAGCGACTGGGTTGGTCCATGGTCATCCACTGGAAATACAGTAGAAGGTTGGGGTGTACAGGTATTCAAATTCACACCGGGTTCTGCTGCACCAGCTCCGCTAACTATGCGCTTTACTGGCGATGTTCCAGGAATGGATGGAGTAATCATGAGCAGGGCAACAACAGATGGAATCTACTCTCGTTCTGATATCAATTTCAATGGCGCTGTTGGCACCGCATTGGTACCAGGTTTTGGAAATATTACAGATGAAATATGGGCTATCACTTGGTTTGCATCAAACCAAGGTGATTGCGATTACACATCTTGTGGCAGTTCATATCCTCAGGGAGTAATTGATGTTGAGGCAGCTCGGATTACCTCACCTGCTACTCTAAGCCTTAATTCAACAGTACTGGCAGACCGAGATGGAGACTCAAATATCGATACTGCAGAAATAGAATTCAATGTTCTTTCAAACGCATTCTTTGAGGATTTAGATGTAGAGATTGAAGTTCGAAATGCCTCTGGTATCGTATTGGATACTATGGAGACTAGGGTCCAAGCAGGTGGCGGAGTTGATGTATCTACGAAATTCTGGTATACAGCGAAAACGAGTGAAGTTCATACCTTCCATTTACAAATGAAAGACATGCTTGGAGACGCGGTTGATAATACCCAAACAGGTGCACAATTTTTGGATAACATGCGTCCTGTTTCTAATGCAAGTCTAGCCCCTGCCGAAGTCCAAACCTGGGACAATGTCTTATTCGTTGGAAATGGATTTGATGCATGGGGCCTCTCTATGGCCAACAATACACTTCCATATCTTGACGACCCCGTGGCTTATGCATGGGATTTTGACGATGGCAATACTTCTTCTTTGAAGAGCCCAGTAAGGCCATATCTGGAAGTAGGGCAGTACAATGCTTCACTGAGGATATTAGATCAGGGTGGCACATGGTCTCAATCCGATGTCAAATCATTAAATGTAACAGATACCACCGCTCCTAATCCAATCATTTCGGTTAATGGGCAAATAATTGAAAGTAATTTATCAATCCTCACCGGTCAGGTAATTCAGTTTAGTGCAGACCGATCAACTGACAATGTGCCAGTTAGTCACCTACAATTCACTTGGGATTGGGGAGATGGTGCTCTAGAAGGCGGTAAAGGAGTTTCACGAGCTTACCACCAATGGGATGATGGTGTCACAGCAGTAACGGTTTACAACCTGACTTTGTCTATTGACGATGGTGTAAATTCTGCTTCAAAGATAATTGAAATAATCGTTAACAACCGTGTACCAGGGCAGATTTTTAATGATGTAATAATTACTGATACCTTTACAGCAACAAGATTACCTGATTTGTTTGAGGACATAGATGGTCAAATTGTAGGTTGGGAGTGGGGATTCGATGAAGGAGTAAATATCGACGGAGGAATCGTCGATAGGACGGATATATTCACAGAAATGATGGCTAGTGAGCAAAACCCGATGGTTGCGTGGTCATCACCCGGTGTGAAATATGTAAATTTAACAGTCACTGATAACGATGGAGCGACAGCTTCCGCCCAAGTCATGGTTCAAGTTCTCAATCAACTTCCGGTTGCTCAATTTACTGTGCGTGATTCTGGTTCCGCAGGTAGTCCAATAATTGATTTCCGAATAGATGATGGTCAGGTTGATGTCCCTTACACATTTGATGGTAGAGAGAGTTATGATCCGGATGGCACAGTAGGCAATTCACAAGATCTAATATTTTCTTGGACCTTCTCTGATGGAACTGTTTCAGAAGAGTCTCTAGTCACACATAATTTCTCAACTCCTGGCGAGCATAGTGTGATTCTTGTTGTAACAGATGAAGATGGAATGCCTAGCGAGGCTAGAGTACTGTCTATCAGAATTCAGAATCCAAAACCGATTATTTCGGTTAGAATTTTAGATGCTTGGTATGAAGATGCTTTGATTACATCTTCAACACCAATGGCTGAAGGTGAACAGCCAAATACCTATTCACATACTTTTGATGATGATGGCAACGTTGTTACTACTCCTCACCAGATGTTGTTCTTTGATTCTGCAGGAACTAGAGATGGTGACAGAAGTTATGAAGGACGATTCGTACCACTAGAATCCAATCATTCTGACTGGAATGGAATTGTTCAATATTCTTGGGACTTCGGAGATGCTACTCCAATCTCACACGACCCTATGCCGTGGCATTATTATGAGCGTTCAGGTACCTACAAAGTATCACTTACCGTTAGGGATTCATACCTTACAGGTGATGTAACTAGAGCATCATTTACAATTGTCGTGAACCAGTTGCCAGTGATAGAAGAATTCTATATCGGTGATACAATTTATGCTGGTGATTCAGTAGTATTAGATGCAAACATTTCAGATGCTGAAGAGTTATCAGAATACGTTGTGTGGCGTGATTTAGATGTCAATGATGGCCTTTTCACGGATAGGGATGAGAGAATTTCTTCTAACATTGTTGTCCTTTGGGAATATGATATCGATTTTGATGCTGATGGTAATGGAGACCCTGCTGATGACTGGGTTATTCCTTCTGGCGCAGATGGGATCAGAGTCGCAGGTAGTTGGGATGAAGTTGGAATTAGTACATTGAGAGTATCTGTTTGTGATGGAATGGGCGTCTGTGTGCAAAAAGACATGGAGATCATAATCTCGCCCGAAAAGTCTGAAGATCCAAGTCTTTCTGACTTTTCAATACAGGATTGGAAAGATTGGTTTGTTGATGCTAGTGGCGAATCGGCAGTCATTCTTGGATTAATCATTGCAGTTTTGATTCTCGGATGGGCAGTAATGAGGAGCCCGACGGAAATTGAAGAAGATGCTGAGCAAGCTGCGGCAACTTACGAAGTTGAAGAAGTACAATCTTACGGCGGGGTTCTCGGTATGGACCAACACACACCTCCTCCTGCTCCAGGAATTCTATCCAAAGATGAGCGTCGAAGCGATTCATCAGGGTACATCCGGCCTCTTAGACGAAGAAGGTGAAGGGAAAACCGATTAACCTCCTCGATTGAATCACCCCCCATAGGGGGGTGTAAACTTGGGTGCTAGGCTTGTCGTAATTGTTCTGATTTCAATGCTAATCCCGATGGTTATTCCCTCTGGGGTAACAGTGGTAGATTCGGTTACTGCTGCCTCACCTTGTGATGGAGGGGATTTTGTCCTTCCACAATTTAACACAACCGTAGAGCGTTTGGCAAAAATTCCAACTGTGTATGATTATTTCCCCGAAGATGACAGAGACGGCGGAGGTGGGGGTGGCGAGCAAGACGGAGATGACCAACCTGGACAAGAAGAATATGATGGGCCCGAGGAAACCTGGATGACCTGGTCGCCAGATAACGATCTTTCGTTATTACGAGATGATTTCCAAACGATGATGCTCATCGGGGAAGATGCAGTAGGTACCTTGAGGGTAAATCTGGATTATCAACGCCGAACTACGGTCTGTGTGACAATTGAAACTACAAATAATTCCTATGATCCAACAGCCGATGTATATCTGATGACCGATTCTCAATACGACCGATATACTGCAGCGTATGACCGGGCTCATGGCGCATGGGATTGGGGGGGCTTTGATTCAGATGAAGATGTAAGTGATGTTTCGCCTGAGTGGCGTAGTTTTGATATTCTAGGATGGAATACATTCCGCGATTCTCATAAGTATGAAGATGTAAAAGATGTTTCATTTACGCTTTCTCTTGATGGACCAGAAGTGTCTAGTGGCTTATTTGGAGGCGAAGATGTTCAATATTTCAACATCGTAATAGATAATACAAACAATTCTCATCGCCATGATGCATTGCCCGAGACTACTATTGCCGCTTATGTGTCTGTAGTTTCAGAAGAGCGTTCTACAATTTTGCCGAATTGGACTGTTTCGGTTGTATGCTGTGGGCTAATGATGGCCACAATAGTAATTCCACTAATAACGAATAAACGCTACATGGCAGCAGGATTGAGTTTAGTTTCAGAAAATCAGCAAATGCAGCAAGGACTTGTGCCGTCCTTAGAGCAAAAAACTCTTGATTAATCAGTACTCAAGCAAGGTCCAAGCGTCTCGTAGGTCACGAACGTTGACCAATCCCTTATCCGATATGCGGAACTCATTTCGCATTGTAGCATAAACAAGACTTTGATCAAGCATTGGGGCATGTAACCTAGGCCAGTCGCCTCCACTGTTAAGCGCCATTAGGCTGTGGCTGAGACCTTCACCGGTTAGTTCAGTTGCAGCTTCGATAATCTGTAATGCATCAGAGTGATTGTTAGCAGTGCCACAAAATTTCACAATATTTCCGGAATCTTGGTTTTCTCGAACCAGGGCAACTATTGCTTCAGCATCAGGTACGCCGTTAATATCGTGCTTGGAAGCAATAATCTGGCATCCTTTCTTGGTAGCAGCGGATTGTAGTTTCTTTCTTTCAGTTCCCTTAATTGAAAGTTCTAGGTCAATCCAAGAGACTTCGGAATCAATCGCCTTAGACAAAATGTCAATTCTCTCAGATTCGATTCCAGGGAAAAATCCACCTTCGGAAACAGGGCGTACAGTGAAAACAACAGGCAAGGGCAATGCTTCCTTCAGTGAAGCGATTGCAGCGCCTACATCCACCGAAGACATCTCAGAGGTTTCCCACTCGTTTTCTGGCGGCATAGCCACACTCTCGCCTTCTTCCTCTTCGGAAATGGTTGGGTCTGGGCGGATTAAGAATAATCTATCAAATCGAACTTCTACCATATCTGCACCTGCGAGATTAGCACGTGCAGCTTCATCGGTCATCTCTTCGACAGTTGTGCCATCAAGGACTACGCATACTTTCGGGTCAGCCATGCTTTCGGCGACCTGCCCTTCTTCATTAACGGTTGCGATTATATCCTGAGGCCAAAAGTGTTGGAAATATTGTATTTTGACATAATTTTTTGTTTTTTTATTTCATTAAATCGCAACATTTACTGGCACTTTTTGAGTATGTTCATATACCCCCTTCGGCACCCTGTTAATTGAGTATAGAGGTAACCTTGGATTTAGCCGGAATGCGCCTTTTTTTCTTAAAAAAAATCAGGATAAAACTCGGCACCAAAAGACACTACAACTAACAAAAAAGTTTGTAATTTTTAAAAGGTATTAATTAACTCGAAAATGAATAATTGGGGTGAGTCCATGACAGATGACTATAGTGCACAGAGCATACAAGTGTTAGAAGGCCTTGAGGCTGTACGGAAAAGACCAGGAATGTACCTCGGAGATCCCCATGATGGTTCTGCCCTACATCACTGCATTTGGGAAGTTGTTGACAACTCTGTAGACGAACATTTAGCAGGTCATACAAAACTCGTTGAAGTAGGATTGAATCGCGATGGCTCACTTTCAGTCAGAGATTACGGTCGCGGAATACCTGTCGATACTCATGAGGAATTCGGTATATCTGCTGCAGAAGTAATCATGACTAAGTTACACGCAGGCGGCAAATTCGATAATAGTTCATACAAGGTGTCTGGAGGTTTGCATGGAGTGGGCGTTTCTGCAGTTAATGCCGTTTCGGAGTGGATGGAGGTCACAATCCACCGGGCCGGAGTGATTTATCATCAAAGGTACGAGGCCGGAGTGCCAGTCAAACCGCTTTCTGAGATTGGAAAATGTGATGATACAGGAACCATGATTGTGTTCAAACCCGACCTAGGGATATTCACCAATATTACCGAATTCGAATTCGAACAGATAGACACTCGACTCAAAGAAACATCATTCCTAAACGCCGGGCTGCAGATTGTAATTACCGACAATAGGGGAGAAGACCCCCATGTTAGCGACCATCACTACGAAGGCGGTCTAAGCGAATTCGTTTCACAGATTAACTCAGGAAGAGAGATACTTCACCCTGATGTTATTCAAATCACGGGCGAAAAAGAAATCGAGAAGGGCGAGGTCACAGTAGATCTTGCCCTCCAATGGTCAAATGCATTCAGCGAGTCGATTAGGTGCTATACCAACATTATCCGTAACAAGGACGGAGGCACTCACATGTCCGGCCTGAGAACAGCGCTTACCAGTTGTTTAAACACGTATGCAAAGAAAAAGAATCTCTTGAAAGGCGAAGCACTTTCTGGCGACGACGTAAGAGAAGGCCTGGCGGCTATTGTTAGCGTTAAGCACCCCGACCCTTCTTTCTCATCACAAACCAAAGATAAGTTGGTTAGCAGTGAAGTAACAGGTATTGTTCAAACCGTTGTCTATGAGAAGTTAGGGGATTTCTTTGAAGAAAACCCCTCTACAGCAAAGATAATCATCGAAAAGGCCCTACTTGCCTCGAAAGCTCGTAAAGCAGCACAGAAGGCACGTGAATTGACACGTAGGAAAGGAGTTCTCGAAGGAGGAGGTCTACCCGGGAAACTTGCTGATTGCCAATCGAGGGACCCCAGTGAATGCGAGGTCTACCTGGTAGAAGGTGATTCTGCGGGCGGTTCTGCTAAAACTGGAAGAGACCGTCGGATCCAAGCAATTCTACCTTTGCGTGGTAAAATCTTGAACGTTGAAAGACAAATGCACAATATGGTAAAGATTTTCCAAAACAATGAGATTCAAACCATGGTACGAGCATTAGGAGCAGGCGTGGGAAATAATCCTGAAGACGAGGGCGCATTCGATACCTCGAAACTACGTTACTCCAAGATTATCATTATGACTGACGCGGATATTGATGGTGCGCACATTAGAACATTGATGCTAACTTTCCTTTGGCGCTTTATGCGCCCTGCTATTATGGAAGGGCATGTCTACATCGCTCAGCCACCATTGTTCCAATTATCCAAGGGAAGAATTAGCCGCTACGCCTTTTCAGACGAAGAAAGGGACCAAATAATGACCGAATTAAAGGGCGATAATCCTAATACTAAAATTGGCATTCAAAGATACAAAGGTCTGGGTGAAATGAACCCAGAGCAATTGTGGAGCACTACTATGGATCCAGAAACACGCACAATGCTAAGGGTGACTGTACGTGATGCAGAAGAATCAGACAGAATGTTTGAGATTCTAATGGGCGAAGATGTTCCTGATAGAAGAGCGTTTATCGAACGCCACGCAAAGGAGGTGACCAACCTTGACATCTGATGAAATTGAAAATGAAGAAGAGACTACTACTATGTCAAACGCTAACTTGTTGAACCGCCCCTTAAATGAGGAAATGAAAAACTCGTATATCAATTATGCAATGTCGGTCATCATTGGAAGAGCTCTTCCCGATGCCAGAGATGGACTAAAACCGGTTCACCGAAGGGTACTGTATGGAATGTACGAGGGCGGGCATACGTCCGAAAAGAAGTTTAGCAAATCTGCTCGTTCAGTCGGAGAGGTCATGGGTAAGTACCACCCACACGGCGACCAATCCATCTATGACACAATGGTTAGGATGGCTCAAGAGTTTTCATTGCGCTATCCACTTGTTGATGGACAAGGAAATTTTGGTTCAATCGATGGCGACCCTCCTGCGGCTATGAGGTATACTGAGAGCCGACTTGATCGGATATCCAAGCATATGTTGGAAGATATCGACAAAGATACGGTGGAATTCCAGCCAAATTTCGATGATTCTGAAATGGAGCCAACCGTTCTTCCTTCGAGACTACCGAATCTATTGTTGAATGGAAGTGACGGAATTGCCGTTGGAATGGCAACAAGGATCCCTCCTCATAACCTTACAGAAGTTTCTGGTGCAGTGAGTTTGCATGTGAAGACGATTTTGGAAGAAGGAGATGAGAATCAGGGCATGCCAAACTTGTCTATAGAGGAATATATGGAGCATGTCAAAGGCCCAGATTTCCCAACAGGAGCAGCAATTCATGGAATCGATGGAATATATGACATGTATTCTACAGGAAAGGGCAAATTTCATGTTCGCTCAAAATGTGATGTACTAGATGATGAAAAAGGAAAGAGAATTATCATCCATGAAATCCCATATCAGGTAAAGAAAGCAGACATGCTTGTTCATATTGCAGAACTTGTGACTAAAGGTTCAATAATTGGAATCAGAGATATCCGTGATGAGTCTTCAAAAGAAGGAATCCGCGTAGTTATCGAAGTCAAAAACAATGCAGACCCACATGCTGTTCTAAATCAGTTATACAAATCTAGTCGGCTACAAGAATCATATTCAGCTAATATGATGGGTATTCTTGATGGTAGACCTGTACTTCTTACCCTGCCAGTAATGTTACACACCTATGTTGCACACAGGGAGTCTGTGATTGAAAGGAGAGCAATTTTCGACTTGAATAAAGCAGAATCACGTGCACACATTCTAGAAGGTCTAGTAAAGGCTCAGGATAGAATAGATGATGTAATCGCAGTAGGTAAAGGAAGTTCTAGTCGCGAACAGTTTGAATCCGTCCTTCAAGGAAACGAGGTATTCCCTGGCATTGCAGTATTCGATTTCACCGAAGCACAATCTAAAGCGATTGCAGAACGCAGACTATACCAACTTAGTAGATTGGATGTCGAAAAGGTTCAGAATGAATATCAGGAATTACAATTGAAGATTGCAGATCTGAATGACATAATCGCTTCAAAGCCCCGCCGTTTGGATATATTGTTGACCGAATTAGATGAAGTGGTAGAAAAGCACGGAGATGAACGACGTTCATTCATCGACCCAATGCCACTTTCAATGGACCGTGAAGACTTAATCGAAGAGCGTGCTATAGTAATCACTCTAACCAATGATAATTACATCCGCCATTTACCTGCAGAATCTTTCAGAATGCAGAATAGAGGCGGTAAAGGTATGAAGGGAGTTCAAACTAAGAACGAAGATTTCCCAACCTCATTGATTACGTGCTTCAGCAAGGACAGGTTACTGATTTTCACAAATATGCCTGCTACAAAGAAGGTAAATGATGTCGAAGTACCATACAATGAAGGACGAGTATATGGGCTAAAGGCTTGGGAGACACCGCAAGGTTCCCGTACTAGCAGAGGAAGCCATATTCGTAATATCCTAGGATTGAAAGATGATGAGCATGTAGTTTCAATCATACCGCTGCATAAGGATTTAATCGAGAATCCAGACGGACACTTCTTAGCATTTGCAACTAAGAATGGAATCATCAAAAAGAGTAATCTTTCAGCTTATGTGAAAATTAATCGAAATGGAAAGAAAGCGATTAATTTGGATGAAGGGGATGAACTTGTCACAGTTAGAAATGGTACTGAAGAACATAATGTTGTAATGGTATCCGACAAAGGAAGAGCATGCCGCTTTAATCTATCAACCGTCAGAACCCAAGGAAGAGTTTCTAAGGGTGTCCGTGGAATTAGATTGGAAGACTCCACTCTTGCAGGAATGATCCTAGCAAATGATATCGACACAAGTGTACTTACTCTATCCAAACAAGGAATGGGCAAGAGAACACGTCTTGGAAAGGGAGAGAAAATTCTTACAATCCGAGATGGAGAGCAGCAATACGATGAAAACGGCGATGAAAAAATGGAAATGGATGGTTATAGAGTTACCAAGCGCGGTGGAAAAGGTGTGAACACCATGAATCTAAACGATGGCGATGTAATTTCGAGAGTCCACCAAATTCCAAATCTAGATGACCAACTATTCTTGCTATCTGGCAAAGGAGTTGTAATCCGAATTTCAGCACTTCAAACAAAGGAAACCTCGGGACGTTCCTCAAAGGGTACGCGTGTAATGGAATTACGTGATAGTAACAAATCTAAATTTGTTGATAAACTAATTTTCAGTGCTAGAATGCCTGCTGAACTGGCAGAAGAGATTCTAACCGAGAAAACAATTGATGCTAGTAGTGACGAAAAACCCGATACTAATAGTGAAGAAGAGTGAGTAACCCATCCGACGGGTTCAAACGCTGACCGCTCATCTGCGTAAGTAGGGAGCGCTAACAATACTGGTGGTGAAACAATGAATGAACAGAAATTAATCTATGACTGGAACGTTGTTGACTATGAATATTCAAGAGACCAATCAAACCACCCGCACGGTGTTTGGTTTGATGACGAAACTTTACGCGATGGCCTCCAAAGCCCTAGTGCATTGAATCCTTCAATCGAACAAAAGATTGAGTTATTGACTTACATGGAACGATTAGGAATTCAAAAAGTCGATTTAGGGCTTCCAGGTGCTGGACCATTTCATCTAGACCACATTGATTCAATGTTAATGCACATCAAGGAAAATGATTTCCAAATCCGTCCGGGTGCTGCTGTAAGGACCTTGATGAATGATATTGAACCATTAGTAAATTTACAATCAAAGCATGAGATGGAAATTCAGGCAAGTGCCTTCCTTGGAACTAGCCCAATACGTCAATTTACTGAAGGTTGGACGATGGATAAATTGGTATCGACTATGGAAAAAGCAGTATCTTTTGCTGTTGATAATGATGTACCTGTGATGTTTGTTACCGAAGATACTACTCGTTCAAAGCCCGAAGATGTCAAATTAATTTATCAAAGGGCTATGGATTTGGGAGTAAGGCGTTTGTGTATCTGTGATACATGTGGGCATGTTACTCCAAATGGGGTAAAGCAATTATTATCATTTATCGATGAAGAAGTCATCAAGGATGGTGGTTATCAACGCCGAGATATTGAAGTTAACTGGCACGGTCATCAAGATAGAGGGCTAGGTGTTGCAAATAATCTTGCAGCGGTTGAAGCAGGTGCAGATGTGATACATGGTACTGCACTGGGTGTGGGGGAACGGGCTGGGAACGCCCCGCTAGACCAAACCCTGGTCAACCTTTCACTGATGGGAGTTATAGAAAACGATCTTTCAATGCTAAGCGAGTATGTGGAAAAAGCCAATGAATACATCAAAGTCCCACTGCCACGGAATTACCCTGTGTTTGGGAAGGATGCTTTTGAAACAGGGACTGGAGTACACGCTAGTGCAGTTATCAAAGCGATCAATAAAGGGGATATGTGGCTAGCTGATCGTGTTTACAGTGGCGTACCTGCTGGAGATTTTGGTCTTGAACAAGTTATACGAATTGGACATATGTCAGGACGTTCTAACATTATTTATTGGTTAGAGAACAGAGGTTATGAGGCAACTGAAGATTTAGTTGCACATCTCTTCGAAGTTGCCAAGAGTCAACCTCGTAACATGGAAGATGAAGAAGTTGAAGCATCGGTCAAGGGATTCTTGCAATAATCAAGACTCTGCATTTTCTTGTTCGGCCTCATCTGTGTATATTTGGTTCCATTCAGCATCGATTGAACCACCGGACCATTCGCCACTAACGTCGATTTCAACCATTTCATCACCATCGTCTCGCCAAATTGCCTCACCTTGGCTTCCATTAACAATCAGTATGCCTCGGTCATCAATTTGTGAACGTAATAATTCCATGTGCTTGGTGACTGGTAAGATATGGCCAACTGGTGTTCCTGCTGTAACGAATGGGTTTGTTGCAGTACAAATCATCAAACCATCTTCTGGTGCAACAATATCAACTGATAACCCCGGGGAGCCAGGATCGGATATAATTGCGACAACATCGCCTTTTGTTACAACACTTCCAGGGCTGACAAACATATCAAGAAGCCCGCCTTCACCAGCTCTTAGCCATGTAGAACCGCCTGCATTAAGCCTAAATCGTGGACGACTTGGATTCTTTGGAATTACCTTCAGTGACCGCAATACGTTCAAGCAGCCGTGAACAGCGACCTTAACCGCAGCTTGGTCTAGCCAATTAGCGCCACCTCCTTCATAGGTGATGGCAGCGATATCCATGTCATTGGCGACTCGCCGCAAACTGCCTTTAGGAGGTCTACTATCTAGGACAACTTCGATTCCAAACGCTTTGGCAAGTAAATTTGATTCAGGGTGAGATAAATCTCCTCTTATTTGTGGCATATTTGATCTACCTGTGGCGGCACTATGGAGGTCGATAATCACATCAGAATCATTGATCAGATTTTTTGTGACCCTCTTAGCCACTCTCGAAGTTGTGTTACTTTTGGAATGACCTGGAAATGCACGATTTAGGTCTCTACCATCGGGAAAATATCGTGACATAGTGCGGTATCCGGGCAGATTAAGAACTGGAACTATACGCACTGTTCCTGCCATTGAACTAGGATTGAGTGCGCCGTCTGGGCCGGTGAAAATCGCAGATAGAAGATTTGTACATGCACTTGGGCCAGTTAATTCATCGCCATGAGTTCCACCAATTATTGTGACCACTGGGCCAGGTCTAATTCCATGTAGAACAGTGATAGGTATTGGCCAAGAATCACCCATCTCTACTTTTAGTAATGGCATTTTTACAGTGCGCATTTCCCCAGGCTTGATTCTTTTTCGTAAAAATCGGATTTCCCCCCAATCGGAAGATCTGTCCCATTCAGGACGAGCTTCAGATTCATGTTCAGCGAGCGCTTTTTTAATTGCAAGGCGCCTCGTTTTCGGAAGTTCATGAGCGACCCTAACTCGCTTCTTCTTCTCCGCCATGCTACGCCATTAATCGATGTGACATCAAGGTGATGGAAGTCAGGATAAACAAATCAACCTCCTCGTACCATCAAGCAATATGGGAGTCGGAGTTCAACGCCAATATGCCCCTTCATCAATTTGCTTTGGGTGTGGGCCTGCTAATCACAAAGGTTTGCAAATCGACTCTCACAGATGTGAGAGTGGACTCGAAATGCGATTTACTCCATCTGATGAGCATCAGGCATTTCCGGGAATGATAAATGGAGGGATAATTGGAAGTTTATTGGATTGCCACGGAAATTGGGCTGCAGCAATTGCTTTGATGGATGCCTCCGACTCTGAAGAGCCGCCCTGTACTGTAACTGCAAGTTACAGCGTTTCATTGCGTAGGCCAACACCTGCAGGTGTTGAGTTACATATTCTTGCAGAAGTCGAAGAATTGTTAGAAGACCGAGCAAAAATTAGCATGACACTTACCGCAGATGGCAAGATTTGTGCTACTGGTAAAGGATTATTTGTGGCAGTTAAAGAAGGCCACCCCGCTTTTCATCGGTGGTCATGAATGGCCAAACCATCTGTAAATCAATTGAATGAATTGAATGGTCTGAGAGATTTTGTTATCGAAGTCATGTCTGCTATGGAAGTTTGGAGTGATAATGAACTTACAAACCTCACTGCAATTAAATTAGGCGTCCTAAGAAAGAATGCGACACAGCGACACGGCGTAACCCGTTGGAAAAGAGGTGTTAGAAATCCTAGCGCGCCTGAGCAAGTAGAGGTCATCGATCTTCATCCACGATTGCTAAATGCGGACTGGAAACCTTACGCTGCTTGGGTAATGCATCATGAACTCGTTCATGCATTAGGATATACAGCGCATGACTCAACATTTCGTTCATTGGAAGAACTCTGGCCCAGTCCTAAATCAGGAAAAATGGGGTCATCATTCACTGAAATGCTACGGAAAGAAAAATCGTCTTGGCTTTGGGTTTGTAACACATGCGAGAAAGAGTACCCTCGCCAAAAGGCAGGCAAAGGGCGATACCTCTGCAGAATCTGTCGGACGGTATTAGTAGATTTACCCAATAAAGCGTCACAGTGATTAGGTTTAAGCCCTGGCAACAATCCATGCGGAGGATTGTAGCATTAGCCTTCCTCTGCTTATTGTGCAGCCCGATTGTATCTGCAGCAATCGATTCCGAGACCGGAGGGGGGGAGCTTTGGTTTTCTTGTAATGATGTTAATGACTGTTCACTAACTGAATTTCATACTGGCGAAGAAAGTATTGGAGGAACAGTAAACTCAGCAACTCCATTTTCACCTGAGATTGTATTTATTGAATTACCAATGCACCCCACTCAAGATGAAATCGCTTTAATCCCAGACCAAATAGATGAATTGCAAGTAGATTTACGTTACCAAGATGACATAGCAGGCTTATCTCGGCCCGATGTGAAGGTAACCATCATTATTGCACAGTCAACCACCGTGATAGAGTTTGAAGGTGATGATAATCCTATTAATGGTGCTTCAGAGCCACACTTTATAGAAAACGAACCACTTGATAATGGCGGTGATCGGCTTCTATGGCCAGAAGAAGAAATCAGAATTTTGTTAGAATTTGAAGTTGATAGACCAGGAACTTGGCAACTGAATCTCCGTGGGGCTTCATACTTGCTACTGGATATCATTTGGTCCGAGGATGTTGATTCACGAAACATCGACGAACCATCTTCTGATGGCTCACCACGCCCTACGGACTTGGAAACAAATCACCATGGTGCTTTAGTTGAAGATGATAGAGATTGCTGGGAGTTTGATGTAGATAACCACGAATTGCTAAGAATCACATTTGTGTGGGAAGAAGTCCCTTCTGAAATCGAACAATCACATGGTCAACCAGATCTAATACTTCCCGACAGAAGGTTGGCACCAACTCCTGAATTAGAAACCGAAGTAATCAATGGTGAGACACGGATGACTTGGCAATGGAGAGCTTTGCCTACAGGAGATTACAATTTGTGTATTGGCGGTAAACTAAATTCGTTCCAAGCTTATCAATGGGCTGGAATCATTGCCTTTGAAGGCATAGGTCCAACATCGCCTGAAGAATTTGATTATTCATCTTGGAAATGGGAAGGCCTTGGAATGAAGGCTGATGATTCTGGTGCGAAAGAACTCAATGCGGCATCTGGCTTGATGGTATTAGTTCTGTCATTGGCATTACTAGTTGGCTTTGCCATTGAAATAAAAGAAGATACAACTTCGAAAGCAATTCGTTTTGGTATATTTGTTCCAGGTGTACTTATCCTAATACTGGGTGGTCTTATATCCCCATTATGGACGATTGCCGGTGAAATGAATTCATCAGATGACATGAGTCTCGATGATTTAATTGATACAAGACTGGATCAATTGTGGCATGCGTCTCACCCCGGAACTCCTGCGTCTTCAAGAGCAATGCATGTTGGTGCAACCTTCGGAATGCTCGATGGTGAAACACTTTCCGTGCGCCTTGAAGCAGATGCTGCTTGGGCGCTCGATGATGGGAGATGGCAATTGCATATTCCCGAAATATATCAATTAAATTTGGAAAATCTAATTTTTGCAAAGGTGGCACAGAAGAGTAGTAGCCAGCCAATAGATGACATGTTAGATGCGCACTCACGAACTTTCATACTACTATCTGCACGTACACTGATGCTGGATTTATTGATGCTTGAAGCATTGTTAGTGGTAGATGAATTACCTCAATCAAATGTTATAAATTTCAATACTGAAATGGTTAAGTCCGGAAGTTTAGGTTTGGTCCAAGACCCTGCATGGGGAACACGTCCTGTGGATATACCAGAAGGAAGGTGGCGACTAATGCAAGATAATCTATATCCCAGTTTAATTTCTATTACAATGCTTGACGGAGTTAAAGATGATTTAGATTTCAGAGTACAATTCGCCACCGATATAGATCATGACCTATTGTATTCTACCGATTCAGTAAACCCTTCCGCTCCATTATTGGAATCCCAATACATTTGGGTTATTGGGGGAATAACACTCTCAATAATTGGTATTGGCCTAGAGAATAAAAGAAGACGTAACGCAAAACAAATGTTGGAACAGATGACCTCTGGAACTATTTGGAATTGATTATTCGTCAAGTGACTGCAGAATCTTCTCAACTTCCTCAGTAATCTTTCCACTATCGAGTGCCTTGGATAGCTTAGTGCGCTTAGCCTTGGAAAGATTCTTTGCAGCATCGTCTATCATAGCTCTCTCCTCATCGCTTACTACACCATCTGCAATTGCAGATTTAATAGCTGCACCAACCGCAATTTTAGCCGCAGCCTCGTCACTTATTCCCAGTGCATCTTGGATAGTTTTCAATTCTGCTAACTCTTTGTCGGAAATTACTCCGTCGGAATAAGCATTTTCATATTCCTTTACGAGAAAATCAGCATATTGGCCCGGATTTAGAATAACATCACGAATCAATCCATAATCCACAGAGCCTTGGCGAGAACCCATCTCGAGAAGAACAATAGATTTGCGTACCTCTTTTATGGCCATGTCTTTTAATCCGTGAGATGCCCAAACCAAACCCGAAACAGCGACAGCAGCAGCGAACCATCTCATAACATCAGGGTCAACTAAATTACCCGGAGATATCAGTTGAAATATTCCAATTACTGCCATTAATGAACCGCAAATGACTTCAAACCAATCATTCAAATCAGGTTCATCTTCAAAGATTGAAAGTCTCTCATCGACTACACTATCATCGGGGCTCATGTTGTGCCCACATGACAGATAGGCCTTGAGGGTGTCGGCGAATCAATCGCTTACCTTTTGGACTATTGACCACCACTCGTTTCTCATGGGTGACCCTGAACGCGCAATTTCGCGACTCGGCCTTCCAGAGGATTTCGTAGATTTCATTCAGAATGAATGGGGGATTTCTACTCTCCATCCACCACAAGCCCAGGCGATGCCTTCAATTCTTTCTGGACGCAATACCATGGTCTGTATTCCAACGGCAAGCGGTAAAAGTTTGGTTGCTTTTATGGGATTGGTACATCAAATAAAAGTCGAAAAGATAGGCTCCCGTGGAATTTATATCGTTCCATTGAAGGCCCTTGCTAGCGAAAAACAGGATGAATTGAAACAAATGGGGGAGCACCTTGGTCTCAAAATAGGATTAGGAATCGGTGATGCTCCAAATGAGGCTAAGCAAATAGACGATTGTGATATTCTGGTTTGTACTAGCGAGAAGTTAGACTCATTGATGCGTTCTAAGCCAGAGGTATTGCGGCGGGTTTCGATTGTAGTTGCAGATGAATTCCACCTAGTGAATGACAGCCATAGAGGGCCTACAATGGAGATTAATCTGACACGTATTCGTCATACTTTACCAGATGCACAAATAATCACTCTATCTGCGACCGTAGGTAACTCGCAAGACCTTGCAGACTGGTTGGATAGCGATTTAATAGTTTCAGAGTGGAGACCAGTTAGTCTTGAGTATGCAACACTTGCAGAATTAGATCTCGAACCGCGAGCAGTTCAGAAGAGCGAATTGTCATCAACCGGTAATCTAAACCCACCTCGAACCCTAACTGGCCCAAAGAGCCATGTTGCTTGGGCCGCATTGAGTGATGTACACCAACATGGAGGGCAATTGCTAGTATTTGTCGGAGCAAGGCGCTCTGCGCAATCGGAAGCCAAGAAATTGAGCCAACGGATGCACAAGTATCTCGCAAAAGAAAAGCCAGAAACGCTTGGTCCACTCAAAGAATTATCAGAGAAACTTTCGCGAACATCTAATTCCGCAATGGGGGATATTCTGGCGGAATGTGTTCAGGGCGGTGTTGCTTTTCACCATGCGGGGTTGATGCATACCCAGCGCCGGATTATTGAGAATGCATTCAAGGAGAGGATGCTCCACTGCCTTTGTGCAACACCAACTCTGGCAGCAGGCGTTAATCTTCCTGCAAGAAGAGTTCTGGTCAGGGATCTGAAAAGATACGAAGACGGAATGAGCCGATACTTACCTGTGATGGAAGTTAGGCAGATGCTTGGGCGTGCGGGAAGGCCACGCTATGATCCACTTGGTGAAGCGTGGCTTGCATGTAAGGGTGGAGACCCAAGAGAAGTTGCAGACACTGTCGCTGAGAGGTATATCCATGGTCCAGTGGAGGATATAACCTCGAAATTAGCGGCGGAGCCAGCTATGAGATTCCATTTACTATCGTCAATCGCAACAGGCGGATTAAATCTACGAAGGGAAATCGGTGATTTCTTTTCAAGCACCTTTTTGGGACATTCACAAACCCATTCATATCTTCAAGATAACATAGATTCTATGCTTAGATGGCTAGTTGAGAAACGCTTCATCCGTAGAACAACAATCGGCTCAGTTAGTGAAGAATGGGATGATGAAAAGCCATCATGGGTCGATGCAGCACAATCTGCATCGGGAGTCGACTTCACCTCGGGTAAGTCTAAAGAGCCAACAGAAGCCACATTTGGGTTTCAAAGAGCATCTCAAATAACTATTGAAAAGCCCACTACATTCAATGTTGAAGCATTGGATTCATCCTATGAAGCAACTCCGATGGGGGAGAGAATTGCACAATTATACATTGATCCTCTTTCTGCAGACATCATCATAGATGGTTTGCGTCGTGCAGTCCGTAGAACAGTTAGACAAAGTTTACCCGTTACTGAATTCAGTCTTTGTCACTTAGTTGCAGCAACTCCAGATTTCCTTTCATTATGGCCAAAATCTAGCGAATTAGAATTTGGTAGCATGCTAAGACAAAAAGCAGCATTGGTAGAGGATGAATTACTGATTGAAAGCCCAATAGATGAAAGAGCAATGGGATTGGTAAAGAGTGCATGGTGTACTGAAATGTGGTGCGAAGAAGAAGACCTTCGCAATATTGAGAAAGAAATCGGGGTAACTCCCGGTGATGTACACTCACGAACAGATTTGATGGCTTGGCTTCTTCTTGCCGCAAGGGAAGTACTCCTCAGAGATGATGTATTTGCCGAGGAACATCTTGGTTATGTTACTGAACTTGCTGGAATGATAGAACTAGTGCGAGCAAGAGTTCGTGCTGGTTGTAAAGAAGATCTGCTACAATTAGTACAGGTGAGAAATATTGGTCGTAACAGGGCACGGACATTATCCAAAATGGGTATTCGTACACCTGCAGACCTCTTAACAATGAGTCCAACCGAATTGGATGCACTCAAATCATTACGAGGATGGGGTCCGGTTTTGGTTGGAAGAATTATAGAATCAGTGAACCGAATTTCAATTCCAGTTACTGAAAGAAAATCACGAAGTGACGATGAACCATTACCGGGGGAGCGTCAGGATTGAAACAGAAGAGGTTCTGGGAATGTTGTGGCCGTACCACCATTTCCTTGTCTCAGGGTTGCCTTAGCATCTCCTTGTACCGACCCAAGAGCACTAGTTATGACTTGGCTAGACTCTAGGGAATCAGAAAACTGGGCATTGGTTAGTGGAACTTGTCTTGCTAGCGATATCCATGGATGGGTAGCGCACCAAGTTCTAATGAGAAACAAAGAAAGAGGCAATATGAAATCCAATTCTTTTGATGGAGAATTTATGCGTTTACTCTCAGGGACACACCATGTAGCAGCTAGTTTCGACCGAGCCGGCCTTTGCAAAGGAGATACTACGGCGTGGATAGTCGACCTATCATGCGAATCTAGTAGTGAAATGTATGTCGAGCATGCGAATAAAATGGGCTTTACAGTCTTAGAAGATAGGCCCTGTTTGGACATTTTTGATGCTCAAAGAATTGGAATCGATGTTGGAGTTGATGAAAACGCAGCAATCGCCCATATTCACCTATCTGATTTACGCTAATATTCGTAAGTGTCAAAGAGCCTCAGCATTACCACAGTACATGGTAGTCACCAGCCCCCAAAACAATTCACCATTTTCAAGCGGCCGTTTGCTTGATGAGGACCGGATTACTAAGGCTCTAAACCTAGCCTCGAGTTTGGGTGCAACCTACTCTGAAATCAGGTTGGTCAGTGAAACTACTAACACCGCTTCACTGAAGGATGGTAAACTTGAGCGTGCTATTCCTGGTCAAGAGGTCGGAGTTACAATGAGAATTCTTGCAGATGGAGCCTGGGGCGTCCATTCTACAAGCGACATAGCCTCGATTGTTGACCAAGTAGAGTCCACTTTTCGTTTGGCTAAAGCGGTCGCTGCTAGGCGCGCCCCTTCACAAACGGTCGTTGAATTAGCGGAAGTTCCAATAATTGAAGATGAAATTCACTGGAAGAGTGTAAAAGATGTCAGAAAGACAGATCTCGACCAAAGAATTGAGATGATGTTAGCTATTGATAATGAAGCAAAAGACGATGAAAGAATTGTATCAACATCGACTGGTTGGTCCGATGAACATATTCACACAGAACTAATGACAAGTGAAGGAATGAATCGTGTTTGGTCATTCCAACGTAGTCTGATTAATGGCATGGTCACAGCAAGAGATGGCGATGACGTAGTGTCCTATAGAATGAGGCATGGAGGCGAAGGTGGTCTTGAGGTAATCGAGAAATGCGACCTTGGAGAAATGGGCCGTAATGCAAAGATTTCTGCACTGCGTTTGCTAAGTGCAGAACGAGCACCCTCTGGTAGGATGCCACTGGTGGCAGATAGAGATTTGACTGGAGTATACATCCATGAGGCATTAGGTCATCCTTGCGAGGCAGATTTAGTTGCGGCAGGAGACTCTTGTCTCGAAGGGCGTCTTGGAGAAACAATTGGTTCTGAGATTTGTACCGTAATTGACGATCCAACTCTTAGGGGTGGCTATGGCTGTTATCCAATCGATGACGAAGGAGTAAATCCAAGGCCGAAGAACCTGATAGTAAATGGAGTTCTTACCGAGTATCTCAACCACCGTGAAACGGCACACCGATATGACTTGGAGCCAAACGGAGGTGCACGTGCACAAGACGGTCTACACCACCCGCTTGTAAGAATGTCAAATACAGTCATTCAAGGTGGTACTCACAAAGATTTAGATGACCTGATTGAAGATATTGATTTTGGAATATATGCATGCGGAAGCAGAGGCGGACAGGTGGATACAGGTAGAGGTTCATTCCAATTCGCCGCCCAAGAGGCATGGATTATCGAAAATGGTTCACTTTCTCGTCCAGTAAAGGATGTTAGTGTTTCAGGTATGACTCTACAAATACTCAAAGATGTGGATGGACTAACTCGTGATTCACATCTTGCAGCGCCTGGTTTCTGTGGGAAGGGGCAGACTGTTCCCGTTGGCGATGGTGGTCCCTTGATGAGAATCAAAGAAGCATTGGTGGGATGAATATGATTCCAGATGATGCAGTTGAGAGACTTTTAGAGTCAGCACATGCGATTGGTAAGGCCTGTGAACAAGCAGGTGTGCAGCAATGGGAAGTATTTGCTACACAAGAATATGGGCACTCACTTGAAATCGAAGCAGGCCGCATTTCAATGGCATCTGGTGGAGGCGAAGGTGGATTTGGAATAAGGGTCGTTGAAGATGGACGTTATGGATATGCACATCTTGTCGATCCAAATACAGCTGCAAGAGCAATTAGGCAAGCCATTGGTATTGCAAAGTTATCACCTTCAATCGACGGGTTCGAATTACCTAGTAATCAGGATGCCAGTAAAGTTGGTGGGATGAAAGATAAATCAATTTTAGACATGGGACCTGAAGATTTACTGGAGCAAGGTGATGACATACTTACTAAGGTCGCTGAACTAGATTCTAGGGCTGTTGCAGTCGGTGGTGGCGTAGGGGTTAGTGCCGGCGCAGGAGCGATTGTAACAAGTAGTGGAATTGAAGACGGAGGTATTCATACTGCGCATGGAGTAGGCGTCCATGTTTCAATCGATGAAGATGAACATTTGACCTCTTCATATGAAGGGGAATCATCGAGATTTTTGCTCAAAGATTTGACAGCAAGCGTGGAAAAAGCGGTTCACTGGTCACAAATTACGCGTAACAAAATCCCTGGTGGCGAGACTCAAGATTGCCCAGTATTGATGACTTCAGATGGTTTTTCACCATTATTCTCAGTTGTAGTTCCGGCAGCAATTAAAGGTGAAAGATTAGCAAGAGGAGAATCCTTTTGGTCCGGTAAAATGGATCAAATGGTAATGGCCAATCACCTCTCATTGATTGATGATGGCCTTATGGAAGGTGGAATGTCTTCTGGATCTAGAGATGGTGAAGGTGTGCCTAGCAGAACACAGACACTTGTGGATTCTGGTCGTTTAAGTGGTGAAATATGGGCGACACGCGACGCTGCGAAACTTGTTGCAGAAGGTAAGGTTTCATCAGCAAAATCAACAGGGTCAGCAGCCCGTGGGGGGCATACATCACCTCCACTTTGTGGCTGCAGTGACTTGATACTGTCATCATCAGACAAAACATTGTCACGCGACCGCCTGATAGAAGAAATGGAAACGGGATACATTGTCCACAGTGTTATGGGTGCGCACACAGCGAATCCAACCAGTGGAGACTTTTCAGTAACCACTTCCACAATATTACGAGTTGAAGCTGGTGAAATTATCGGCTCACTTTCCCAAGCAGGCCTTTCAGGCAATTTGGCTAAAGCACTAGCAGGGCGAGTTGTATTGGGAGAGTCTGCAAAACGCAAGGGTTCATACAGCACAGGCTCAATGCATGTGACGGATGTACTATTGATGGACGGATTGAGAATAAATCCTGCTTGAGGATAATACTTTCAGTTTCACTTAGAAACTGGCAGACATCTTCATGAACCGTCTCCAAATAACATCTAACTCCACGGAGGTGAAAGGTAGTGTCAACAAATCTCAACCAGCCAGCACGAAAGCCCGAACACCCGTCCTACGACGGGCCTGAATCAACAATTAGACCGTCGAGGTGTTCCTGATGTCTGAGAACTATGAAGCCCATGTGGCAGAGGTCCTCAAGCAAGTACCAGAAGCCGATGCTGAAAAAGTAACGGAAGCCTTCGCTAGGTATGAGAAAGATTTCTTAATCCCACCCGAAGATGCAATACGCTCAGTACTACGGAGGTTTCAATCCGATACTGGAGTCCCTGCTACACAGTCTTCTCAAACAGGTTCTTCACAAAAAGAGAACATACCTACCAAGAAGGTGGATAAATTATCAGATCTCTCTTCAGATGACCGTAATGTCGAAATTGAAGTAGAAATTGTAACTCATAACCCAAGAACAACAATGGTTCGAGGAGAAGAAAAAATTGTCCCGTATGGACTTCTAGAAGACCAACCATGGTCGGAAGGAGGAAATAGAACAAGGTGGGAGTTCAAGGATTGGGGAAACAACCCTAACATCGCACCAGGTGCTGTTGTTCGACTGGAAGGCGTTTCAGTAAACGAATACCAGGGGCGTATGAGCCTTAACATCAATCAATCGAGTCGAGTTGTAGTTTTACGTGAAGGTGAACGAACTGTTCTAACGCCGGGTGAACCTGTAGACATCAATCAAATCACTTCAGATGGCTTGGTCACAGTAGTCGGCAGATTACTAGCAAGTCGCAAAGATGTGATTAATCGTAAAGATGGCTCCGGCTCTCTAGACGTCGTAAGGGGCCGCATTGCCGATGGCACAGGAGCAATCGGTTTCCTATCATGGGAGCCCTTTGAACATGAAATCGGCTCTTTACTCAAGATGGAAAATGTGCAAATAAGAACATTCAGAGATACTCCTGAGCTCAACATCAGTTCATCAACAAGAATCGAGATATACCACGATTCGAATTTCGCTTCTGCAGATGATTTGGCTGCGAACTCAGTCAGTCGAATCGAGGACTTAAAAGATGGTTCGCGTGATGTTGAAATCATTGTCGAAGTTCAAAAGATGCTGAAGCGCGATTTCAATAGTAGCGAAGGCGAATCCAAGAGCGTTTGGTCTGGTGACGTAGCAGACCCTACTGGACGATGCCGATGTTCAATTTGGTCAGAGCCACCATTTGATTTTGAATCCACACCAGTTGTAATACGCTTGCGCGGTGTAAGAGTACGGGCGTGGCAGGGCATTCCAGATATCACAATCGATAATGCATCTCAAATCGAGGTTTTGGCAGCACCACCTTGGGGCGATGAAATCGACCTAGCCAATAACTTGGTTGAAGTGCCACTGTCTGGTTTAGCAACAGGTGCGAGCCGAGTTGGAATTTCTACTTCTGGGCATGTAATATCTGTCAGAGAAGATTCTGGAATAATCAGCCGCTGTACTGAATGCCGTCGAGTCTTAAGAGATGGAGAATGTGCAACACATGGCTCACAAAATGGAAATTCAGATGTAAGGCTACGAATGGTATTGGATGATGGCAGATCTACAATTTCATTGATCGTTAACAAATCCGCATCAGAAAAATTACTTGGAATGGATGAAGATGCCATTTCCAAAGAAGTTACAGAAAACGGAACAATGGCATTTGTTCAAAGCCTTAGAGAACGTTTGCTTGGTCGACAATTGAAAGCTTCTGGGCGAACAATTGTAGATGAGCAAGGAGCTATGCTACTATCAGATGATGCTGAATTAATAGAAGTAGATTCTGGTTTAGTTGCTACTGAATTAAGATCCAAATGGGGGGTGGTTTGATGCAACCGGAAAGAAGAGCTAGGCGACAACCTGCATGGCATATGCTGGCATCTGAATTTGGAGAATCTACCCTGCATCAACAGGGTTCGGGTGAATTTGATCCATTATTTGTAATTACTAAACTCGGAGCGAAAGTTAACCGCTTGGTAGTTGCTGGGCTTCTTGAGCGTATTGAACCACGTGAAACTTCGAATGGGGCAACCTTGTGGCAAGGACAGATAAGAGATCCATCTGGACTTCATTACTTCTCAGTTGGCGACTTCGCACCTGAGTCGATGCGAGAACTCATTGTACAATTGGCGGCTAGAGCTGATGATGGCGAAACAATAATGCTCTTGATGACAGCTAAGGCTCGTTATTTCCAATCTGAAGAAGGGGCCGTTTATACTAGCCTTAGACCGGAGGAAGCAGCGGTAATTACCCGCTCGACATACAGGGAATGGTTAGTAAAATCTGCTGAAGGGATGCTAACCCGCATGGATGCGCATGAAAAATCACTTACACTTGACAAAACAGTTGATGCATTACGTGCTGGCGGTATTGATGAAGAGTTGTGCAACAACCTATTGCTGGCAAATGAGCACTATGGCGAAATCGATATTGAGAATTATCGACTCAATATCATGCAAACGCTTGACATCGCTGAAGATCGAATGCCATCGGCTACTCCAAAAACACCTTCTCCACAGACCAGCCTTACCGATTCGAGTGATGAATCTAAAGAAAATCAAAGCACAGGTGGTGAATCTGGAGACCTTAAGCAAGTAATTCTTGATTTAATCGTACGTTTGGACCAGGGAGAAGGAGTTGATTTCGACACTTTACTATCCAATGCGGCTGCAAGGGGTCACGATCGAGACGCTGCAGAAGCAAGTTTAGATGAATTATCCGAAGAAGGTAAAGTACATGAGCCGAGATTTGGATGGTTTAAGGTAACTGTTTGAGGCATTTTACTCCAACAGGTTCAAGGCCCATTCGCGACCTCATCAGTTTACAGGTGAGGCTAGTGGTAGGAACTGATTTCTTTATTCGTCCAGCAAGTGGAACTTCAAGCGCCGATTGGCTTAGGCTGCCAAACGCAGATATTAGCGTTGTAATTACGCGTAGAATTACCCGTACTGTTCTCCATGGAGGAGAAGGTGATGATTTGGTAGATGAAGGCGCCGAATCGGCAGTATACACTGTTCGTGGAGAGATGGATGCTGAGGATTATAAGAAAATAATCAACATGTTCAGAAGCGGACAGCCCTACATCCATGACCCATTTGAAGAAAGAGACGTAAAAACTGTTTTCGGGAAAATGGAATTTGATGGAGCGGAAGGTCAATACACATTTGAATTCATAGAAGATATTCGTTGAGGGAGTTAGATGCGTTCGTTGGATGAGTCGAAAGAGATTCTCTATGTCATTAGGACATTAGATGTTCTGATGGGCTCTGGAGTTGGTCTTGAAGCTGCAATTCACTCTATTGCGCAAGGTGGCTATGGAGTCATTTCGAAAGATTTCAGTGATTTGATGGTAAACATCAACAAAGGAAGGCAAATGGAAAAAGAACTCAGGAGCCTTCTAAAGAAAGCCGAAACAGATGGTTACAAAAGAGTGATCAATACAATGTTGAACAATGTAACTCAGAATACAGACATCATCGAGACCCTTCGCAAACAGGGCGAAAGGATGGAAGAAACAAGGACCGAGAGTGTCAAGGAGTACATCGAAGAGTTAGGGGGCGTTCCTGAAACTTTACTATCTATCGGGATGATTGGTCCAATCATTTTAGCAATTCTTGGAATCGCACCGCAACTTATGGAAGGCGCTGAAGAATTATTCGGAGAAATGGATCAAAGCGCAATAATGAGGATTGTGAATGTGGGATTAATTCTAACTTTAGTTGGTATGGCACTCATTGGTCTGAAAGCTCATACAAAGGACCCGGGGTTGTGATATTATGCTATATGGGATTCTCGAAATGTTTAGGAATGAGCCATTTCTATTATTCCTAATTACGATTAGTATAGCATGCGCAGTGGGGGGAATACCTCCTATTCTTGAACGACAAAGGCGCCGAAGTATTGAGAATGACTTACCTGCAATGCTAGAAGCACTTTCAGATTCTCTAGGTGCGGGACTAGGTCTACAACAAGCAATGATGGCAGAAGCAGAGCGTAACTCAGGCACTCTTGGAAAACTGCTTCGTGAGACTTTACTTGAAAGCCATGCTTCTACCTTTGATTCAGCCCTGGCAAGTTTCGCTTCAAAATCACGTTCACCACAAGTTCAGAGAGTAATGCATCTCGTTTCAACCGCTATAGAACAAGATGCTCCGCTACAAGAAATACTGGCAAATATGTCTCGAGATTATGAGAGATTAAACGATTTAATGAATCGAAGGGAGTCCGATTTGATGGGTCGAGCGATTTTGATTATCATGTTTGTATCAATCGGTCTACCGTTCTTGATTGCATTTATCGTTGGACTCTTTGCACCACGAAGTCAAGGTTTCCAATTGGAAGAATTTAATTCATCATTCACTCTATTCTTTGGCGCTGCTTCATTAGTGGCTATTGGAGTGAGTGGACGCATGTTGGGTAGATTGCGTTCTTATTTTTGGTGGGCTCCACTGTGGATGGCTGTCTCAATGAGCATCTATCATGTCGGAGTTCTTGTAATTGGAGGCTAAAAAAATGGAACAAATATTGGAACAGTACGGGCGAGTAACAATTTACATGGAAGCAAGTCATCCAGCACCGATGTACTATGTGGATGGAGAGATTGAAGCAAATCCCTACGGCAACCTTGCAGTATTACTAGAAGATGATAATTTGGAAGAGGTCATGTACAATGGTGGAGCTCAGTGTGTCAAAGTTGCTCATAGAGACCACGGTATGTGCCGCACCAATATTTGGCTAGATGATGCAAACGGTCTCGAAGTTTCGAGGAATATTGCATCGTTTACTTCAGTTCCCTTAGGAGACGGCCCTGGTCTTGTCCCTCTTTTCGACGGTCGTCTACCAGATGGTAGCCGTGTAAATGGAACAATACCTCCAGTTTCTCCAGATGGTCCAACTTTGACTATTCGTAAATTCAGAGAGGATCCACTTACTATGATAGATTTGATTAAGTTCGGAACCGTAAATCTGCGCTTGGCTGCTATGATGTGGGTTTGGATTGAGGGAATTGATAGTCGACCAGCAAATTTCGTTATTGCAGGTGGTACCGGGTCTGGTAAAACCACTACACTAAACTGTCTTGGAATGTATATTCCCTGGCACAAGCGCTTATTGACGGTAGAGGATACTGCGGAATTGCAAGTTTATCATGATCACTGGCTAAGAATGGAAACACGCCGTGAAAGGCCTGATGGAACTCCTGCTGTTGATATGAATGACTGCCTGAAATCAAGTTTAAGGATGCGCCCTGACCGTATTATTGTAGGAGAAGTTCGTTCCAGTGAAGCAGCAACCCTGCTTACAGCAATGAATACGGGACACGATGGTTCATTCGGTTCACTCCACGCAAATACTGCTATGGAGACCATTACTAGGATGATTAACCCGCCAATGAATGTACCTCCAATCATGCTTACAGGTCTTGATCTGATTATTATTCAAGCCCGTCTTCATGTCAATGGAAAAACTGCAAGAAAGATTACTGAAGTAGCTGAAGTGGCAGGTATGGAAGGGGATAAACCGCGTCTCAATGCAATCTGGAAATACAATGCAGCAACAGATACTATTGAGGAAACAGGAATTCCATCTAAGATGAGAGAGACTATTTGCAAGGCTGCAGGAATCACTCCTGCTCAATTCGAGCAACATGTCAAGCAACGCGAGCAAATACTTGCAGACTTACTTCGAAGAGACATTAGAGACATCGAAACCGTAACTAAGGTTATCCAAAGTTTCTATGCAACACGTTAACTGTCAGAAATATTCAGACGAGCGAGTAGTTCATCTACTCCGTCGATTTTATTTCTCATAGATGCAATTCTGTCAGATGCATCGGCCACTGATTCGGCGAGTTGAATGTCTTCATCAATATCTTGTGGTTCACCCTTTGGCTTGAATTGTTGTGCAAGCCTCTTCAGATCTGCTATAATCGAATCGACTTCAGTATCTGAAACTTTTATTCCAGGGGCGATTCTCGGAATTTCAGAAGGTGAAATGTGTCCTAGTTCCGCTCCAATTATACCAGCTGCAGCCACAACTCTTGGTCGTAGTTCAGCATTATTTACATCGTAACCCTTCTTTTCAAGGAATCTGATTACCAATGTTTGTTGAGCGTCATTGTATGATCCTTCAGATTTTTCAAGAATGGCTTCAACCAATTGCTCAAATCCTTCGATATTTCGTTCTAGTCGGTCCAAGGTTCTTCTTTCACTAGATTGTAGGTGTATCGCACCATGCTGTAGTAGTCGGACAACTCTTGTTCTTCGAGCAGTACGAGGATCTGTTGCCGCAATTTCTTCATCAAGTGAAATTTGTAAATCAAATAATGCATGCAATCTTCCTGAAACAGAAGGCAAGCGCAAGTCAAGGTTCAATTCTCTAGCCTTTTCTTCAAATGCCATACGTGCTTTAATCATATCACCGCTGGTAGAAGTAATCATCTCAGGTAATATTTCCCTTAATGTGCCACGAGCCTCTTCGAAACGGCGTAGTGCTTCTCTCTCGCGCCATGAATTAGGCAGGGTATGCATTGCATCCTTTTCCGCCTTCGCAATCGAATCCAAAGAGTACAGCCTGGCTTTTACAAAATCAGCGGCATTTTCGTCATTTACTGGCAGTCCATGTTCGGATAGGCTAGAAATAAATGCGTTGACGTCATCAGTATCATTTATTGAACCTACCAAGAGATAATCTCGGCATAGTGCGTCTATTTCAGCAATCCGTCCTTCGATTACAATTACGGATTCTGTTAGTTCAACTACAGGAGATTCTGGAACTATTTCTGGCATTGGTGAAGGCGAAATCTCAATAATTTGCACTTCCTCATTTTCGTGAGTGTCTTCAACGACCTCTACCTCTGTAACATGTGCGCTCTCTTCAATTGCAACAACTACTTGGGGCTGAATCTTAGTTTCATTGGCAGATTCATATTCATCCGAGGGTGAAGGAATTTGGATTGCTTTTGGCTCTCCACGTGGGCGACGCAGACTCTTTTTTATTACTCCCCATGAACCATTTTGGGAGGTTAGAACTCCTGCAACCCTCATCAGTAGAGCCTGTTTTGCTCCAGAGCGGGGTAAATCTAGTTTCAAACAAAGGTTATGCAAATCATCTCTGGACAATGTATCCAGTTTTTCGGGAGTTAGTTGTTTGGCATCATGATTCAAGTGTAAGAAAAGTCGCTGTCTTCTTTCTCTAATCGAACCCGATTTCTTTACTCCAAAAACCGCAAGTACGCCACCCAAATCATTATTCAGAATAGATTCTATTCCTTCAGGAGATAAATCCCATTCATCTAATACAAGGTCTGCAATAAGTCTAGCGCGCAAAACCTCGACAGAACCATTGCGTGAAAGTCCATGCTCTGCACAGATCTCTTTCAAGCGATCTAATCTGGCTTGATGTAGATCAGAAAGAAGGGTTTGCTTATCGTTCATTTGTATACCTACAGTCTCCCTCCATCCCTCTCCATATTTGAGGTTGCACCCCTATGGATACCTCGAGAAGGGCATTCTTTGAGGTTATTTTTCTTCTCAAGGCCCCTACGGGGCCAAGAAAAACTTACTACAACTGTCGGCAACATCTTCAAACCATTGCCACACCAACAGTAAATGAGGACGGACTATGGGGCGATATGAACGGGCTGCTAAAATATCGCTAAAGGAGGCAACTGCTCTTGCTTCTGGAGTTATTGACACAATAAGGTATGACCTACGAAGAGAAGAAGTACGTCTCGAGGAAGAGATGAGCGACAGAGTGGAGGCAGTCCAACAAATTTTGAATGAAGTCGCAAGTATTCAAGATGCTATTATTGCAGGATCATCGGAAGTGAAAAGAGAATTGGAAAAAGCCAAGAAAAGACTGGTTAAAGGCGGCGATCGTGAACTAATGTCTACCCAAATCATTGGCGCAGCCACTCGTTTAGGCGAACTCCGTGCACTTCATAATGATGCGGCAAGACGCATTCAAGGTGCTCTTGCTAGACCTCCATCTGCAGTTGATATTATTGAGAGACTAACAAAAGATTTACTCAAATTATCAGGTTCTTGGGAATCATCTGCAAGAGAAATAGATGAATCTATTTCGGATGTAGTAGATGCCAATGCACCACTCGAGATGATTGAATTATCTCGGGAGCTAAACGACAACGGATATGATTTAATCTTGGCAGGCGAAAATAGAGATCCTGAAAATATTGAAAAATGCCGAACTAGAATCAAAGAAATGTCCGGTGAAGATCACCCAGGACTCTCTTAATCATCTTCTTTAATCAGAGGCGAGTATATTCTATCTTCAGAAAGACGTCCTTTGGAAACCAGTTCATCAATGTAAATATCCATCAATTCTTTCATCCTTCCACGCGTTTCTTCCTCAGGGGTACCACGCATAATATCCAATATACTATTCCAATTATTGAGCACAGTTAGAGTTGCTGAATGGCTTTCAGCAGGCGGGAATACCTTCTCTACTCCCGCAGTAACAGTTCCATCTTTGTTAACGGTTTCAAGGGCGATGTCAATTCGTGTTTTACTACTCTTAATCTCATCTTTGTCCGTAACCATGCCACGATTGGCTAAATCATCTCCAGTTCTATGTGCTTCACGAAGAATGGTCCCAACCTTTCTTTGTTCAACCATCAATGCGACTTTATGGTGCATGTCCTCGTCGATATTATCCAGAATCATCATTTCAAGACGTAGAGAGAATGCAGCACCGACATCTGTGATTTCAGCTAAACCACCCACTGGGAAATCTTGTCTAGAGATTAATACTGTGAATCCGTCGAGCGGAACTGGGATAAAACGAGACCTCTCAGGATTTTCCCGTTGCATTCCTAAGGTGTGCCTCCTCGTTCTGAATGGTAATGAGGCATGTAGTGCACGAGGAATTATGTATCCATCTATTGATGAATTCTGCCTTAGCTCTTCAAGCCAAAGAGTTCTTTCAAACACACCTTCAGGCGCATCCCCAAATTCATTGGGTAGGGACACTTGTATGTCTTTGCGTAGTCTAATCATTTGCCGACGAACAATCTCACAATCTGCGATTATGATTCCACCCTTTGGAATATATTCAGGTTTATCTTCACTCACAAGTACCCGTGTCGGTTCACGACGCGGTAGAACAACCGATGCAACAAGGTCACTACTTCGGTTTTCAAACCACCATCTTCCAGATGCTGCAACCATATCTCCATGCCCTTCACGAAGTAGCTGAATTGCAGTTTCTAGATGCGGAACTTGCTTTTCAACCAAAACTAAACCATCTGGATGATTGTCAATCAATTTTTGGACATGTGTGTGAACACCGTCCCCTAATTCGGGGCATAAAAGGATCTCAAATCGGCCCTCTTCAGTAATTGCATTCACCTCGGCTAGCACTTGCCAGCGCTCAAAGGGCGCCCGCCACTCGTTAAGAAGGCGACCCCTGTGGGATGATTCATGGAGGACAATGCGATACTTGACCGTCTTGAAGAGATTCGAGACTTTGTCAATGCCAATTTAGAAACTCTAATCGAGGAGAAGATTGCTTTTTATGGCGAAGTTGCTAATGTTGCTGGACAGGTTGTTTTGGCAGGCGGTAAGCGTATTCGTCCAATTTTAATTATTCTCGCCTATGAATTGGCAGGAGGGGAAAATATTGATGAAATCATACCATTAGCACTATCTTCAGAACTAATTCATTCAGCAAGTTTGGTTCATGATGATATTAATGATGAATCATTGACCCGCAGAGGAAAGGAGACCATTCATGCCACAATGGGCCAGGCAAAGGCGATAATCGCAGGAGATTGGTTATTCACCCAAGGTTTCGGTCTTGGTGGCAGGTATGCAGAAGATGTGGTTGATGTTATGGCACACTATTGTTCACAATTAGCGAGTGCAGAATTTACTCAAATAGACCACGTACTAGACCTATCTACTTCTCCTGAAGATTATCTTGAAATTGTAAAAGGAAAAACGGCAGGTCCATTTGCAGCTGGCTGCAAAGGGTCTGCTTTAATTGCTAAAGCTACAGAACATCAATGTGCTCAATTATTGGAATTTGGTACGGAACTCGGAATCGCTTTCCAATTGGTTGATGACTTACTGGATATTCTTGGTGATGACAGAATGGGTAAAACCCGTGGTGCTGATATCTTCGAAGGAAAAATGACATTGCCTCTAATCCACGCATTAACTCTTCTTCATGGCCAAGAGCGAATTAGATTAGCAGAAATTATTACCAATTTCGACGACTCATTATTTGATGAATTAATCTCCTTGCTTCGAAGTGCTGAAAGTTTGATTTATTCTGAAATCTTAATTAAAAACCATTTGGAACGTGCCTTAGGTTATTTAGATGGTTTTGCAGAATGCGACGCAAAGCAATTGCTTAAACATGTAGTTACAATGGTTCATAATCGTCACTCGTGAGGTGTTCACTTGACAAAGAAATATGACCGAGACGTAATTGTTATCGGAGGCGGTCCCGCTGGAAGTACAGTCGCTCGCTATGCTGCGATTGGAGGCGCAAATGTTCTGGTAATCGATGGAAGAGACCCTATTGGAACACCACTACAATGCGGAGAATTGGTTCCTAGTAATGATGAAATGAGACGTCTATGCCCTGGTGTGCCAGATATGGATGATCTATTCAGAACTCCCGAATCGGCAATTTCTAGGCATTCAAAGCATATGCATCTTGTTCCCCCATCAGGTAAGCCACTAAAGTTCGATTTCGATGGTTATGTCTTGAATCGTGTAGCGCATGATGAATTCTTGGTTGAATTAGCGAAAGAATCAGGGGCAGAATTCCTAATAAATTCGAGAGTCGATAAGGTGGATGGGCAGCGAGTCGTGTTGCGAAACGGTGACTCCTACAGTGCTAAAATTATTGTAGATGCAGGAGGTCATAATGGCCCAATAAGACGTGATTATTGGAATGAGAAATCTACAAAAATTCCTGTAAAATTCGTTCTGATGGATGGTGATTTTGGAGAAGCAGTAGAACTTCACTTTGGTTCAATGGCCCCCGGTGGTTATGCCTGGATGTTCCCCAAAGAGAAGGGCGCAAACATTGGCCTCGGAATACAACGTAATTTTGCTAAGGGGCGCAGTCTTAACCAGTGCACTGAACAATTTATTTCAAAATATAATGGAGAAGTTACATTCAATGGAGCCGGCTCATTACCAATGTCTGGCACAATTAAGAAATTTGTAAAAGGCAATTACATGTTGGTTGGAGATTCTGCTGGAATGGTTCTACCTTCGAATGGCGCAGGTATTACAATTGCAATGATAGGTGGAAGAATCGCTGGCCAAGTAATCACTGAGAATTTATCGTCGGGCGTTCCTTTAGAAGAATATGAGTTACGTTGGAAAAAGCAAATGGGTAAAGTGATGAGTAATTCCAAACGTTCTTTCAAACTTGGAAGCCTACTATTTAGATTGCCAGATTGGATTCTAAATTTGATGTTTAATCGATTGACAAAAGGAATAATTTGGCGAGCGGTTACTTGTCGTAGGATGTTTTGGATATTCTAGGTTCAATCAATACGTTAGAGATTGGAAGGATTGACCGGTAAATAAGCGGTTGATTCAAGTGGCTTACATGCGAGGGGGTTCCATGCAGCGAGATGATGATGCGGTTAGCCCGGTCATCGCAACCGTATTGCTACTTGCAATTACTGTTCTACTTTCAAGCATGGTTTTCGTGATGATGGCTTCGACATTAGACAATGTTGAGAAGGCAGCACCAAAGGGTTCAGTCTCGGTTAGAGCACTCTCTAACGGCTACCATGTAGTATCAATTACAAGCCTTGACCAATCGCTTGACCCTTCTAAGGTTCAATGGTCGATTGTCAATCTAACCGATGAGAGTGTTACCGAACATACAGGATTTGTTGATGATTCAGAGGTATATGGTACGGTTGGTGCCAACATTTCATTCCACGATAGAGATGCGGGTTGGTCACTAACCAAAGGCGACTATTTCGTTATTAATTGTCAATTAATTGATTGTAATAGTGGAAATCATTACTTCCAACTTGTAGACACTGGAAGTAATACCTTGATGGCTAAAATCAGGCTTCCTGCAATTGATGCCTAACCACCAATAAAGGACATCTCGACCTTTTTATGTTCGGCACTTCCACGGTTTTGTGAATATGCATCATCTCTTTTTGTCCAGATTGATCTAACAGCATCAGCAATCTGTTCTTTTGTTGCATCCATACGGATGAGAGCTTTCAAATCACTACCGCTTGAAGCAAACAAACAGGTGTACAGAGCCCCATCGGCAGAAATACGTGCACGGTTACATTCTCCGCAGAAGGGCTTTGATACACTTTCAATAAATCCTATTTCCTGACTTCCACGAAGGAATCGATTAGCAACTTCCCCAGTATGGTTGGCTTTTAGCGGTTTGAGTTCATCAAACATTTGCTGCATCATTTCACCAGTAATTACTTCATCGAGATTCCAAGAATTAGTTTGACCTACATCCATGAACTCAATATATCTAACAATCACATCACTTCCAATAAATCGGTCGGCGACCATCTTTACTGAATGTTCATTATATCCGGCCCGAATTACTGTGTTTACCTTTACTTCAAGTCCGGCCTTACGTGCAGCCTCTATTCCCCGCAATACCGTTTCAGGCACCTCATCAGTATCCCCCATTGCTTGGAATGTTTCAACATCGATAGCATCCAAAGAAACAGTAACTCGATCAAGCCCGGAGTTTGCTAAATCTTGAGAAAATTTTTCTAGTAATATTCCATTAGTAGTCATTGCCAAGTCTAGTTCTTGTGGAAGCATTTTGATGAATTTACAGATGTCCTTTCTCAACAACGGCTCGCCCCCAGTCAAACGGACTTTTGAAAGTCCCAGAGGGATTAGAGATTCTACAACAGTTGCTAATTCTTCATATGAAAGAATTTCTTTCTTGGCTAAGAACTCATGGTTAGTATCAAAATGTTCCCTTGGCATACAATATCTACATCGCATATTGCATCTGTCGGTCAGAGATATTCTCAAGTCCCGTAACGGCCGGTTACGCATATCTCTGACCATATTTCTCGCTGTTGCAAACCCGCACTTCAACATGTGCCTTGGATGACTTCATGTTCCAGCACCATCTCGCCCTCGCAATGGGGGTTGCTAAAGACGATGCTCCAACCATTGGAGTGGAAGGCACAGATGTTCTTGTCATCGAGCCTAGTACCCTTTCTGGTGCACTAAAATTACCGCCTTCAAAGAGCCATGCCATGAGGTGGATCACACTCGCAAGTATGGATAAAACTCCAACTCGAATCGGCATGTGGGAAACCGGAAGAGATGTAAAATCCCTAATCGATTCATTCAGTAAACTTGGAATCTCCTGGAATGGGGATTCAATAGTGGGTGGAAACCTTACTATTCCAAAAGAAGTATTGGATTGTGGCAATAGTGGAACCGCTCTTCGTTTCATGATAGCTCAAGCATCTACTTGTGGATTTGAAATAACAATTGATGGCGATGCAAGCCTTCGTGCAAGGAGTTCCTTACATCTAATTGAATCGCTCGGTGTATCATGTCAAAAAGCATCTACTGATTGTGAATATCCGCTTACAGTTGTAGGCCCATTTGCTAAACTAGTCGTTGGGATAGATGTTGCAAAAACATCTCAATTTCATTCAGCAATACTGCTTATGGCACCTCGAACTAGTGGATTTGAAATTATCACTGAAGGGGATGCGGTTTCGCGCCAACACTCAGCATTGACCTGGCGGCTATGTCAGCAGACAGGTGCGATAGTGCCAGGGGCTCCTTGGATAGTAAATTGTCCTGATGTCGAGATTCCCCCTGATGCATCGATGATGGCATTTGCTAAGCTAGCAAACTTAGATGTGTCAAATCCTCCATCAGTCTCGGAATCCATTGGTCATTCATTAGAAAAAAGTGATCTCCGTGATTCAAACGACTTGATAACGCCAATGGCAGCATGGCTTTCAATGGCAGAGGGAGGGGTAATCTCTCATGCCGCTCATGCTGCTCACAAAGAATCAAACCGAATTACAAAGACTGTTGAAATGCTTTCAAAATTCGGCATTGTAGCATCGGTTAACTCTGATGGAATTACAATTTCAGGTGGGCAGGTGCCACATAAGCCCAAAGAAATGGTAGAAACATATGGAGACCATCGTATTCAGATGACTGCGATAGTATTGGCTAGTATTTGTGGTGGAACTATTGAAGGATGTAATCTGCACGAAATCGCTTGGCCATCATATCTCAAACAATTACAGGACTGCGGCCTCAAAGTTACTCTGCAACCATTCATCCATGACGGCCAAAGTGATGGTCGAGCGCATTGAGTGGTATTCGCATCGCAGTAGGCCTTCCATGCACACAAGCCCAAGGGTTTGGAATTCGACGCATATCATCTAGGAGTCTTCGCATTTGTGCGATATTCAATCTTTCATTTGCTTTGACTGCTCCACGACAAGCATTGAGGAATGCGAGGTGATCTTTACGCTGCTCCACAGTTTCTAGTGGTGCTCCATCTTCGCTCATATCGAGTAAAATATCGTGTATGAATGGCTCTAATTCATTGGCTGAAAGTAATGCAGGTGCGCTATTTATAGAAAACCCACCGTTGGTGGGCTCTATGACAAAACCCATTGCTGTCAAATCATCGATACGAGCTTCTAATCTCGCAATTTGTCTAGCATCCAATTCTAGTGGAACCGAACTAATACGCTCTTGGGCCTGCCAAAGGCTCTCATCATGACGCAATCTTTCGTATCGGACTCTTTCATGAAGTGCGTGTTGGTCAATTAGGAGTAATTCTTCATCGGCTTGAACTAGAATGTACGAATCAGCGAATTGTGCTAGGGGCTCCATTGCAGGGAGGTCGTTGATTACTGGGCCTAGCGGTTCAGAATTCTCAGGGTCTTCTGCATTAAATCCTGCATGCCGATGTAACTCCCTTTCACCACTTGAAAGGGCAGGTGACACTGCTTTCAATCCAGTAATTGTGGTCTGTGAAGATTCAGATACCGATACCGGTCTTGCCTTTTCGGTGATGTTGACTTCCACCGGTTTCTCCCCCGAAAGAGAAATTTGTGCAGTTTGTGCCCAAGCGGGCTTCTCGACATTCCTTTTTTCAGTTGTTTGTGGAGCTAAGGACGTAATTCCAGTGATTCCTCCACTGGATTCCGGCTCAGTAGGAGTTGATTCCAATGTGTGTGCGATTGCTCGTTCCAGCCTTTCCAAGACCCGCCAAGAGTGTCTTAGCCTTACTTCTCGCTTTGTGGGATGAACATTCACATCAACTTCATCAGGTGGTAATTCAAGCAACAGAACCGCAACAGGATGTCTTCCTTGCATTAATCTAGTTCTGTAACCTCTGCGTATTGATTGTAAAAAAGGTTGAGCGGCGACTGGTCTACCATTAATCAAAATATGAATGTCATCGCCTTTTCCTCTTGTGATATCAGGCGTAGAGATCCATCCGCGCCAATTCTCATCTCCTGGTGCATCATCATCGCTCGAAGGAGATGAGATTTCAATCATCCTTCCTGCCTGACGGCCTAAAATATCGTAGAGCCTGTCTTCCATTTCATCGACGGCAGGAACTTCAAGAATGATTTTTTCATCACTTACTAACCGAAATCCCACTTCTGGATGACTGATTGCATGTGAAACAACAACATCGACAATTCGACTGGTTTCTGTGGCGGGACGTCGTTGAAAGGCAAGCCTTGCTGGTTGGTTAATGAAAATGTGTGAGACCTCAATACAGGTCCCCTCAGCAATTCCTGCAGGTTCGGTCTTGCCTTTGTCACCATTGTCCATTACAATTCTGCACCCCTCGGTCCCGAGAGGGCGGCTAGATATCGATAATTTACTGACCATTCCAATACTAGCTAATGCTTCCCCACGAAACCCTAAGGTACCAATTGCAGCTAAATCAGCCTGACTTCTCAGTTTGCTTGTAGCATGCCTGTCCAATGCCAATGGTAGGTCTTCTGAATGTATACCAGAGCCATCATCAAGAATCCGTATCAAATCAAAGCCCCCTCGCTCGACATCGATTGTAATTTTATTAGCACCGGCATCTATCGAATTTTCAATTAATTCCTTTACTACCTGTGCAGGCCTTTCAACGACTTCTCCGGCTGCAATGTGCCCAATTGTCCTTTCATCGAGTTGAATTATACGGGGCTGTTCTCTCATTGTCTACCCTCCAATATTCTTTGCAATTCATACAACGCTTCATGGGCTTGTCTAGGACTCAAAGCATCGGGGTCGATATTTGTAAGTGCGGATTTGAGGGCCTCTCCAAGAGCGTCCTTTTCAACTTTGATTTGAGGCTGTCCAACAAACCCAAGCAATGATGCTTGACCAGCACTTCTTGCAGTTGGCGCACCCTTTTCTCCTGCTTTAGCGCCATGTGCTTGTTGTTCAAGGAATCCAAGTAAGTCATTGGAACGCTCAACTACATGGCGTGGCAATCCTGCTAAAGCAGCAACCTGCACTCCATATGAATCGTCGCATGGACCATCTGCAACAGTGTGCAGGAATTTCAATTCTCCATCAGATTCAGCGACCTGGACATGGACATTTACTAGGCCTTCGGCTTCACCTTCTAAGCCAATCAATTGGTGATAATGAGTTGCAAATAAGGTTCTAGCACCGATTCTACGACAGATATCTTCAGTCACCGACCAAGCAATAGAAAGTCCATCAAAAGTAGATGTGCCTCTGCCAATTTCATCTAGGAGTAGCAATGATTTTTCTGAAGAACGTTTGAGGATATGGGCCACTTCCATCATTTCCATCATAAATGTCGAACGTCCTCTTCGAATGTCATCGGAGGCTCCCACTCTTGTGAATATACGATCTACCATTCCAACTTGAGCACTACTTGCTGGTACGAAAGAACCTGCTTGAGCCAATATCGATAACAAAGCAGCACATCGTAAATGAGTAGATTTACCACCCATGTTGGGACCAGTAATCAGTAAAAATCGACGTTTTTTATCTAGGCGGATATCATTTGGAACAAAGCCTGGTTGCGTTTCTAAAACCGGATGACGTACACCCTTTGCCACTAACCGATTATCATCATGAATCGTGGGACGGTTCCATGACCGATTTCTTGCAACCTCTGCAAAACATTGCAGAACATCGATTTGAGCAACATTGGAACTGATCATACCTAGGGTTCTAGATTTCTCTTTACACCGGTCTCTAAGATCTCTAAACATATCATATTCCATGCTATTTGCTTTGGATGCGGCAGTCAGCAACCGGTCTTCCCATTCGATTAATTCATCAGTGATATATCGGCTTCCAGTCGTCATCTGTTGCTTTCGTTTCCATTCTTCTGGAACCTTTGATTGATGAGTATTTGTAACTTCGATAAACCAACCAATCTGTCGATTATGTTTGACTTTCAGTGATGGTATCTCGAGACGTGCTCTTTCCTGAGATTCGAAATCTTTGAACCATTTATGGCCGACTGCTGCATCCCTTCTCAATTCATCCAATGTTGAATCAACGCCTTCTCTAATCAAGCCACCATCTCGCAATGAAAGCGGTTGTTCATCATTCAGATTTGCTTGGATATCTATCCTCATTACTTCTAAAATTTCGAGGTTGGTCGACAGACTACCCAGTAGTGCATCATCCATTTCCTGACATAAGGACTTGAGGCGAGGCATCCGTTCTAATGCCAGGCCTATTGCAACTATGTCACGACTACCAGAACGATTGTACGATAATTGAGTGGCTAACCTTTCCATGTCGCGAAGTCCACGAAGGCTTGTTCTAATCTCGTCTAGACGGCGAGAAGAACGTGCTAGTGACGCTACGGCATCTTGCCGTGCTTCTATTTCGCCTTTATGCGCCAAAGGCCTCAGAAGCCATTGTTTGAGCATTCTACGACCCATGGAGGTCTTGCAACTGTCAATAGCGCCAAGAAGAGAGCCTTCCTTCTCTCCAGCTAAGGTTTGAGTTAATTCGAGATTACGGAGAGTTGTTTGGTCGAGAACCATGTTTCCTTCAGGACGCATGATTTCAACTTCTCTAACATCGACCGTGTCTACGATGTGCATGGCTGCAAGATAGTCAGCCGCCAATCCTGCAGCATCCATTGCTAAAGGGGAATCATCGAGATCTATATGCCCTAAATCAGCAACCTCAAGGATGTTTTTCAAGGCATCTTGGCCTTTTCGTTTTGATGAACTATGTTGTGATAGTGTGACACCATCCAGTTGTGAAATGACTTTCCGCACCTCATCTCTATCCGCATCCCGTGGAGAAAATATTACTTCACGCGGATTACTTCGTAACAAATCATCAAGCAATCTGTCCCACCTCTCATCTCCATGGTGCTCCATTGTCCAGATGTGGCCAGTAGATGCATCGAGTATAGCAAGGCCAACGCCATCTGCTTTTACACAAATAGCCGCCATGCCCACTACTTCATCAGTGCCAATCAAACTTTCTTCGTATAATGAACCAGGTGTGTATACTCTGGTCACAACACGTTCAAGCAATTTCGCACCTTCTCGTAATTCCTCCTCTTGTTCTGCAACACAGACCTTGTGTCCCGCTTGCAACATTTGTCGGAGATTATCTTCCAGTGCGTGCCACGGAAAGCCAGCCATCGGAATTGGCTTCTCGGCTTTCTTGTCCCGGCTTGTAAGTGTCAGACCCAATACTTCTGATGAGGCCACTGCATCGTCATGGAACTGCTCATAGAAATCCCCCATCCGGAAGAATAGAACGGAATCAGGGTGCTCCGCTTTGATGTCCATATACTGGTCCATCATTCCTCTTTTCGCCATCGAGACCCACCCATCGCTTGCGCTAGAGTTGTTCCACTTCGACGGGGGTTCGTAAATGATGCCCTTGGAAATTACTTATTACAAGCAAATGGTTAGTGATTTACTCAGAAAACTTCGCCTTTACGAATTGCATCGGTTATATTCCATCCCATCATTCCAATAATTAAGAGTGAAGCAAGAATAAATCCGAGATCCATAATTCCTCTCATGCTAGTAATAGAGACTCTTGCATTGCTATCTATAGATATGGCCGAAGGTGAATCTCCGACGTCTACTCCATAAATTGAAATAATTCCGTCTGAATCACAGACAACATAAGTTGGCAAGATGTCAAGTGGTTCAGGTAATTTTTCTACGCTAATATCATCACCAGAAATAATCGCTACTGACATGGAATGGAGTGAACCGAATAACCACACATCATTGTTATTGTCGCCTACTGCGGTAAAACTAGAGATTCCTAATGATGTAACTTTATCTTCGATTATTGAGATTGTGTCTGCAGTACCGGTTGCGATGTAGCCGTCATCGGTCGCAAAGATACCATGTATGCGCCCTTCGTCTCCCATGTGCACAATTTCTGTTACAGGTGAGTTAGAGGTGCCATCCCAATGAACTGAAAGGATTAATTCAAACATTGGAGGCGATGCAGGATTAGTTCCAAGCCAGTTTGCTGGTGCTTGCCAAGCTCCACCAACAAGCCAACCGCTTTCAGTAGGCGTTACTACACCTAAGTGCATGTTACCTTCATGGTTTGTCGTATTGGATGCACCTCCACCAGAAATATTCATCGCAGCAATTGAATTGGTAGTGCCTTCCTGGGTAATAACCAACATTTGGTTGAGGTTATTTGGTGACAGTTGTGATGCCGTAATATCGCGTCCAAGACTCATCGGAATCCAACCCCAGCCCTCTGGGTGGTCCTCTTCTGAAAACCAGATCAGGCCTTCCTGTCCTAAGCATGCAAATGTGATGTGGCCATGCTGGACTAGGCAAGTGGCATATGAGGCACTATCTGTGAATCCATTCAAGGATACATTCATCCCATTTTCAGTTTGGTAGAGTATGGCATCTCCTGCGGAATCGACTATAGTACCTTCAACATTCAGTTGTCCGCCTTCATGAACTCCCGATAATTCATTGGAAGAATCGATTAACAGTGCGCCTATTATGATAATAATAGTGAACACTGCAAATGATAGCCACTGATGTTCGGATTCCTCTTTAAGGAGTCTGCGCCAGTCCGTCATTACATACTCCTGATAGAGCCCTATCCATGACCTTTCCGCTAAGTGACAACATTTCTGGCGCATCGGTATGGTCAAATAGGGATGGTCGGTCGCAAACTCGTTCGGAGGTATCAAGCATGGCACGTAAGCCCGCAGTAATGTATCGCAGACTCAAGGGTCCAGCGTATACTCGTCGCAAGTATATCGGCGGTGTGCCAAACAACCGTATCCTCAATTTCTACGCCGGTAACCGCCGTGCTGCAGAAACAGGAGAGTTCCTTATGGAACTAAATCTGATTGCTGATGAATCATGTCAGATTCGCCACACTGCTCTTGAAGCAGCTCGTGTTATATCCAATTCAACAATCAGGAGTGTAGCGGGTGTAGATAATTACGCACTACGTGTCCACACCTACCCTCATCACATCCTTCGTGAGAATAAGCAGGCTACAGGTGCGGGTGCAGACCGTGTTTCTCAAGGAATGCGCTGTGCATTCGGAAAGAATGTCGGTACTGCTGCACGTGTAAAGCGTGGACAGCGTGTTATCTCAATACAATTCAAACCAGAAAATTATCTGGTTGCAAAGGATGCACTGCGTAAGGCTAGCATGAAGTTCCCAACTCCATGTACTACCAAGTTGATTCGTGGACACGAGCACGTCAAGGGATTGGTCTGATACACTTTACTTGCCTTGGCAAGATGGTGAAACCTTTGCATTACTGCAAAGGGCATTGAATTGCCATAACTACCGGCTGATTCATGAACAACACTAGACAAGACGAATTTACAGGAGGGTAAAGTATGCGAGTCGCAGTTCTGAAGGAAGACAATTGTCAACCAAAGAAATGTATGGATGAGTGTATGACATTCTGTCCACCTGTCCGTAATGGCCAAGAATGCGTTGTAATGGATGACTCCACTGGTAAACCCCACATTTCAGAGTCGTTGTGTATCGGATGTGGAATCTGTGTTAACAAATGCCCGCACGATGCTCTAATCATCACTCAATTACCCTCTGAATTGGAAAGTGATATGATTCACAGGTACTCTCTTAACGGCTTTCGATTATTCCGCTTACCTACGCCATCGAAAGAGTCTGTTGTAGGAATTTTAGGTCCAAACGGGATGGGTAAATCTACGGCATTCAATATTCTAAGCGGCTCGGTAATACCAAACCTAGGGAATTTCGAAGCTGATGAAGTTTGGTGGGAAGATGTAATTGAAAGTCTACCTCGTGGAGAATTACGTGATTTCTTAATCAGTGTAAGTGAATCCGAAATCAAAGTGGCATTGAAACCACAATATGTTGATCATATTCCTAAAGCTGTTAAAGGAAAGGTGGGGCAACTTCTTTCTTCAGTTGATGAGAAAGGAATTTATCTCGAAATGGTAGAAAAATTAGGTCTAGACCACCTGTTGGAAAGGGATTTAGATCAATTGTCAGGAGGAGAATTGCAAAGAGTTGCCATCTGTGCAACTCTAATGAAAGACGCAGATGTTTATTTCTTCGACGAACCATCTTCTTATCTTGATATCTATGAGCGTATGCGCATTGTTAGAATCATCCAGGAACTTGCCGAAACTTCGAGAGTAATTGTAATTGAACACGATTTGGCAGTTTTGGATGTTCTAGCAGATCTGATTCATATTGTCTATGGCAGGAAAGGAGCATTTGGTATATTCACTCCAGCTCGTTCTACTCGCCAGGCAATAAATGCATACCTAGACGGTTTCCTTGTTGAACAAAATGTCCGTATTAGAGACAAACCGATTAAATTTCAGACCCATACAGACCGGTCTAATGAATTAGGAAACCCTGTTGTTTCCTGGGGCGGACTTGAGAAGAAATTAGGTGATTTTCATCTTTCTACAGGGGATGGAAAGGTACACCAAACTGAAGTTGTGGGGGTAGTTGGACCTAATGGAACTGGCAAATCTACCATGGTTAAGATTCTTGCTGGTGAATACGAATATGATGGCGGGTGGGTAACTGCGGACGCCACAGTTTCTTACAAACCACAACATATTGACACAGATATGGATTGCACAGTCCAAACTTGGCTAGATGCCGAAGTTGGCCCTCGATGGCGAGGGGGGGAATTCAATGTCAACGTGATTCGTGCGTTAGGTGTTGATGAATTACTTGCTAAGATGGTGAACAATCTTTCAGGAGGAGAAGCACAATCTGTTGCAATAGCCATATGCCTGGGCAAAGAAGCAGATTTGTACCTACTTGACGAGCCTAGTGCCCATCTTGATGCTAATATGCGTATGGAAACCGCAAAAGCAATTCGTAGAACAATGGAGTCTAATGAAAAAGCAGCATTCGTGATAGACCATGATGTATACTTCATCGATATCGTATCTGATTCACTTCTTGTGTTTGAGGGTGAAGGCGGTAAGCAAGGAAAAGCCGAAGGCCCATTCAAATTGAGAGAAGGAATGAACCGATTCCTTGGTGGAGTTGATGTAACATTCAGGAGAGACCATGATTCTAAAAGGCCTAGAATCAACAAATCAGCAAGTCGTAAAGATCGTGAACAACGCAACAAAGGGGACTTCTACTCCTTTGATTCATGAGGTGAAATATGCCAGCCCAGGTCCCTCCAGAAGCACAATCCATCGGGATGGCTCGCGGCCGATTATCGGCATCTTCTCTTACAACATTTCTTCGTTGTGAAAAGCAATGGTTTCTGAACTACCGAATTGGATTGCGAGGCCCACTTTCACCACACCAAGTAATGGGTATCGAAGTCGAAGATGCATTTTGTTCAATTTTGATGCACCGCCCTCCTGCTGTAGATGATTTAGATGGACTAAAACAGTGGCTATTTGGCTTGGTCGAGAAACAAGCAAAAGATGCTATTTCAAAAGGCCGGGAAATCTTTAGTGATGCTTTATGGTCAGATGGTGATTTTGAAGAATCATTTAATCTTGACTTGGTCTCACAGATGCTTAGGAATGGAATTCTATTACAATTAGAGGAAGTTAAGGCATGCTTTGAAGCAGGTGGCGGGGATTTCGATTTTGGAATACCAGCTCCTTGTTGGGACCGACCACCTCACTATACACAACCAAACAAAACCAATAGTATGGTTGCATGGAAAGACGAAAAACATGAATTCAGTGAAACTATTACTTGGCAAGATGCATGGGAAATCGCTAGGCCTTGGGTAAAAGACCCGAGGAATCCAGAACCACAAAGGATGTACCATCGAGATAGATGGGCGGCTGGTGAATGTGATCTGGTTCTACGCTGGGACGGGAATGTAAGAATTATCGATATAAAAATGGGCGACGGAGGCGGTAAATTTGCGTCAAGCCTTGATTCACAATTGAATTTCTATGCATGGCTTTGGAATGAAACCCATGACACCACTTGTGCTGGCTTAGAAGGATGGTACCTAACCAATGGTTTACGTAAAGTGGTTGAAGTAAGTCCTCTTCCCACATCCCAGTATAGAGAAACATATGACCGAATGAAATCTTGGAATACTGATAACAAACTTCCTTTGGAATCTCCATGCGACGGAGAAGCAGGTGGATGTCATTGGTGTGCTGTATCAGAGGTCCCGTATGATTCACCAGAGATTACAATGCCGTGTGAGCCTCTATCTTCTATTCCTTCACGTGTCAATGTCAAAGGTAAATTGCAAGGCGCTTGGGGCCCACTTCCCAATCACTATGGTGAGCCGGTTCTAGGTGCAATGATCAAATCTGGAGACAAAATGATTACGCTAGAGGAAAGCCAACCAGGCGCATATCCTGCCATGCATGATTCTTCACAAGACGACGTCATAATAACCGGAGCGCTACCTGGTGTTTGGCGTCGCCAACCGCGACTATATTTAGATGAACAGAGTTCTATTGTGCTCGAATCAGATGCGGAATTAACTCGGATGGGAATGCTACGTGCCAAGGCAAATATCGAGGGGGTGGTTCTGTGCTGCTCAAAGCGAGATGGAAAGCGAGCTGATGGAAGGCCATGGTCGATGATGTCGTTCCATATATGGGACGGTGAACGCGTTGCCGAAGTAGTAGCATTTGGTTCAGCCATCAACGGTACAATGCTTTCTATTAGACCTGGAATGGTCACAAAACTGACTTCTGTAGAATTGGGCTGGAGAGAAGGATTAGTTCAACTCAGAATAGATTCTAGAACAACAAGAATCGAAATCAAATCGAAGGCTTGAATAGACTCCAAGGCGGGCTTGTGGAGTCATGCCAGTGCAGATTGCAGATGCCGAGTCCGATAATATCGGACCTTTCAATCGATTATCAGCCTCGCAGGCTAACACTTGGGACGATTGTCCCCGGCTTTGGTGGTACCAAAATAAGATGCGACTCAAATTCCCGCAAACCCCCCCTCTCTTTCTGGGAAGGGCAGTTGAGGAATGTGTTTGTAGGGTATTGATGGAATCTCCTGGTATTGTATTCAACACAGCACCTGCAGATGTCTTATCCAAGGGTGCCGACCACTTATTGCCACTTCTAGACAATGAGTTGCCTTCCGACTTCATGGCTTGGTGTGCCTCAAGAGTAGATGCGCATTGGCCAGGTATCAGAGATGCAATGCATGCAGAATGGAGTAAAGATGCACGTAAATCCGGAAATTGGCATGAATATTCTATGGACACATACCGTGACATGTGTGTAACAGCACTCGGTATGCACATGGATGAAGTAACAGAGTGTAAGGACACAGTTTCTCAAGAGGAGTTAACCCAATGGCGTGATGGAGACCGACCAACAATTCCTGCTCCGGATGGGCGAAAGAATACGGGTCCACATCCATTGGCCAATTCAGGCGACTGCACACTCGTAGAGGCTTGGGAAATCGCTAGGCCTTGGTTTGTTGACCCGGATGCCCCACAGTTCTCACTGAATGTTATTCACCCCGAACATTGGTTCCAAGGAGAGTACGATCTAGTCTACCGAAATGGAGGTAAAATTAGAATCATGGATCTCAAAGCGAGCCGAGGCGGTGGTGACCGTAGTGGTAATTATGTTGAGCAGTTGCGCATTTATGCAATGCTTTGGTCGATAACACATAATGGTCAAATTCCTGATGCTCTAGAGGTTTGGTATGCTGGAGTGAATGTAAGAAAGGTGATTCAACCGCCAAGCTCCCAAGAAATAGAATCTCTAGAATCGAAATTAAGCGATTTATGGCAAGAAATCAAAGGTAGTGAAATTACAATCGATGACTGTCCTCCAATTCCGCGACCGGTACGTGGCTACTCCGAGGGTGGAGTAAAGATAGACGATCCCGAAGAACCACGCTGTTCTACTTGTGACTGGGCTAGTTTGTGTCCAAACGGTACTGGTGATGATGATTTACCAGACGGAGGCCAGCATCAACCTCCTGGCGATATCAAGGTCTACGAACTGACTCCCTTCGGCAAACTAAAACCGCGTGTCAATATTTTCTGCGAGGTATTTAGCGTAACTCAAGTACCCGAAAAACCACCGAACCTCACGATTCAACAAGACGGTGGATTTGCTTTTGTCCGTATAATGGTTGGTGAAAGTGAAGGGGAACTTACATACCCTGCTGAGTTGGAAAAAGGTGACAAATTACGCTTGATAGGAGTTGTTCCTTCGACAAATTGGAAAGGTGAATTACAACTCAAAGTAGATCCACATGCGCGCATCGAGAAAGCATCTGAAGCAGAAGATGGCGATATTGGATTATTTGAATTCCAGGCTAGATGGAATGTTGTGGGCAGAATTGCGTATACCACTTACAAATCTGGAGTTTCAAAGAATGGTAAACCTTGGGCGCGTAAAGGAATAGTTCTACTTGATGAGAGTGGAAGAATTGCTGTTGAAGGTTGGGATAACGCATGGCCTAGTATCTTCAATACACTCAAGCAAGGTGATGAAATCGCAGTACTGAACACCTCCTTAGATGCTTGGGCTATCGATGTAAAGGCTAATCTAGAGAAAGGTAGTACATTACATGTAATTTCCAGAGCTGATGATTGAATCAGTTCGTAAATAGGCCAAAAATAGTGAGCGCCGGTTTGTTCAATCTCAGATTGACAAACCTAGCCAACAATCTACGATTGTTAGGCGCCGAGAGGGGGATTTGAACTCCCGCGTCCAGGGGACAGTGGATTTCGAATCCACCGCAATACCAGGCTATGCGATCTCGGCTTGTATTCCGCCCACCTACAAGACCGTCATAAGCGTGATGTCACTGGGGTGGACTGATGAAGGTCGCACTGAAGGGGCACGGGCATGATCATGTCATAGAATTAGATGCAGGCTCAACTGTGAAGCAAGCATTGGATATTGTAGGAATACACCCCTCTACAGTCATTGTCAGCCATGAAGATACAGTGCTACCGCATACTACCATTTTGAACGGAGATGTTGCACTGGATTTGACAATCGTCAGTTCAGGCGGCTAATCACATGTAAATGGAGTCTGGAGACTCCGAAAGTTCTGAAACCAAATCATCGGCTTTTTGTGGGTGAATCTCTTTCAGTTTGGCTGCAAGTCTAGCAGTTGCATCAATTGGAACTGGTAATGGAAGACTCCACCATTTGCGAATGGTCTCCAATAAAAATTGGGCAGCTACGGGGTCTGCAGAATTGCCTACAGTTGTGGCAATCGTACAGGAGGTCTTGACATTCTTTATCGGCCCAATGGCTGTGATTAAGGCAGCCATTCCAATTACTCCAGCCTTTGGCTCATCTCTACGTACATCGACTCCCATGGATTCTAATTCAATTCTATAACTCGATGAACTTGTAATTGAGAATACTTCTTTTCTCTGTGCTTCTGCAGACATTCCCGCTAATACCAGAACTTCTCCACCCTCAAATAATTCGAGGACAGTTACTGCCAACTCATGTTGGCCTTCAGGAGTCATAGGTTGTGCATCACCGGTTAGAGTGAATACTTCTTTTCCATCAATTTCAACTCGTGAAAGAAGAATATGTGGAGGGACTAGTAATCCATTTTCATCTAATCTAGCAAGTGGGGGTAAAGTTGGATGGAGAATACGAGCTATTGGTTCTGCATCTAATTCTGTGTTGACTGCATCAATAGCCAACTTACCGACGTCGCCAACCCCCGGCATGGCAACAATCAGTAAGTTGCCATGCGTTTGGGGCTGCGAAATCCAGTCGATTAGTGCACCCATGAAAGAGCCAACGGCTTTCGACGCGGTATAATGATTCGCATCATTCTTCTTCGCCTGAGGCCAATGTAGGGAGTGAATTAGGCCAACCGCTTTCTTCAACTCCTTCGAGTTGGCGTCTTAAGTGAGCACGCTTATCCTCAGGTGACCACTTCATAGGCGCAGCAGCTTGGGCCACTCCTCCACACTTAGGGCATGTAGTAGAAAGGCAATGAGTTGCACAATCGTTGCATTTCTGCATAAGTTGCCGTGCCACTTCATTCCCTCTCAGATTCTGCAGTTCCGCCTGCTGCGACTACGACATCAATGCATGCTGAAGTAGCATTGTTCCAACCATCTTCAGCGGTTTTGAAATCGGGTGCTTTCAATTCGATACGATATGACGGAGCACCGTCGTAGTAGCAACTAACTTCCAATTCGGCCTTTTCATCAGAAATGCTTTCTGCAGCAACAAGTGCCTCTCGAATAACTTCGATGCCTTCTGCTTGCTCAACATTTAGAATAAAGCGCCCACGTATCTCGACGGTATCTGGAATAATGTTCTTAATTGCAATCTCGATGAAAGGTGCGATCCAATCACCTTCAAAACCAACTTCTGCTAGAGATTCAGGTTTTGTTGCAGCTTCCTCAAATGCTCCATACAGTGTTGCATATGATTCGGTCAACTCCAATTGAGTTTCTGCCAATTCTGCATCTGACCACCCGACTTGTTCTGCTAGAACCTTCAGAAGTTGCTTTGCCCTTTCTTCGTTCTTCCATTCTGCAAGTCGGTCTCTCTTTCGCTCTTCATTTACAGACTTAAGAGATAGTTCGAGTGAATTCTTATCCTTACGTGCACGCATTACCTTACAGATTAAACGCTGACCTGGACGGACGAAAGCACGAATGTTTTTGATCCATCCACTAGCGATTTCACCAATAAAAATGAATCCTTCAATTCCTTTGTACTCTTCTAAATCGACATATGCGCCGTTCTGTTTTACTTCACGTACAAGAACAACAACAAGTTCGCCTTCTGAAGGTCCACCTTCTAAGAGATTCTTTGCCATGGAGGTCTAGCCTCCAATCACTCAAGGGTTTCTACGACATTGCAGCCGACCAACTGAGCCTTGCCACCAGCTGGATTTGTTAGAGTAGCACCACATACTGCACAAGAAATGGCAGTAGTAGCACGAGAGAACACAATACTTTCATTCGAGCAATCACGGCATGAAACCTTTAGGAATTTTGCAGACATTTTATTCACCTCAGTTATCGACTAATTCGAATTTCTTTGCACGCTGGCAAGGAGCATAGTGCGCCTTTCCAGTCTCAGTACAGCGGAAAAGGATGTTAACGCGCTTGGTTGGCTTCTCTCTACCATCAGGTTTTGGACGTGGGAAACCACGGTATCCAGCCATGACTCGGCGGAAACGTCGCTGACCCCACTTTAATTCACTAGCGCGCTTCTTCTTTACGCGCTCGATTGTGTGCATGGTATGCTTACCTGCACTAGGACTGTATCGCTTGACTTGTCGTGGCATCTTTACCATAGTCTCACCTTGAGCATTCGGCCCACATGCGTCCTCTATTTAGTGGTGACGGAATCACCAAAACCCCGAATCAGCCCACTGAATGCAAGATTACCGGTGATGTTCATAAATCAGGGTGTCGCCGTCAGGTTATGGATTCAATGCTCGAAGCAGCCATTTGGTTTTGGATTCCTCTCTGTATGATACCTCTGGGAATGTGGTTGAGCATTAGTGGAATCTCCAAAAAGCCAGGACTTATTTTATCATTAATTGGATTCTTTTTAGTCCTCATTTCAGCGTGGACAGTCCCTTCCTCTGACTCTTCGGCCGCCGGCCATCTCCTACTTTCAATTCTGGCACCCTCGCTTTTGCTGGCTTATGGGATTCATGGAATGGTATTTGGAGGAAATGTACCAGTTGGAAAACTAGATTCAACCGCCCGCTGGAGTGGGGCTATTGCAGTCGCAATTTCGATCATCATCCTTTGCTTAATGCATTGGTACAATTTCACGCCACTGTGGAGAGATGGTCAAATTAATCCCTATTGGATAGTGTTCTGGCCAACATTCCTTCTCTTCTCTACAGCATTATGTTCTACTGCAGCCATCGCTTTGGCCGGGTTTGGAGATAATAGAGGTAGCGAGGCAATGAAATTGGCCCTTCTTTCAGTTCTAATGTTGGGAATTGCAATATCTGCAATGTTGTTTGATGGATACCTTACAACCGCTGATGAATTCAGGGAATACCTTTGGTTAGCCTCTGCAGATATTTTTGGAACATTTGTAGGAGCGGGTTCTGCAATAGGTGCGTTTGCCCTTGTAATCTGGAGTTATGAGAAATCATTACCCGCTCCAGGAAATTCTCCCCCTCCTAGTGATGATGAAATCAAACACGTAGTTGCACTTGCAAATACGCATATTGGAGGTGAGGAAGAATGAGGGAACCAACAGCATCTTGGAAACTTCTGATTTTAGCTGCGCTACTACCGATTCTAATCTTAATTACAATCGACATTGCAATAGGGGGAGGTTCACATCCTGAATCGTTCAAGCGATTTGGAAATGCCATATTGACTTCATATGTAGTAATGGGAATACTTCTTCTTGGTAATTTGTTCTTCTATGCGGACTCAAGACACCGCCCATTTTCCCCTCTGGTTGGAATGATAGTTGCGATTGCATTTGGAGTCGCAATTTCGTATATTTTAGTCTCAAATGACGACCTTTTACTTGAAGCGAATAGTGGTGTGCGTGCACAGATGCTTTCGAATATAGTTCACCTGTTAGTTAGCGGAACTGCGATGCTATTGGCTGCATTATTGGCTGTTGGTACAACGTTTGCAGCGATTACAGGACGCAAAAGAAGAGTATTATTTGAAGAAGAAGAGTAATCCTTACCTGCCGTCGGTTTGATAAACTAAGGGTCGGTGGCCCAGCCGTCAGGTGATATCATGTCTAAGGGTACTCCATCCATGGGTAAGCGTCAGAAGACCACCCATCTACGTTGCCGCCGTTGTGGTCGCAACGCATACCACAAGCAAAAGAGCGCATGCGCATCCTGTGGCTACGGTGTCACCGCTAAGATTCGTTCTTACAATTGGGCAAAGAAGACTCATCGCCCTTGAACTTCAGTAGAGAAAGGGCTGTAAAGCCCCAGCGGTTCGAATGATTTAGGCGAGACATATGTGTGGCATAATTGGTCTCGTTGGTCGTCGCGGTTTTCACATCAACCAATTGCTATACGATGGCCTTACAGTACTCCAACACCGAGGCCAAGACGCGGCTGGAATGATGACTGAACATGAGGGAAAATACCATCTGCGTAAATCCACTGGATTGGTCAAGGATGTCTTCTACAAAAATCACATGAAGAATTTGTTAGGCTCTATTGGAATTGGGCATGTACGCTATCCGACAGCAGGTTCATCTTCTGCTGCTGAGGCTCAACCATTCTATGTCAACTACCCTTTCGGTATTTCTTTAGCACATAATGGTAATTTGACCAATGCTGCTGAAATTAAGAGTTTACTTACAGGGGTGCATAGGAGACATGTTAACACAACTTCAGATTCCGAACTATTGCTAAATCTTTTAGCAATGGAATTACATTCACGCACACCAAATGTACAAATCGATGGCGAGATACATGTTGATGTCAATACAATCTTCTCATCAGTAACTGCTCTCAATGAACAGATTTCAGGTGGATATGCGTGCGTATCTTTGATTTCAGGATATGGAATTCTTGCTTTCCGTGACCCCAATGGAATCAGACCATTGATCTTTGGAAGCCGTGAAGTAGATGGCGAGACAGAATGGGTAATTGCAAGTGAATCAGTTGCGATCCACGCATTAGGATTCGATGTTGTAAGAGATGTCGAGCCAGGTGAAGCGATATTCATTACCTCGAATGGACAATTATTTACTAAGCAGTGTACGACAGAAACTCTTCACTCACCTTGTATTTTCGAACACGTGTATTTCGCAAGACCGGATTCGATTATTGATGGAATTTCAGTATACCAAGCACGCTTGAATCAGGGCCAACGCCTAGCAGAACGAATACTTGAGCAATTTCCAGACCATGATATCGATGCCGTAATCCCAGTTCCAGATTCCGGTAGATATGCTGCTTTGCAGATGGCAGGTGCATTAGGCGTGGAATATCGAGAAGGGTTTGTCAAGAATCGTTACATTGGAAGGACTTTCATAATGCCTGGCCAAGCTATGCGCAAAAAATCGGTTAGACGAAAATTAAATGCTATACCTCACGAGTTTTCTGGGAAAAATGTTTTACTCGTCGATGACTCAATTGTTCGCGGAACCACTTCTGCCCAAATAGTAGAAATGGCTAGAGAAGTGGGTGCCAAAAAGGTATATTTTGCATCTGCAGCACCTCCCGTTCGACATCCAAATGTATACGGCATCGATATGCCAGCAGTTACCGAATTTATTGCAAATGGAAAGACAGTTGATGAAATTGGAGATACAATTGGTGCAGACCATCTATTTTACCAAACCTTGGAAGATTTGGTTGAGGTAACGAGTATCAAAGGAAAACAATCTTGGGATACGAGTTGTTTCAATGGTGAATATGTCACTGGTGATGTAACTCAAGAATATTTGGATGCATTAGAAGCAGCACGTAATGATACTACTAAATCGCTAAATCAAAAGCCAGAAGGGACGATTGAACTTCACAATGATGAGTGAGGTGATTTGATGAATCAAGCTTGGATCCTTCGCTTTGGCGAACTTGGGCTCAAAAGCAGAGTTGTTCGCCGTCAATTTCAAAGAGCATTGGTCAACAACATGGAGCGTCTAGCAATCAATGCTGAAATTTCTCTATTCCAAGATAGAATCGAAAGCATGGATGTAGTTAGCAGTTCATCGGATAGTACCGATGCAGAAAATTTACTTTGCCATGTATTAGGGGTCGTGGCGATAGACCCTGCAAGAGTTATTGCAGAAACAATAGAGCCTGCGGAAGTTGCTAAAGCAATTTTAGCAGTTGATGCTAAAGCAGGCCAGCTACGAACATTTGGAGTCAGAACTCGTAGAGTTGGTGCTAAAGGGAAATATCGTTCACAAGATTATAGTGGTGAAATTGGGCATGCGTTATGTGTACTTGACTCGTCACTTTCTGTTAATTTATCAAATCCCGATATGTGGGTTAGGTTGGTCTTAGAGCCTGAGAAAGTTTGGTTGATGAGTGAGCGGATCACATCAGCGGGAGGCCTCCCCCCCGGCGTGCAAGGAGATGTATTTTGCAGGGTTATAGATGAAGAGTCGATGTTGTCTGCATTTCTAATAATGCGTCGCGGTTCACGTCTTATTCCTGTTGATGGTTGCGATGAAGAGTTACTATCTATTTTGAAACAATGGGACCCATTCCTTGGCCGCAACTCAATGGTAAAGAATCCACAAGGGAATAAAAGAAAGCGCCACCCATGGGGCGTTGTTGGGCTTTCTGCTGAAGAAGGAGAATCACTAATCCAGCGTAGAGAAAGTGATGTAAAGACCGTACCAGTATCGACCTTAGAACCATTATGTGGTTGGAGCGAAGAAGAAATTGCAGATTTATCTAGGCATATTAGAATGCCAAATTTGCATCCATGTATGCCAAACTTGGAAGCATGGGTATCATGAATGATGGCTTTGCTGTCTGTTACATGGCACAAACTGTTCCAGTAGTCAGTCGATTCAAGGCAACAGCCAGAATAACTGCTATTTCAAGTGGAAAAACACTTGCATATGGGCAAGCAGATGGCCGTTTAGTAATCGGGGATGACGAATTTGAATTGCCTTCGGTAACCGGGATTTTCGAGTTCACCTATGGTGAAATTATTGTTGGTACAAGTAATGGACTACACACCTACATAGATGGTCAAGAATCACAATTTCAAGAGCACTCAACTGGGATAGAACATATTTCGGGAAGCGGTAGTAATGCAGTTGCAATAGATGGGATGGGCCGTGCTCATTTGATAGATTCAAAAAGTACTACCTCACTACTAGATGCAACTTCAGTGCTATTCTCCAAAGTCGGTCACAACGTTGCCATTGCTACCGAATCAGGACAGGTATACACCTACTCACTTGATGGTGATAAACTATGGGAGCGTCCAATGAGGGGCGATGTTGGAGAACGAATTACAGCCATTGGTTGGAATGGTAATATTTTGACTGTTGCTCGAGAGGGTCATGGGCTTGTACCAGGTGAAGAAGAAGCTCTTGAGATTGAATATTGGGCTGGAGATAAACTTGAGAAAAGGTTTGATGTTAATCGCAGGGTTGTTTCTATTGATGGTCCGTGGATGGGATTGGACATGGGCGGTGTAATGCATGGAGAGGATTTGGTTGCAAAATTAAATCATCCAGCCCATCTTATTCTAAACAAAGGAGAACATGCGTTAGTTGGTTCGTGGTTTCATTTGCATCGAATCTCAAAGAGTGGCTCGCTGTGGGCTGTTGAAACCAAAGGTATGGTCGAATATGTCTCTTCTAATGTTGAAGGAAATGCAGTACTGATTGCTGGTAGTGATCAAAATGATTATTCTGATGATGAGCCAGTTGTGCTAATCGATTCGACAGTTGAACCGGTAGATTTGGTTGAAGAAGATACAGCGATAGATGACTGGGGTGAAGCCCCAGTAATCGAAGTCAGTGCTGAAGAAATCTATGGTGACTCTACTTCAATCGAAGAGTTGGCAGGAATCTCACAATCCGAATTAGAAGACCAGTCAGGTCTTCTTGATGCACTTAATGATGAAATAATTCGAGAAGAGGTCATTGAAGATGAAGATGATTTAATGCTAGCACTTTCACTTGATGCGGAAGAAATCATATCTCCTACTCCGGATGCAGGAGGTGACCAAAGTTTGGTTGCAGGTGATGATGGGACCGCTATAGTAACTCTTGACGGAAGTAAAACAGTGGATCCCCAAGACCGTGTAAAATCTTGGTCATGGGTTGATAATACCGGCAAAGAGATTGCAGATACTTCAGTTGTTAGAGTTAAATTAAACCGGGGTAGTCACAGACTAGAATTGCGAATAAAAGATAGTGATAATCAGTGGTCTTCAGACTCTATAGATGTAAGGGTTGAGTGAGATGAACAGCGCTCCCAATATTTGTCATTTCTTTGTAACTGCGTTACAGCAACGATGCAGTATTGTAACAAATATCGAGAATGGTGAAACAGTAATTATCGATGGGGGCGGGGACTCACAGAGAATAATCGAGTGGATTGATTCTGGCACAGGGCATCCCGACCACCAAATCGGAGAATATCATGGTCAACGCAAGGTTGTCGCCCTGATCAACACACATGCGCATTTCGACCATAGTGGTCATATTCCTTACTTGAAGGAGCACTATGGGCTGGAATGGTGGCTACACGCCGATGATTTCTATTTGCAAAGTCTTGCTCAACAATCCGGTCGCCGTTGGGGATTCTCGCTTCCCGAACCTGCTCTTGCAGAGAATACTTGGGAACACGGAGAAGTACACCGGTTTGGCGATATGGATTTTGAAATAATTCACACTCCTGGCCATACATTAGGTGGATGTTGTTTGCGATTATTAGTCGATGATGGGCCAGACCATCTTTTTGCAGGCGATACCCTCTTCCAAGGCTCTATTGGAAGAACCGATTTACCTGATTCGGGTGGAGATTTAGATTTGCTACTTAGGATGATTAGAGAACGTCTCTGGCCTTTAGCTGGCGATACAGTAGTACATCCCGGACACGGTCCGTTAACCACAATAGAATTAGAAAAGCAGACTAATCCATTCCTAAATGATGGATTTAGAGGCCGTGGTGCCTGGTTGTAATCAAGACATCATTGCAGATAATGCCGATTCAAGAACAGGCAGTGTTTCTTCCCATGTTGCTACAATGCCATAATCAGCATGTGAGAAAATAGGTGCGTCTGCATCTTTGTTAACCGCTACAATATACTTCGAAGATCTCATTCCAGCAAGATGCTGGATAGCGCCAGAAATTCCTACTGCAATGTATAAGTTAGGATTGACGGTCTTACCGGTTTGTCCAACTTGCATAGAGTGTGGAATCTCATCCCATGTGTCAACTGCAGCACGTGAAGCACCAACGGCAGCCCCAAGGACATCTGCTATCTTTTCTAGGTGGGAGAAGTTTGCAGGGTTACCCATTCCTCTTCCTCCAGAAATAATGATATTAGCTTCTGCAACATCTAATCGAGTAGATGCACGAGCAATAATTTCCTGAACCGCAGTCGCAACATCGCCACTTTGGTCCACTACAGATACATTAGCAGTGCCCGCTGAAGCCGCAGGGAATACATTTGCACGTATTGAAATCGCAGCATCGCCTGAAATTGCGACTGTTTGCATAGCCTTGCCTGAATAAATTGGGCTGGTTAGATTCCTTCCATCTATTGCAACAACATCTTGGACAATTGCTAGGTTTCTCTTTGCAGCAACTCTTGCGGCAACATCCTTAGATTGTGGTGTTGCAGCTGCAATAATAATTCCAGAAGGCGAAGCAGCATCTATTGCTGCAGCCCATGAACTTGCATCGTAATTTTCGAAACATGCCCCTTTGATAGCAATTGTACGGGCGACACCTTCGTATCCAGCACCATCTGCTGTCGATGTGTCCATACAAGGTACAACAACTGTAGGTGTTGTTCCCAATGCAATTGCTGCACTGACCAATTCTGCTGTTACTGGAGCGATTGCTCCTCTGCTGATTTCTGCGATAATAATACTCTCTGACATCATTCTCACCTCAAATTACGTTTGCCTCATCACGAAGTAGTTTAGCAACTTCTTCTGCAGAAGAACCACCTTCATACTTTTTTCCAGCAGGCTTTGCTGGTGGTGGGGATTGTGAAACAATCGAGACACTGGATGCTGGTGCGTCTGCACTAACAACATTGACCTGAGCTCTTTTTGCCATCATGATTCCTTTTACATTTGGCTTTCGTACCTTGACATTTCCTTTGTCACAAGAGATTACCGCATTGCCAGAAACTGAAATTATTGCTGAACCATTTTCTGCAGGGGAAGTTACAGTCAAGCCACCATGAAAAGATGCATTGGTGATGTTTGAGACACTCGCCCAACCTAAGCGCTCAGCAATACCTGGGCCTGTTGAACCTGCGCCGGTGTCTGCCGCAGTTTTTCCACAGTAAACGAATTCAGCTCCCAATTCAGTAATTGCTTGTACGAGTGCTGTTTGGATTGCATTAGAATCCATTTCTGACCATGAATCGTTCCATACTCTTGAAATTTCATCAACACCAATCGCTTTAGCATCCTTCAAAATTTTATCTGATTCTGAAGGGCCCAATGTGAGGGCAGTAACGCTTCCACCAGCCGCTTCTTTGTGTTGAAGTGCAGTTTCTATTGCAAATTCATCATACGGGCTTATGACCCACTTTACAGCAGAAAGATCTACTCTATCTCCGTTTACTAAGATTCTTGCATTGGTGTCAGGAACACGCTTGACTAGTACCACGATGTTTGGCATATGATTCACCCAACCCCTTAGGGGTTGATTGTGCCACCTGAAACCCGTTCATGAACCTTATCTACTTCTTTGTGATTTCATTCACACGTTCAAGCGTACTAGGATTGGCTTCAAAATAATCAGAAACCGAGGATAGGCCACGTGAAACTCCAGCGGCAACGCCCATTTTGGCATCGAATGGATGTAGGCTTCCATCTGCGATTGCTGATTTGAAAGATTCAAGGTCAGTCCAAGTTGAGGGTTCACCGAATTCGGGTTTTGGAGTTACTATTATTTCACCAAATTCAGGTAGGATGATATGCTCAATCAACTCATAAACCGGTGATTCAGGTTGTTCTGGATCTAGATACGCTTTACGCATTTTCTTAGCTAATTTTTGCTCATCATCATGTAAGAGAATAGCGCCGCCAGGGTCCGATTTACTCATTTTGTGATCAAACGATTCCATTCTTGAACCAGATGACTTGAGGCCTGAAATAATTGGCGTATGTAGGCATGTGGCTTTGTACCAGCCCCATCTATCTGCTACATCTCTCATGTACATGTGGGCTTTACGTTGGTCCATACCGCCAATTGCAACATCGATATTCATCTCAAAAATGTCAGCCGCTTGTAGGGCAGGATAGAAAAATTTAGACAAATCTCCATCTGATGAATCTTCGCCACGCCCCATTATTGAGAATGTGCGACGAACTCTAGCAAGGCTCATGTTCTTGGAGCAACGCAGTACTCTCGCCCAATATTCTCCCGAATCCATGATACTTGACGCCCATACGAATCGTAATTGGCCCGGTCCATCACCTTCAGGAGGATTGCCCAATAATGCTCTGAATGTCTCTTCCATATATCTTGCAGTTGTTTGGATATCTTCCATTACACCACCAAACTTGTCATTGACCCATGCGTGCCAATCGGCTAAGAAAATTAGAACATTAGTGTCTGCATCAAGCATTCTTCGCAGTTGTAAGGAAAGTACTTTCCAACCGATGTGGGCTTTACCGGATGGCTCAAACCCTACATAGCAACGAATTACTCCATCACCTCCTGCAGATGTTTCATCCGCTAAGCAGTTGACTAAATGGTCAATCCCTACCGCTTCATCAACATCATCGACCATCAACTTCAGTCGAGATAATTTACTTGCATCGAGTTCTGCCACTCTGGGGCACCGCTCGACAAGTGTATCCATTTTTTCACCTCAATTGAATAATTTGTTCAGTTTTTCTGAAAGAGAAAAAGCACGAGTGCCATTTCCTTCGTCTAATTTCTGTTGAATCTCTGCGATTAATTGCTCAGCCATTTCTTTCTTCTCATCAGATACTGATGTGCTGATTTCCATAAATTTGCGGGCCATCGACATTGCAGATTTGGATTTTGCAATTTTCTTTGCACCTTCCTTTGCTTTATCGCCACGTTGTTTTGCTGAATAACCAGTAGCGTTATCCAAGAAATTAGACCAGCGAACTCTAGACTCCATCGCTTCCTTTCTACCACCGTCGGCTGAAAGGAAATCTGTCAATTGGTCTCCACTCATTTGCTCAACATCAACTTGGAGTTTATCATCCTCTGTATAATGTGCAGTAACGCTTTTTAGGATTGCAAATGATGCAACAAATACTCCGTCTGAGTCTACTTCAACATCATCAAAATATTCAGTTGCTAATTTAGCAAGACCAGCATTTCCACTCATTGATTTTATCAGACCACGCTTGACTTCGAATCGCTCCATGCCTCTGCCAAACCAATTAGGGCCATAAGGGCTACCTTCCATTAGGGTACTCAAAGCGGGGGCTTTTTGGTAGATACACGCTCGCCGGAGCATGCGCAGGGTAATTGTCATTCTTTGTATTCTGCTGCTTCTGCCTCTTACAAGTGCAGTACCTGATGCAACTGTTCATATCACACTTGAGCGTCGCTTATCGAATTATGATATAGGGATAAATGGGGGTGTTGTTTCTCCAAACGGGGTTTCAGTATTGATTTACGGTGAAGATGGTTATGTACATTTATTGTCTACAGAAAACGCTGATGATGAGTCAACAGATATAGTTCTAGAAAACGAGACCACAAATAATCTGAATGCTGCTTCTTGGCATCCCGGGGGAAAAAGTGCATTGATAGTTGGAGATTCAGGGACTGTGCTTCGGTACAACTCGACAAACTATGCCCTAGGTGAGGCTGAAGGTTCCTTTTCAATTTCAAACAAAGATATCAATGCGATTCAATTCACTCCAGGTTCTTCCGTGGCATATCTTGGTACAGATGATGGACAAATTTGGAAATATTATGCTGATACCTTCACCATGCTAGATAATCAAGCATCTTCCAGAGTAACCGATATTGCCTGTATGAAGAATGAAAATATATGTGTGGCTTCAACTTTAAATGATGGTCTTGCAGTAATCGATCAGGCAGATAAAATTACATGGCTACCTCAATCAACACCTGGGCATACCTGGGTTGGGGTCGGCTGTGAAGACCCGACTATGAACTACTGCACAGGTTTTGCAAGTGGAAAGAAAGTAGCCTTAATCAATATAGATGTACTAGATAGTTCTAAATCTACACTTGGAGATATAATTATTCTAGGACAGTTAGAAGGTGATTCAATTGCCGAGAATCCAGCAGCTGATTCGTCGACATTAATCGCGTTAGCACCTCTCGGAATTGTACGCTGGACTTTGTATACCGAAGAAGCATTTTTGATGTTCTCAAACAAAAACGCCTCGGATGTGGATATTTTTCTCAGTGGTGATAGTTATGGCATGGCATGGGAGAACTCTGAAAACACGGGGTTCCTAGTTACAAGCCAAGGCCGGATTGTTTCATTCGCTCCAGCTACTGAAGATGCTTCAAGCAGTATGCCAACCTTCGTGTTAGTATTGATTGCATTATGTGTGCCAGGAGTATTCATTGGTCTTCTTTATTGGAATGTTCCGTGGCTGCAAAGGAAATATGCAAAGTTGGTTGGGCGTGGCAAAAAATCAGATAATTCTTCAGTAAAAAAGGAAAAGAAAAAAAATAAAAAAATAAAACCTTTGTCAGAAGATAAAACAAAAAGTCAAACATCAAATCGGACTACAATAATTCAAAATATTACTATCAAAGATAGTGTTATTGCAGGAGACTTTCAAGCAGACATTAATACAGAGGAAAAGTTGTAATAGTTCTAAGGAAAAGCCCTCAGTGCATTCTTCTTAGATATGATTGGAATTAACTGGGCCAGTCTAGGCACTGACGTTCCCAGGGTTTAATTACATGCGCTAACAATACGCGTACTATCTTGGCCCCTTCATAGATTTGATTGTCTTATCATCTCGAAAGAACTCTCATCAGGGGAATTGTTGGTATATCTAGATTCACCCAGAACTTGAATTTATCTTTCAGAAATCCACTTTGCTTTATTGGAATAGCCCATGGTTGCAACGACAGTATGCAAAGTTGGTTGGGCGTAGTAAAAAATAGAGAATAAGCCCCTAACCTTCATGTGGTTCATACGACCGCACAGCAAACATGGAGCCATTTGAGGGTCTAGACTTCTACGATATCGAATCTCTAATGACAGAAGAAGAGGTCATGATTCGCGATATGGTTCGTGAATGGGTTGATGAAGAAGTACTTCCAAAAATCGAGCATGCTTGTGCAGAAGGAATCTTTCCGGATGAATGGAGAGTTGCCCTAGGTGAGATGGGGGTACTAGGTGCTCCACTGAAAGGCTACGGCTGCCCTGGACTCTCATACACCGCATACGGTCTTATCTGTCAAGAATTAGAGCGAGGAGACTCAGGTCTACGTTCATTTGCTAGTGTCCAAGGATCATTGGCAATGTACCCGATTTGGGACTTTGGAAGTGAAGAACAGAAGGAACATTACCTGCCAAAGATGGCATCCGGGGAATGGATTGGCTGCTTCGGATTGACTGAGCCTGATTATGGTTCTAATCCAGGTGACATGATCACCAAGGCAGAGGATAAGGGCGACCACTATCTTCTCAACGGAGCAAAGATGTGGATTACCAACGGGACCATTGCAGACCTCGCAGTCGTATGGGCTAAACTTGATGGTGTAATACGTGGATTTATTGTTGAGAAAGACGATGAAGGATTTAGTGCACCAGAGATGAAAGGTAAGCACTCACTAAAAGCCAGTGTTACCAGTGAACTAGTATTCCAAGATTGTAAGATTCCAAAGAATCGAATGCTACCTGATGTAAAAGGCCTAAGGGGCCCATTTTCGTGCCTTAACAATGCACGATTTGGAATCTCCTGGGGTGCGCTGGGTGCAGCGATGGCATGTTTCCATTCGGCCAAGACCTACGCCCTTTCTAGAAT
>JABIGM010000038.1 GCA_018650165.1 Methanobacteriota archaeon
ATTGCGAGACTCCATTGGGGGTCCAGTACGAGGCAAGTCTTCTATTGCAGGAGTGATTTTTGGGCCTTGCGGTAATTCATCTTTGGATTTCCGTTTCAAAATTAGTCCCAGTACCAATAAAGCAATTATTCCCGCACCTAGGCCAACATACAATCCTGTATTGAATTCTTCAGGTGCATAATAATCCTTTGAAAATGTGTTGTCACTTTCGTTTAATTCCCAAATATGCTGTTCTTCATCAACTACCACTTCAAGTGTCCAATCGCCTTCAGGCACAAGAACTGAAACCCGTTTTATAATTCCCTGACCACTTGTGATTTGGGCTTGGTTATACCTTCCAATCAGTTGCTTATCCTCACCCGATATTGTGTAAACTGTAATGTTAAAGGAATTTTGAAGACTTTCACCAGTGTTTTTCACAGTAATTTCTAGCCTAATTTCTTGGCCCGGTTCGCCATTTCCTTCCGATTTAACCTCTACCAATTCGATGTTTGGCCCTATTGTAGACAAGGGCAGGGTTAACCATGGTTCAATTAGGGATTGATTTGTTGAACTAATCAAATCCCATCCTGCATCATCTTTTCCACTGGCCCAACAATCAATGCGAGCTTCGGGGGACAACAAGGAAGGGTCACCTTGCTGCGAGAAATCAAAATCAAATGAAAACAGTGTTTTACCTTGGAAAACCGTAGATGGGATAACTGAACGAGTTAGAGGGGGCCATTGAAGGTCAGTAGAAATAATTTGACAAGTGAGATTTAATTCATCAGTCCATGATACCTCTTCCACAATATTTACTCCAATCCCTATACTCTCAAGGTGGAATCGCGAATAGCCTTCGGAGTTCGATTCCAAAATGATGGGTGCACCTGCATCTACAATGAAGTCGGGTACTTCATAACTGCCAAGTGTTCTTGTTTCAAGTGGATCCATAATTGCCAAATTCATGTCTAGAATCCCACCAGTAGTAGGCATTGGAATAGTAGTGGAGATCACGCCATCTACTACCGAAATTGTTCCTGCTCCAAACCAACTTTGCCCCTGAAGTAGACCCCACCAACTTACCGAAAGGTCGCCTTGATATGGTGTGCCTGAGAGTGAATGGGTAATCGTACCAGATATCTGGATTTCATCACCAATAATTACGATGCTCTCAGTAGTCACCATTCCAACAGTTGATCCTGTTATATCTTCAACCAAATCGATAGAGAAATCAAAGTCCTGAGAAAATATCCACATATCATCAAATGTTGTTTTACTGGTGCCATCTAGATCCTCGATGAATATTTCGATCTTGCCTTCATCCAGTATGGAACGTTCGACCTCCCATCCGGAAAATAATCTTACAGATACGACCATATCATCATCGTCATATGAGTGACTACAAATTGTTCTGTCTGAATCAATACGTGAATCAAGTGTGGAGCAAGTTGAGTCTGCTACATCATAAATTACTCCGAATTGTGAATCTTTACCTAACTCAATACGTAACGACATAACATCAGATATTGCATTAGCATCACTGATAGTAACATCCCATGTAATATCTCGGGAAACTTCCCAGAATTGGGTTTGATTTTCACTTGATATTGATTTTATTACTGCATTTTGTGCATCACGAGTTTGCCAAGAGACTGTATTATTTTGAGTTGAATTTCCTACCAAGTCCGAACCGATTATTCGCATGAATACTAGGTCATGGTCCGCATTCATATCATCTGATTGTGTTGCATTGAACCACCACATACTTCCATTATTCTCTAGAGTATGGTTGATGACGCGGTATTCCATATCTTGCGGTATTTGGTCAGGGAAACTGCCATCGGAACCATCATCGAGCCCCTGAACCCACACTTCGAGGCTCATATTTTGTGAAATAAAGCCAGATGTATCTGCAAGTAGTAGTGAGATTTCTCTATCTGGCATACTGTTAATGTAACTGCCATGTTGTGGATTACTCGATAGTATAACCGGATTTTCATTATCCAATAATAGCCATGAGGAGTTTGCATCACTCAACATTTGGAATGATTGGTCACTGCGTGATTCAACTTCGATTTCAACATGCCCTGATATATCACTCGGTAGAGACCATGAGATTATATCTGATTGACCAATTGTCAAATCAGTCCATGGAGTTGTTTGGTTTACCCAAGTTGTATAATTGTTCAATTCAGGGTCAAGAACCTGTACATAGAAGGTGATACGTGCTTGTATATCGCCACTCGACAAGGTCAATCCAGAAGAGGGGAATGTATGCTCAAGCCCTACATTGATGGGAATTCCACCAGTTATTGCATCACCAGTAGAAAAGCCACCTAGGTCGGTGATTCTGACTTCGAGGATATTGTCAATAGCGATTGGTGCAGAATGCGTATATTCTGTAGTCTTTAACCCGTCGGAACCAACACGTATGCAGAGGTTCGTAATCCCTGTTAAATCACCGAGATCTATGTACCAATCAATAATCGTTTCACCGAGTGATGAACTATTAATCGTTACACCACTTTGGATGAAAAGTCCCTGGGTATCTGTTTCGGTATATACTGCTCCATCATGCGATAAGCGAGACCATGGTCCAGTAATTGCACCAAAGGAATCACAGGCAGCTAATTCGACATACATTTCACCAGAACTCGAGATATTATGGCTAGTTTGAAGGGAAAATGTCTCCGCTCTTGGATGAAGTACTGATGGAATATTTGATACAAATGCCGCATGCTCGGCACCTATTGATATTGAATCTAAATTTGGTTCATCCCAATTCTGCATATCTGTTACAGTCATTTTTATTCGATATTGAATGACATCAGCATAATCATCCAAATCCAAGTCTGTAGTTCCGAGGGGGTAGGAGGTGTTAATCGTTCCATCAAGACCCACCCACACTTCGGATGAGAGTGCAGCAGAATCTGAGGCTGCACGATACTGGAATCCTAATTCTCCACCGGGTGTATTAGTGCCTTGTAACTCAAATTGAACCGGTGTGGCATGCCCATTCACATTTGGTCGTAAGTCAATCACTGGTGATGTAATCCACCCTGTATGTGAATCCGTCTGATTTTGATATTCTGTATCGCCTGAGAACATTTGTTGCCAACTGGTGTAGGCATAAGTCGAGGTGTCTCCTGAGGCCCAAACTATACTACCGTTTATTTCTTCAACTATCATATCGAAATGTCCGATAGAACCGATATCATTGCCAGCAACCCATGTGTCTGCAAGCGGGTTCCAATGATACACAGATCTCTGAGGCCCTCCGTTGTTTCCACCAACGAGAATTATTTCGTCATTGAGAACAGTACCTCCCCACCCATACATCCCCTTTGGGAGTGAAGAAAGGTTCGACCAAGTGTCAGTAGCAGGGTCATAACGTTCTACATAGTCTAGTGCAGCACGGTTCCATGATTGTGTACCTTGGAAACCACCCATTGCATACAATTGGCCATGGTAATTAATTAATTCAAAAGAGGCTCTTGGTTGGTTCATGTCGGCCATTCGATCCCAATGGTCGGCAACAGGGTCGTAGCGATATGTACGATTTGTGGCATCAGTTCCAGCAGAATTTCGCACACCACCCGCATAGTATAGGTAGCCTCCATCTTCTGCCATACCTCCTAGACCTCTTTCGTTATTGGATGGCATAGGGGTGCCATTGAACCATGTGTTGTTTGTAATATTGTAAATCTGAACACGGCCAGTAGGATATTCAACTGGATTAGAATTCCTGTACCAATCTCCAACTATTACAACCAAATCTCCAACCATTTCTGCTTCACAATACTGTTGGGTAAATGGCATGTTGAGTTGTGCGGGTAGCCAGGTTTTGTTTGAGTTGGTCAGAACCTCTATCATGTTAGTTGGTAATTCATCACCGTTTTGAGTTGGGTTTGGATCCATCCGACCTCCCATCATCCATACTTCATCAAAGGATTCTATTGCAACCGAGCATGCACCTGAACGAATTGCGGCAAGCCCTTGATTGGGCATAGTCCACTGAATCGGAGGTCTACCAAGGTGTGCTTCACCATCAGTTGTGGTGAAGATCCCATCCTCGTAGAACCCTGTCAGGTTGAAGAGTTGGTCCTCATGATAAGTGTGGGATTTTTTATTTTCGGATAATTCACTACCTGTAATAGTCCATGCTTGCAACAGGAAAAGCGTGGCAATAAAAACAGCCCAACACCCCCTACGCATACTGACTCGTGTGTGCATGAAGGGTTTGATAGTTGTGTTATCCGGTTAGGCAGAAAAGAGGAGGGTTCATGTCCTTCGACATTATGCCCGGCCTGCAATGGCCCGAGATTACATAGCGCGCGACCCTCGAACCGGTCGCCCCCTCAATGTAGGTAATACCCGTTCTAAGACTAAGCGAAGCGAAGTCAAAGAGGGCCCCTGGATGGTAATTCCGCAACAAGCAGTCATTCCATTAGCTACAGGACAAATCGAATCTTATCGAGTTGGTTGGAAGGAAAAGGATTACCAAATGAACCAACTCGATGGGATCAAGGCACTATCCATTCTTTCTGGAGTGCTGGCGCATGATGGCCATGCAATCCTCCTCAAAAGTTTGATGGACAACGAACCAGAAATCAGAATTGCGGCATTATTCTCACTCCCATCAGTTGCTGAAACATGTCCTGATGAATTATTCGACCATCTGTCTGTACTATTGGATGACAGCGACGCATCGGTACGAAAGGCCGCAAGTGATTGTCTAAAGAACGTAGCACCAATCTTCCCATCAGCCACAGAGGGGACACTTGCTTTCGAATTACGGCACGAAATACGTTCTCGTCGTGATGCTGCATTCTCGGGTTTAGGTGGCCTTTGTCGAACATGGCCTGAAGTTGCTTGTGATCATATTGATGAATTATTACAGGAAGAAAATTTGGAACTGCGAAGAAAAGCAGCTGGATTACTACGCAGGGTTTTGGGAAAGGGTGGAGCTGCAGCCTGGGATTTAATTGGCTGGGCACTTAGTGACATGGATGTTGAAACACGGCGTCAGGCATCATCGTGTCTCGTTCCTTTAGCGCATAGGGAACAGAGAATCGCAACCATACTGGCAGAAAGAGCAATTCTTGATTCGGATTCGAAGGTTATGCTTGCAGCAATTCGATGTATAGAAGTTCTAGATACTGATAACGGTCGTGCAAGAGAACTTGTATTATCTGGATGTACCCACAAGGATGTCAATGTCCGTTTGGCTTGTGTTAAGATATTGCCTAGATTGATGGGAGATGAAATTTTGCGTAACCACTGCAATTCTTTGTTACGTGATGAAAAGGATGAACGTGTCATATCTGAATTACATCAGTTGTCATTCGATGCTCAGATTGAGGGTACTGAAGCGCAAAAGAATGCCTACTTGGCTCCGTCACCTAGCGTGCCGCAAATAGACTTGGAAATAGCCGAATCACAGGGCAAAACCGTTGGACTGGAAGACCTTGAGCCTCCAGTCAAGGAAGATGACAAGCCGCGGCATGGTTAAGAAGGGTGTGCTGGTCGGCGAATCGCTCAAGGAGTTGTTATCATGACTGATGAACCATTCAATGACAAAGAGAAGCAGTTTAATGACATGTGGGAAGGAGTAACTCCAAACGGTATTAATCGTACAAAGTCACTCAAATTCCGCCAGTATATCTTTGAGCATGTTCGCCAGATGCAGCGTCCTCTCACTAAGGAAAACGCCCTAAAATATTGGGTTGGTATTCTCAAGGCTGAGGCTAAGGATAGCGACAACTTCTGATCGTGAAGAGGGTCACTGACCCGTCCCGGTGGCCCATATTGGGAAGGGATGGAACGAGGGACTCGCATGTTTACAACAACCACATTCTCTTCATGGGATTTAAAATCAGAGATTAAGGACGGTCTAGCTAGTATTGGTTGGGAGTTCGCAACACAAGTTCAAACAGAAACAATTCCACTTGCACTTTCGGGTAAAGATGTGATTGGCCAAGCAAGAACTGGCTCAGGTAAAACTGCAGCATTTGGTTTGCCAACAATGAATGCTTGCCAAACAACGGGAGAACTCCAAGCATTGATTTTAACCCCAACAAGAGAATTAGCCAATCAAGTCGCAGAAGAGTTATCCGCGATTCAGGGTAATGCTGGACTGATTATTCAGACAGTTTATGGTGGAACTGATTTGGAAAAGCAAGCCCGCTCACTAAAGAGTGGTGTTGACATTATTGTGGGAACTCCTGGCCGAGTAATGGATATGACTAACCGTGGCCATATCGATTTGGCTAAGCCGGGTTTCTTTGTACTCGATGAGGCAGACCGTATGCTCGACATGGGATTTTTCCCAGATATTATGTGGGTAATTGAAAGAATGACCAGTCGTTCTCAAACACTACTTTTCTCTGCAACTTTCCCTCAGGAAATTATTGATGCTGCAAATGAGTTCATGAATGAACCAGAATTTGTTTTGACAAATACCGAAAAACTTGACATCCCTCCGATTGACCAATACAGTGTTCGAATTGGAAGAGCCAACAAGTTGTGGGTAGTCGGAAGATTACTTACTCGGATGAGCGATGAGGACCAAACTATTATTTTCGCAAATACCAAGCGGATGGTAGATTTGACCGTTCAGAAACTCAAGAAGAACCGATTTGATGCTGATGGAATTCACGGTGACCTTTCACAGAATCAGAGAGAGAAGATAATCGCCAATTTCAAAGAAGGTAATTCACGAATACTTGTTGCAACAGATGTTGCAGCAAGAGGAATCGACGTTGACGGAATCACTCTTGTAATCAATTATGATGTCCCTGATGATGTTGATAGTTATGTCCACCGAATTGGAAGAACAGGCCGAATTGGACGCAAAGGAGAAGCATGGGTCCTTGTTGGACGAAATGATATCCCACAACTCAACAAGATAATAGCAACACATTCACTTGATATCGTTGCAGCAGAAGCTCCTGACCTGCCAGAAGGCGTTGATAGAGAACCTGTTCGCAAAGTAGAAGACAATTCAGAAGCAGCAGATGTTTTCGGCATGGTTCCTATTATGATTGCAACAACATCGATGTCTAAATTTGCGATTGTTGATGAGATCACCTCCTCTTTGAATTGTAATGAATTGTCGGTTGGAGATATTGTAATCAACGACGATTTTACAATCGTTGAGGTGCACAATAAACATGCATCTTTGGCAGTACGTTCATTCAATGCAAAGGATATAGTGGCATCAATTATTGAGTCTTGATTATTCTTCTTCGTCATTTGGTTTGTCGATTGCGATTATAGTACATACAAATCCAAGCATACCTAAGGTCGCAAGCGACCAAGAAGATTGAATTTCTTGTGACCATGCATCTCTCGCCTCGCCACAATCACCTGTGATGCTTGAGTAAAAATCACACATCTCAACAGTTTCCCTAGCAGCCATTGCATCAGCATCTAGCAATACATTGGCAAATGCGCCTAGAACAAGTAAGACCGAGATTACCAATGCAGCCTTGTGGAAATTTTCCCAGTTTTTTCGATAAATGAACTTCCACTGGCTTTGACTCTTTGCTTGTTCCTTTCTAATCAGGTCACCTGCATTTACCCACTTGAACCAAGCAAGCCACATCAAAACCAGTATTATCAGAAATCCCCACTGATAGACGAATGAATGAAAGTCATGCATTGGTTGCTCACAATACATCAAATTTGGATTTTCGTTACAACCAGAAACAGCTAATGGATACAAAATAAGCAGCCTGATGATATTGAGGACATATACTATGCCACAGGCCACAATCGCACTCCTGATACGAAGTTTCTGTGGAACACCGGTAGTCATCATAATCAGTACGGTAATGAATATCATTTCATGTACACCGGCACACTCATCGGAGACATACAATCGAATGTGGTCAAAGTAAAAGTCAGGGTGTTGCAGTGTTACCAAGGTTGTCCATCCATTATACTCTGACAGAGTTGCTGCGCCTGGGCCGTATATCAGTTCGGTCAACTGGTACCAGATCCATGCCTCAGATTCTTGAATAACACCAAGAGTATTTGTTGGTTGAGTGATGAACCAATAGAACATCTCGACAATAATTAGGGCCAACGGTATTCGCAAATAACCCCGTGCAAGTGTTCCAAATTCTCCCCAAGAGAGGTCTTCGACCTCCTCAATAAGTGGCTTGGAATCTTCCGCCATGCTGTTGAATAATTCACCTCATTGATGAAGTCTCACTTGTACGAGAGTTCAAGTTGGCTATCCCCTCGCCCAATCTGTGGAGCCAACTCACAAATTGGACGTATTGGGCCATTACTGTCCAGTTCCAGTTAGTAAAGCTCGAAAGGCATTGTCAGATTTGACAACTGGAGACGTGTTGCTAGTGGTTGCAGATGACCCCGAAACCATGCACGACCTGCCGATTTTGGTAGACCGTTTGGGTCATCATCTAGTCGATGTCCTCAAGTCTGCAGGGGAGTTCCGTTATATTATCGAGGTGTGCAAATGACGATCGACGAAGTTCCTAGTGAGGCACGCCTACCCACGGCCCATGCTAATTTTAGGATTCGTGTATTCCATGAATCAGGGACCGGTCTTGACCATGTTGCACTGACATTAGGCGATATGGCTGGCCCTGACCCAGTTATGATGCGAGTTCACTCTGAATGCCTGACAGGTGATGTATTCGGTTCTCTTCGTTGTGATTGTGGACCACAACTTGATGCAGCACTCCAAGCGATTGCACAACGAGGTTGGGGAGTTGTTCTTTATTTGCGCCAAGAGGGTAGAGGAATTGGACTGCATGCAAAAATTCAAGCATACCATTTACAGGACAAAGGTGCGGACACTTTAGACGCTAATTTAATGCTAGGTCTGCCGGCTGATGCTCGTAATTATAGAATTGCTAGCACCATGCTAGAAGCCCTTGGTGTAACTGATGTATGCCTACTTTCCAATAATCCAGATAAATCAAAACAACTTGAGAGATATGGAATTAATGTTGTCGAAATGGTTCCACTAGTAGTTGGTGTTGGAAGTGACAATCGAGATTATCTTCAAACCAAGGCGGATAGAATGGGTCATGATATTGAATTGGATGGTGAGTAAATGGTTAGGATAGAAGCAACATATGATGGTAATTTACGCTGCACTGCAACTCATGGCCCATCTGGTACTGAACTGATTACCGATGCACCAGTCGATAACAAGGGGAAGGGTGAATCATTCTCTCCAACCGATTTACTTGCAACTTCAATGCTTACATGTGTAATGACTATTGTCGCAATTCGGGCAGATTCTAGAGATATTGATGTTTCTGGGATGTCTGGAAGTGTTGAGAAATCAATGGCTGCTAACCCACGGCGTGTTGCAAAACTTGAGGTTGTAGTAAATCTCCCATCGGCACTATCTATGGATAATCGTGCTTGGTTAATTACTGAAGGTTGCAATTGTCCCGTGTGTGTATCAGTAAGTGAATCGATGGAAGTCGATGTCACTTTCCAATGAGTTGGTCTCATGCCAAGCAATGCGCAACATTGGAATGATGCATTCAATGTTGCAGATACAACTCAATTAGGTTGGTATCAAAAGGAGCATGCTGTTTCAATGGAACTAATCTCATCATGTGATGGTAAGAAGATTATCGATGTGGGGGCAGGTGCCACAACTCTTGTCGATACACTTCTTTTGGATGATTATGATGTCACAGTATTGGATGTCTCGTCAGAAGCTCTTCGAATACTTTCTAAGCGACATGGTACTAATCTGCAATATGTTCAAGGCGATCTTACTGAGAATCTGAAACTGGGAATTTTTGATATCTGGCATGACAGAGCAGTATTGCATTTCCTTCTTAACGAAAATGAAAGGAAGTCCTACGTGGTAAATTTGGAAGCAGCGATACCAAGTGGGGGTTTTGCTGTAATTGAGACCTTCTCTACAGATGGAGAACAGATGTGTTGTGGTCTTGATTTACACACATATGACGAAGGGATGCTGACTGAATTACTAGGGGCGAATTGGATTTTAATTGAAGCGATAAGACATACTCACATCAATCCATTTGGTGGAGAGAGGCCATATATTTCTACAATCTTTAAACGTCTTTAGGATTAGATGGATTTGGTTACTTCTCATCATTAAGGGGCGCATCTATGCTAAGAAAAACAAGTAACCGTTCACTTACATAGGTGGTTTCATGCCTCTGGGACGAAAAATCACCCACTTCATTTTCTTCATTAGATTCCAGTAAAATCTGAATCCTACACCTATTGAACGGAATGGGTGACGAATAATATTGAGGGGATTTCCTATTTGCCATAGTGGATACAATAGTTGATCGATCATATTTGGCTCAATATGTTCATCGATACCATACACGCTTGGGCGCTTGTCCTTTGGCATGTAATAGGTTCCAAACACTTGGTCCCATAATGGAAGCGCTACTCCATAATTTGTCCAAACTGCATCGTTTTCATTGCTATGGTGCCAATGGTGCATTTCTGGAGTCCCCACAAATGGATGCAGCCATCTAAATCTGAATTTTACATTTGCATGTAATAAGAGACCGAGAATAATTTGGAATATTGCGAATACTCCTGTTATCTCTGGACTGAAACCAGCGGCTATTAGGAATATAAACGCGGGTGCAATCAATGTTCCATCAAATGGATGCGCCCTAAATCCACTAACCCAATCAAGATGTTCAGTTGAGTGATGAACAGCATGAAATTTCCAAAGAACTGGAATTTCATGGTAGAAGCGATGAGTCCAATATCCAATCATATCGAATATTAAAAAACCAACAATCGGCATCCATTGTACTGGAATCTCATCCACTAATGGCCTGATTAGTAAGCCCGGTATCCAAGCGAAAGAAATGATGGCGACGATACCTGCGGCAATTAGTCCAACCAAATTGAGTAAAGGTGACGAAAGGGCATAACTAACATCCAATTTGTATAGTGGTCTACGGACTTTTTGCCCTTTGTGCCGTGGAAATAATTTCTCAACAGGTACTATGAGAATAAATAGGACAATCATAAACACTAATCCTTCTGTTGAATAGAATACTGCCCCTCCAACAATCAATGCGGATAATAGGCGAATTAATGCTACTAATACCCATCCTCTGTCCTTTGCTTCTTCTTCAGGTGGGGGAGTATATTCCACTACTTCAGCAGGAAGAGGTCCAAGACGAATCTCTTCTTCCATGATATAGAATAATTCCGATAATATATAATTGAATACACAAATCTTCTAGTAAACATCTCGAAGTTATGAGTTTTGCAATGCCTTGACAATATTTTGATAAGGCCTCTACTAAAGATAGTAATCAGGTTGCAAAGGCATTCCTGGCTCAACAGCGTACTGGTCAAAGTCCTCTATGCCTTCTTCTCGTAAAACCGATTCATCGGTGTGGAACTGTCCAGTAAATTCACTTGATTTACTCATTATCACGAATGCAGCATCGCCAACTATTCTTGGAATTCTACTACGTCTGACCATTTCAGCTCCACCAAGTGCCTCGTTGTATCTAACTGCGGCAGTATCAATTGTAGTGGCAGGCCAAAGGCCGTTTACAGATATTCCATCGCTTGATAATTCCTCTGCAAGACCCAATACAAGCATCGACATTGAGAATTTAGAGATTGTATAGGCTACAGTTCCCTTATACCACTTTGAATCCAATGAAATTGGCGGACAAATCAGTAATAATCGGCCGTTATCACTCTTGCGTAGGTGTGGTAATGCCGCTTGGCACAGCGCAAATGATGCACGGATATTTACCTCGTGGACAAGATCAAATCTCTTCATTGGAGTTTCATCAAACGGTGCAATAAATAACGCACCAGCATTGCAAATGACAGCATCAATTCCACCAAATGCATCAACACCTATCTGGACTGCAGCAATCACATCCTCATCATTGCGAACATCACAAACCGCTGCTACTGCTTTGCCACCTACAGATTCAACCATTTCGGCGGTTTCATTCAGAGAGCCTTTCCCGTCTTCATCATCAAGTGTACGTCCAAGAAGAACAAGGTTTGCACCTTCTTCTGCGAAGCGTAGTGCCATTGCTCTCCCAAGTCCTCGACTGGACCCACTGATTAGCACAGTACGCCCAGCCCATGATTCGATATCTGATATTTTTTCAGAACGCTGCATTAATTCATCGACAATGTCAGAGTATTCTCCCATTGCCTCTTCAGAGCCCTTACCTTTCTGTTTTTTCCAGGCTCGATATTTTGCTATTGCGACAATTCCTCCACTTACGGGGAGTCCTCCGGTTACATCACCTTCAGTAGATTGTTTATACAGAGAATATAGCAATAGCATAGTCTTGTCATCAGGTTTGCTACCAATGTTCATTACATCCTTTGCAGATTTCAAAAATCGCTTTTCGTTACCCAATCCATCAACTCCTTTCATTCAACCAATTCTCGAGAATATTCCTTCTATTCGGTGAATCTAAAGTGGTAGTATGCTCCAAATCAGAAACCAGATGAAACTGGTTTTCCTCATCTTCAGGAATATGCTTTAAAATCAAATTGTAGTGCTTTCTACCAAGTGTGTTATCATTTTTTGATTGAAGTGTGAGCACTGGTATTTTTGGTATCCCAATCTGTGGTAGTTTTGCGTTCCAAAATCTAATTGGTAAATCAGGATGTATTCTTTCCATCTCAGTGCGAATAATTCGGCGAATCAAAGGGCGACCAAAATTCCACATCGAACCTACTCGCATTTTAACAATCAATGGTATTGATGTTACAGATGATTCCAAAATCAAAGAATCGAGTTGATCTGCCCACCATCCCGATTTGTGACTAGACAGTCTTAGGGCAAGAAATCCCCCCATCGAATGCCCGTAGAAATGCACCCGTGGTAATTCCTTGTACTCAGCAAGGATGGTATCTAAAAAGGCCTCGATGTCTGCTGCTACTTTCAGTAATGTCCAATCTTGATTTAGATCACAGCTACCATGCCCTCTCATGTCGATACCGGCTACATCAAATCCTTGATTGCTAAGATGGGATATTCGGCTTTCTGCCCACGACATAGAAGATGAATATCCATGCATGTACAAAATCAAACCTTTCGATTTACCTTTTGCTGAAATGAAATATCCTATTGGTTCTTCGCCCCCCCATCCTGTGAATTTTATGTGGCGCCAATTTGGATTGATGTTGTTTTCTCCAACCCTTGGATGAGCTAGGAAAAATGCTGACAATACCTTTGCTTCCAAAGCCAAGTAGGTTGCATTCAATGCAATAGCAATAGCAATTGTCCAGAATAGAATATTCACCAGAATTTGACTCTCCTGACTCCACAATATCAACTCAATGACGATTAGGGCCCAGAATATAGTCCAAGGCCATGTCATTTTCCATTGCAAACTTTTGGAATATGCAGCCGCACCTTTGCTCATTGGATACTGTGACTTCATCAGAAGGCAGCCTCCGGGTATGACATTAGGTGCTTGTGTCCTGCGAGGATTTTAGCGGCAAGTCCAACATTGTCTGGATGAATTTCTGCAAAGAATACTCTTGCGCTTGCAAGTTTGGCTTCATGAAATTCAGTTGAGGTTCCTTTAGTCTTAGCATCTAGACAAACTCGCGCCATTTTTGCCCATAAGTAGGCTAGTAAGGTATTTCCGAAGTATGTACAATAATCGGTAGCACCTGCTGCCAAGAAGTGTGGATTACCTGCGCCTTCTGCCATTAGGAGAAGTGTTAGTTGTTGTAATCCTTTTACACTTTTATGCAGTGGCTTATTGAATTCTTCCATTTCCTCAATAGCACGACTTTCTTCTATGAATTCAAGTAATGGCCACATCAAATGACGAAGATTCTGACCGAAATTTTGGGTGACTTTTCGGCCTACTAAATCGAGTGCTTGTATTCCGTTAGTTCCTTCCCAAATGGGAGCAATTCTTACATCACGATAGAATTGTTCAACTCCGTATTCAGAACAATAACCAGCCCCTCCCATAACCTGGATAGAAAGCGATGCACTCTGACACCCAACATCTGTCGAATATGCCTTCATGACAGGAGTGAGTAATGCGATTAGTGAAGTAGCTTGTTTTTTGGTTTCTCCATCGCCTCTTTTCATCTCATCGAGTAGTATCCCAATCCATGTTCCTAGGGCTCTAGTGCCTTCACAGTTAACTTTGGCCTTTAGCAACATTCTACGGACATCTGGATGAACTAGAATGTTATCTGCAGGAGCATCTAGATCTTTCATACCACGTAGGTCTCTTCCTTGACGTCTTTCTAGAGACCAGGCTAATGCATTTTGATATGCAATTTCACCCAGTCCAAGACCCATCATTCCAGTGGCAAGTCTTTCTCTGTTCATCATCTCGAACATCAGCGCCATACCTGTATTCTCTTCACCTACTAGCCAGCCTTTACTAGAATCGAAATTAAGTACACAGGTTGGTGAACCATGGAGGCCCATTTTGTCTTCAATTCCTGAAATTGATGTACCGTTTTTTTCACTGGAAAGATCATCACCTTCACTGAGGTATTTTGGTACAAGAAATAGCGAGATACCTTTGGAACCCTCTGGAGCATCTGGTAGTTTCGCTAGCACCATATGAACGATATTATCACTCAAATCATGGTCGCCTGCTGTAATGAATATCTTTGTACCTGTTATCGTATATGTTCCATCTTCTTGAGGGATTGCTTTGGTCTTGATCAGCCCAAGGTCGGTACCACAATGTGGCTCGGTAAGGCACATTGTGCCACACCATTCTCCGCTACCAATTTTGGCAGCATAAAGGTCGATATTTTCCTGTGAAGCATGACCACTTATTATGTCGTAAACACCCAGGCTCAATGCGGCTACAACGGAGATTGCCATATTGCAAGAAATCGCAGGCTCATCCATTGCATTACGGAAGAAGAGTGGCAATTCCATACCTCCATGTTCCTCTTTGCAAACCGCCTGTAGCCAGCCGGAATCAACAGTTTGCTTCCATGCCTCTTTGAAACCAGGTGGTGAGAAAACTTCTCCATTCTTCAATTGAGAACCAAATTTATCACCATCAATGTTTGATGGCTTCCACACATCAATAACGAATTGTGACCACTCTTCAGTCATCATATCCAAGGCCTCTCTGTCCATATTATCATACTCTAAGCGATTACACACTTCAACAACATCGAATACTTCGTGGAATAGGAAATTGTAGTCGTCCAAAGGAGCCTTGTATACAGTCATAAGCATCCCTCCTTCAGTTCCTCAATGGTTTGCCTTTGCTCAGCATATGTTCCATTCTAGCCAGGCTTAGTTCATTTCGAGCCAGTGTCGAAATTGCTTTTCTTTCGAGCGCAAGAATGTCGTCCTCACTCAATTCCTTTGTATGGTCACATTCTCCTCCGGTCAGAACTTTTGCAAGTTCACTGATAACCGTAATGTCATGAGGGGTAGCATGACCGGCAATAGCAAGATCGTTCAACGCCATGGCTAGTGCGGATTTTCCAGAAGGCCCAGGTAGGTGGTAGACATGAGGTACAGGTGGGCAATAATCTTCGGCTAGTTCTAGCAAGTATGATTTAGCATTGGACAAAACATGATTACGGTTCATAGTGATACGGTCGCTTCCTCGAAGGTAACCTAGATCTTTGGCCTGTTGAGCAGATTTAGCAATCTTAGCCATACCTATATTTTCGAATACCATCATGGTTGCAGCCATTGGCCCCAATCCTACGAGTTTCTCTGTAGTGACTCGTGCAAGCATCTCTTTACAACCTCCCCAGGCGGGGATAATACCTACTCCGGTTTCAACCAATCCGATATATGATTCTGAATGTGCAACAATACCATCGGAGTGCAGAAGAATTTCACATCCACCTCCAAGGCACATTCCAGATGCTGCCGAAACAACAGGGACTTCGGCATATTTTAGAGCTTGATATGTGTCTTGACCTAGAGCAATAAAGTCCTCCAATGTGCCCCATGCTCCAAGGTTTGCAGCAAATAATGCAAGTCCAAGATTTGCACCTGCACAGAAATTGGCAGAATCGTTGGCGATTAGTATTCCCTTCCAACCATCGCTTTCTGCAATGTCTACAGCAGCGAGGAGTATTTCCATGATAAATGGATCTAAAGCATTCATTTTTGAGTGGAATTCCACTAAAAGGACTCCATCATTGGCATCCCAAATACTGGCCGAAGCATTTCTTCTAATCGCCTCACCTCGTCTACGTTTGATGTCTGCTACAGTAGTATCTTGAGCGCCTTTTAGAATTTGATTGTGTCCTCCAGTGAAATCCAGTCGAGTTATTTCGGCTTCCTCTATCCCGTAGAACGAACCGTGCTCTGCCGCAAGTGACAGGAATGGCGGAATTACAATATTAGATGATTTCATTTCTTTGACAAGCCAATCGATACCAATGGAATCCATCATTTCAAAAGGTCCCTTCTTCCAACTATATCCTACCTTCATCGCATCATCAATCGCATGAATATCTTCACTGACAGTCGGTACGAGTGAGGCAGCATAAGCAAACGTATCAAGCAATATTTCTTTGACGAAAGTAGCACCCTTGTCCGGGTGAGTCATAAGGCGCTTGAGTCCTTGCCGACCGACTTTAGCAGAAGAAAAAGCAGCCTTGCGATTAGCGGTTTGATATGCTCCGTCGACGAGACTTCTTGCTTCTTTAGTGCGCTTACCACCTTCGGTATTGAGTCTGAAGAATCCACCTTTACCCTTGCGCCCAGTATATCCATCAGAGATCATTTTCTCAATGACATCTACTCCCTTTCCTGCTATGGTGTGCAGTGGGTCCTCAGGTGGCAGATTATCCACCATGCTCTGGACAACGGCGGGAATAATATCGATTCCAACTAGGTCCATCAATGCGAAAACACCAGTCTTTGGTAAGCCAATAGGACGGCCAAGCATAGCATCTGCCTGTTCCACGGTGAAGCCATAATCTAATGTGGCTGCAATGGAACGTTGGACGAAGTATATTCCAAGACGATTGCCTATGAAGCCCGGAGTGTCATTGCAAAGAATTACTTTCTTTCCGAGTCTCTCGGATGCGAAGATATTCATTTTGTGGAATAAGTCCTCTTCCACTTCTTCTCCGACAACTAATTCCAGTAAAGGGAGATAGCGAGGGGGATTGAAAAAGTGTGTAATTAGGAATCTTGAAGCTAAAGATGAACTCATCCCCTTGACAAGAGACGATCTTGGAATTGTTGATGTGTTTGAAGATAAAATAGCACTTTTTGAAAGATGTTTTTCTATATTGGAATAGATGGTGTGCTTGATGTCAAGGCGTTCCACTACAACTTCCACTACCCAGTCTCTATCTTTGAGGAGATGCAAATCATCCTCAAGATTAACGGGGTGTATTCTTTGGGAATTTGATGGGTGCATAAGAGGTTCAGGGTTACTTTTTTTCATTCGTAATATTGCTTCTCGAGCAACAATAGACCTATCAGTGGCACCTTTTGGGACGATGTCGTATAGTAGAACATCGCAACCTGCATTTGCACAATGGGCGGCAATACCTGCGCCCATGATTCCACTTCCAATAACTGCAACTTTGTTGATAGAACCATTGCTCTTCAATTCGGTTTTAATCACAGGAGATTGGATGTCAAGTACCATCATTCAACCCTCCTGAGTACTGTGGCAATTCCCTGGCCACCGCCTATGCACATGGTTGCAAGTGCAATATTCGCTTTATTTCGTGTGAGTATTGTTACAGCACGTCCAACAATTCTTGCACCGCTGGCTCCAAGTGGGTGGCCAAGTGCGAGAGCACCCCCGTCGATGTTGACCTTGGAGGTGTCTATTCCAAGTTCTTCAATAACTGCAAGTGATTGTGCTGAAAATGCCTCATTAAGTTCGATTACATCGATATCTTCCAGGCCGACACCGGCTCTAGCCAGTGCTTTCTGAGATGCACCAACTGGACCTATGCCCATAATTTCGGGAGAGCAACCTGACACAGCAGTTGATTCTATAGATGCTAGTATCTTTAATCCTTGTGTGCGTGCAAATTCATCGCTACAAACGAGGACAAAGGCAGCACCATCTGTGAGCGGTGAAGAAGTTCCAGCGGTTACGCTACCATCCGCCTTGAATGCAGGCTTCAGTCTAGCAAGGGAACTTGTATTGGAATCGGGTCTAATACAACCATCAGTTGAGACCACTCCATCAGTAGTGGTTATTGGAATTATGACATCAGTGAAGTCAGCATTCGCTGCCTTGCGGTGGCTTTCAACAGCAAATTCTTCTTGATTTTTCCGTTCAATTTCATAGATTGCAGCAAGATTCTCAGCAGTCAATCCCATGTTTGTGAAAGCATCTGGCATTTCTGCTGCGAGTCTTGGATTAGGCATTGGATTAAAACCTGACATTGGTATTCTTGTCATAGATTCAACCCCTCCTGCGATAAATGCATCTCCCGAGCCCATAGCGATTCTACCGGCGGCATCATGAATCGCTTGCATTGAAGACCCACAAAACCGATTGACAGTAACCCCGGCGACTGTGTGTGGTAACTCGGTGAGGAAGGATAGCATTCTTCCCAAATTGAAGCCCTGTTCAGCTTCAGGAAAAGCGCAACCTAGTATCAAGTCTTCAATCAGATTTGGATCAATTCCAGTTTTTTCAATCAATCCCTTAACGACTTCAGCCGCTATGTCATCAGGTCGAGAACCTGCCAAATCTCCTTTTTTGGCGGGGGTGAATGGGGACCTATAGTATCCACAAATTACGGCTGGCATAATATTGTCACGGCGGTGTAATAATTAAACCGGCAAGTATCATCGGCAACACCTGATATAAATTCAGACAGTTGGTGCTTTAGGAGTGATAACCCAAACCACACCTTTGTGAACCAAGACCTCTTGCGATGTCTATGGCCAAGATACTGATGATTACCGCTACCTCGGATAATAATCTCGCTTTAGCAGAAAAGTTCGCAGATGCTGCAAGTGGTATGGGACACGAATCTGATATTGTTAATCTCGCGGAATTGGATATGCCAATGTTCACCGTTGCAAGATCTAAGGAACTTGATGTAGTTCCAGGAATGGCCGCCCTCAAAGAGGCTATGTCGTCTGCTGATTCTTGGATGATTGTAGCTCCTGAATACAACGGTTCTATGCCACCAACTCTCAACAATGCAGTAGCATGGCTTAGTACAGAATGGCAAGACTTCCGTGCATTGTTCAATCGTCGTAAAGTTGGACTTGCAACCCACAGTGGTGGCGGTGGCGAGCATGTAATCATGGCAATGCGCCAGATGTTCTCTTATCTTGGGTGCAATGTTATCGGGCGAAAATTAGTTTCCAACAAGGATAAAGAAGCAAATCCAGAGACTATCGAGGATATGCTTAACCAGCTTGCTAACTGATTTCCTGTAGTAGAAATTACTATGACAGATGCGCTTTCAGTGCGTACTATGGAGAATAACGAGTGTTTCATCACCACCGTGGGTGAAGATTGGGAAAGAATCGAAGATTGCAATGTTCATATGAACGTAAAGCGCCGATTGCAGCGCACAGTTATTCGTGGTAATGAAGGAGATGACCTTCTTGATGAAGGTGCAGAATCCGCAGTTTACACAATCACAGGTAAGATGGATATGGACCAGTACAAGAGAATCCTAGTCATATTCAGAAAGGACCAACCAATCTTCCACGACCCATTCGAAGATCGCCAGATGAAGGCAGTATTCTCAACTATCGATTATGACAGTAGGAGTGGAGAATTCGAGTTCATTCTAGTCGAAGATGCTGAACAAGACGAAATCATGTCTTGATCACAGTAGCGGTCCTAAGTGAACACCCGCTGCAATCACTATGCTAGAAGCGATTACAATCAGTACGTTATCATCGATTGGCCCAAACTCATAGCGCTCAACAAATGAAGCAAGAGCGCCAGAGAGTGCTCCCCAAAGAGGTATTGAAGGGTCTGCATTCTTGCCGATTAGGTAGCCAAGTGGAATACAAAGAATTGCCATTCCAAGGTTTCCCCATGCACTCTTAGTCCGCTTTGCAAACATCTTGTTGCGAATAATTCCAGTTACTCCATCACCATATGCCATGAATAGGGCAGGAAGAATTGCCAGCCAGGCATCATCCAAGTAATGCCATAGAGCGAATACTGAGATTCCAAGCATGAATGCGAATGTAGCATCATTCATGTTCTGCTCAGTTTGCATCCACCAAAGTCTGCGGTCAGTCATGTGAGCCGCAGCTAAGCCAGCAGCACCTAGAAGTCCACCTAGAAGTGGATAGATTGGGTCTGTGAACACTATTGGACACAGGATTAGCGGAACTCCACCTGCTACCATATGTGCCACTTTGCGGTTGTAGTAAACCGCAACCATGTTCTCGCAGCCTTTCGACATTAGGTATGCGTGAAACGGCTTTATTGCCATCACTGTGATGAATGCAAAAGCCCCTAGGGCGAGAAACCATAGCAACTGTGAATCGAAGACCATGCTGAGTCGTCAGGCAACTAGTGCATAGTCATGACTGAATGACTATACCGCTGCTGCGAAGAAAAGCCAACCAATGTTCATGATGATTACGGGGGCTAAAAGGAACATGATGGTGATCATGACCGGAAATAATGTGATGATGAATGTCATCATGAAGATGACGGTCATTATCATCACAAATTTGGCCGTCGTTGCTGCATTATTTTTCTTGAAGGTCTCTACAATATTTATTTGCTCCATACACTATCCATCGTCGGTCAACATATTAAGGCCTGTTTCACACTAAGAGAAAATTCGCATACCATCAACTAGAACAAGATAGCATTGAGCATCCAACCCGATGGCGTGCCCATTCAGGTCTCTTCTGGTACCACTTGTCTTCATAGGTTTAATGCTCTTAGTAAGGGGTTTTGAGGAATTGAAGGGTCAGTATCTAATCGGAAAGATTCAAACCATTTAACCCCTCGAAGTGTTATGAATAAATTAGTTAGTTTGCTATTTTGTGTATTAATCGCAACTGCACCACTCGCCGGTTGTTTAGACGATGAAATCGATCCTGCAGAAGAAATCGATTTACCAGTTATTGATCCTTCCTTTGATGAAACTAATGGAACTAACAACAGTAACGGAACAGGTACTCCAATAGATACTAACAATGGAACCAACAACACTGGTAACAACAATACTGGAAACAATAATTCTGGTAACAATAACACTGGTAACAACAATACTGGTAACAACAATACTGGTAACAACAATACTGGTAACAACAATACTGGTAACAACAATACTGGTAACAATAACACAGGGAGCAACAATACTGGTAACAATACGATTGGTAACAATACCAATACTGGCAACAATACTGGTAACAATACCAACAACGGCAATAATACCACTGGCAATAGCACATCAGGCAATACTACAGGTGGAAATGTAACCGGTGGCAATACAACGGAATGTGGCGGAGATATTACCGGAACCTTCGCCTATTCCTTTACAGCATTTGACTACACTAATCATCCTGATTACACGAATTTAGGGGGAATCGAAATCGATTGTGATTTGAATGTCCTTTATGGGTATGCCTGGGATGAAACTAATTCGGAGGAGGTGTTTGTTTCTATCGACCCGAGTACAGGTTTGGTGTCATATCTAGCCACAATTCCAACAATTGAAATGGTTACACATTCTTCAACCTATGGTGAAGGGGAATATTTCGCTGTAATGCGTGATGGACAGGGTGTAGTAAATCTCATTCAGGTTTCGACACTCAATGGTAATTTAGTGTCAGTTACACCTTTTGATTATACCAATGCGCCTGATTTAGAGCAGGTTGGTGGAATTGAATATGATGAGGTAAACGATGTGATCTATGGATATGCATTTGACAGTACAAACGATGATGCTGTTTCAGTTTCGATTGAACCAAGTACTGGATTGATAACAGAACTAGGCGTTATTTCCGCTGGACCAACTTCGGTAACAGCTTTGTCTACTACCTTTGATGGCACTAATTACTACATTGGAATTAGAGATTCTCAGAGCGAACGTTGGCTTGGTATAGTTTCAGTAACTGGAACTTTTGGTGTAACTCTTTCAGAACTTTCAAATCCTACATCAGCAAACATTTTGTCATCAGTTGCCGGATTTGAAGTCGAATCAAACACTGGCTTCGTTTATGGATATGGATGGGATTCCTCAAATAACGAAGAAATATTTGTTGAATATGACCCGGCAACTGGGACTACGACTTCGATAGGAGTTCTTACTGGAATTACTCTTACAACTGCAACTGCAACATATTTTACAGGTAATTTTTATGCCATTATGGCAGACTCATCCAAGACACAATACCTAGTTCACATACAATTTTGAGATTGTAATACATTGAACGCATGTTTGAGTGCGACAATAATCAGTATTTTGCTAATGCGTTTTTGAACTCATTAGCATCGACTCGATTGTCGTTATTGTCATCTAATATTTTGATAATTTTAGAGATTTGGCCAAGTGACATATTATTCCCAGTGATATCTTTAATTCCATTATACAATTCTGGACCGCTAATTTTTCCATCACTATCAGCATCGATTTTATCAAAGATTTCATCGAGTGTCATTTCGCTTTGCTTTAGCAATCCGGCTAATGCTTCAATTGCTTTCTCGATGCTTAGTTCATCACTACCTGTATCTTCGGCCATGCCCCCTCTAAGCCCCTTGCGGACAAAACATTTCCCCACAAGCAATTTATTTTTTGGAGGCAAGTTGATAACATGCCGAGAACAGGACAAAATATGAACTCCACACTAGAGCACATGCTCTCACGTGAAACAATAATTGTTAAACAAGATACTGAGTTAACTAACATTATTTTGGGATTTGATGCAGCTAACCGCTATGTCCTTTTTGATCCAAGTGGTGAAGTCTTGGGCAATGCTGCCGAAGAAGGAAGTGGAGTCGGCGGTTGGTTAATGCGCCAGTTTTTGCAAAGCAGACGCCCATGTACGCTCCATATCTATGATACACAGGGCCAAGAAATAACCACTGGAAAGAAGCCATTTAAATTCTTATTCTCTGAAATGAATACAATAGTTAATCAACAAAATATCGGGTGTGCCCGTCGCCGTTTCAACATATTGAATCGCAAATATTCTATAGGTGCATCAGGTTCTTCTGGATTTGAAATAACAAGTAGTATCTTCCAGTTCGGAAAGCATTCTTTCGACATAACAAAGAACGGTCTAGTAGTTGCTAAAATCACGAAAAAATTCGAAGGTATGTTGAAAATGGCATTTACCCAAGCAGATACATTTTCAATTACATTTCATGACAAAAACTTGACACTGGAGGAGCGTTGTGTGCTCCTTCTAACTCTCTTCCTCATAGATTACGATGTATTTGAGCAAAGATGATTCCGCTCAAAGTTGGAACGGACGTGTAATTGCAAACGGGCGACCCCTCGCCCACTCCAGAAACGTCCGCCCCGGGTCTGGAGCAGGTTTAGGACGAAATCGACTGATATTAATCCATGGATGGCATTCTAAATGTGTCATCACGTTTGCATAATCAATACAAGGTATGAAAACTAAACCGATTTTGGTACATACATGGCAACTAAGCGCGTCAGTATTATTCTTCTCGTAATCCTAGTTGCATATCTTCCATCTCCTGTTGTGGCAGATGGCGATACTCAAGTCGTTTCTCAGTTTGGAGTAAGTTTCGAAGAGGTTGTAATTGCCGATTCTTCCGATGCTCTCTCCGATCCAAGAGATCTTGAATTCCATCCCGGTAGGGCTAACGAACTTTGGATTGCAAATCGGGCAACTGATAGTATGACCATAGTCCACAATACCGGGCTTGTAAACCAAACTTCAGAAAACCGTCATGATGCTTATGGCAACCATTTTCTTGAAGAGGTAAGTGCAATTTCTTTCGGGACATATCATCCTGAATTTGATTGGCAGTGGGGTTCAGCCCAAGAATCTGCTAATACTTACTGTGGACAAGGTAGTCCAAATAATTTCATGGGACCCACACTTTGGCCATCATCACTAAGTCACTATGCAGTGGAGCATCAAAGCGACCAATACCTCGGTAGTCACATCGACATGAACCATGAATCCCCGTACGGGATGGGGATTGCCCATGATTCAGGTAATTCATACTGGTACAATGATGGTCATAATGGTGAATTGGTTTACTATGATTTTCAAGAAGACCATGATACTGGTATGGACGACCATTCCGATGGTATAGTCCGACGATATTCCGATGTCCAGTTAACCCATTCTTATGGTACGCCGGGGCACATGGTACTCGACAAAAACTCTGGTATACTCTACATTTCAGACCCAGGTTCAAGCCGAGTCGTTTGGGTAAATACCGATGATACAACTTACAACACAGTGAACATAATGAGCGATTCATCTAGACTTGAACCACTAGCAGAGTATTCCCGCATCACTGGAATTGAATGGGGTGTTCTTGATACAGGCCTAAGTAAGCCTTCTGGAATCGCCTTGGAGGGCGATCAGTTATTTGTTTCATTGAAAGGCAATGGTCGTATTATCGCCTATGATTTGAGCACAAACGGAAAGAGTGCAACTGAAGCTGGCTCAATTCAAACATCAGCATCTGCCATAATGGGCTTAGAAATAGGTCCAAATGGGCATATTTACTATGTTGACAATGGAGCTGATGAAGTAGTCAGAATAGATCCCAATAACGATGGGGATGATGATGGAGTTGTTGACCAGGATGACAATTGCCCTCTAATCGCAAATCCGAGTCAGGCAAACCATGACAACGATTTACAGGGTGATGTTTGCGATGAAGATGATGATAACGACGGTGTGCTAGATAATCTAGACAACTGTGCAACTGGAGATTTGGCTTGGTCGCAATCCTCTGCTACCGATCATGACATGGATGGTTGTAGAGATTCTTCAGAAGACTATGATGATGACAATGATGGTGTCCTAGACATTGGAGATGGTTGCTCTACAGGTGAACTAGCCTGGACTTCAACAACTGATCTGGACTACGATGGAGATGGCTGTAAAGATGCTACAGAAGATTATGATGATGATAATGACAACATTTGTGATTCAAGTTGGAATGAGGATTGGGGATGTATGCTCTCAACATTGGATGTTGACTTCTGTCCCGAAAGCCATCCAACGTTCTTTTCAGTATTATCTAACGATGCAGACCAAGATGGCTGTGAAGATAGAAATGAAGACAAAGATGATGACAATGATGGTTTCTTAGATGGCCAAGATGATTGTCCAATTGAAACTGGTTTTAGCGATACTGGAAGAATATTTGGATGTCCGGATTCTGACGGTGATGGCTACGCAAATACAATTGATGTATTCCCTGACGAGCCTAGTCAATGGTCGGATGTAGATGAGGATGGCTTTGGTGATCAATCAGACGGCTTAGATGGAGATGATTGCCCTGGTGTTTATGGAACCTCGAATCAAGACCGCACTGGTTGCTTGGATTCAGATGGAGATGGGTACTCAAATCCAGATTCAAATTGGGATACTACGCTAGGAGCCGACGCATTTTCGACTGATATTACACAGCACCTAGACGGTGATGGAGATGGATATGGTGACAATATGGATGGGTTCCAAGCTGATTCCTGTTCAGAGATTGCAGGAACTTCGAACCAGGACCGTTTTGGCTGTTTGGATTCAGATGGTGATGGCTGGTCCGATGAAGGAGATATGTTGCCTCTCGACCCCACCCAGCATTCTGATGATGATGGTGATGGCTATGGTGACTCATTACTTGGAAATACTCCTGATAGTTGTCCAAGTGTGTATGGGCTTTCTAGCGAGCAGCGCTACGGTTGTCTAGATTCAGATAGTGATGGTTGGGATGATGAATTTGATGCATTCCCTGACAATATCAAGTTCTGGTCAGATACAGATGGAGACTCACATCCGGACCAACAAGACACTGAACTTTCAGACGACTGCCCTGATGAGGCAGGTGATTCATATGAAGACCGAATCGGTTGTCCAGATTCGGATGGAGATGGTTGGTCTGACAAAGCTGATTCATATCCCGATGACGCCTCACGCCATCTTGAATCGGATAGCACTTCTCTCATACTGATAGTAGTTGGAATTGTAGTTGTTGGAATTGCTCTAGGTTTACTTTTCTTGAATCGAAGAAAGGGCGGCGATATGATTCAGAATGTTGATTATAATCCAACAATAATGACTCCACAAGTCCCAGTTCAGGCTGGGCCACCATTGCCTCCAGAAGGATTACCTGTTGGTTGGACTATGGAACAGTGGGCTTGGTATGGTGAAGATTATCTCAAGAATCGCTAATTTGTAATCAAAAAATAAGTGGCCCTCTTTTGAAGGATAATGCATTCACTGTTCGACCGGACGACGCTTAAGTGCGACAACGATTAGTAGGCAGAGTGTGCCTAACATAGTAAATCCAGGTAGCAGAGCTGGGCTTTCATCGGTGTAACCATCTCCCCACAGATGGTACAACTTTACCGTAGGGTCATCCCATCTCTCGCCAGCGTCGGTGTAAATTATGATAGTATCACCATCATCGAGGTAGTTATTTTCATTTACATCTGTATATGTAAATGTCCAATTATTTCCAGATGGGTCTGTTGCTTGACCGGATTCCATTTGCGCTAGGTCAAAGGAAACATGCAATGTAAACTCGTCTTCCTCAAGATCGTCATTATATTCCGTATATCCCAAATCAAGCCTAAATTCAGCAAGGCTGTTTTGGAACTTCATCTCATCTTCTACAAGATATCCAAATCCATAAAGTCCATCTCTATTAGATTCACCGAGACTGTAATAATTTAACTCTGCAACAACCGATAGATTTTCACCAATTTCACTAGCGGTTGAACGTTTGAACCAAAACTCAGTACCCTTGTACCGGTCTTCATAGTTCCACATTTCTAAATAATCATCTAAAATAAAGTGGAGATATTCATTGTCCATTTCTAAGAATGTCAAGTTAGTTGTAGTTTCACAAGAATCTGTTGCTTCAACATATACTGCATGTGTAAATTGTCCAAGTCCTGAGCAGCGCAAATAAATTTCATTTTCTAGGTCGGGTTGCAAACCTTCGTCAGCACCATCACTACAATCTACGGTACCATCATTTATTTGGCTGATTTCAACGCTACCTCCTTCGCAGTAGAACAACTGAATATTTGCTGCTGCATCGACCGAGGTTGTGACTAAGTTACCATCTTCAATTCTCATGGTGTGATAGTCTTCTGACCATCCATCCCATCCTCCCTTGTGCTTATCTGTACTAAATCCAGCATTCCAGAAATAATCGATATCAGTCATATCTGCAAATGTGTGGATTGAAGCATTATCGTTATAGTATTCATTACACCATTCTGGCATCTCTTCTTCAGTTACCTGTTCTTTTATGGCATTGATTTCATCGAATGTGACCATCTGGTCTCCTGGTATATCAGCAGCCCAATTACAATCCCATAAATACTCACGTGCATCATAATTTCTTTCAAGAAGGAATGGAGATGCTGCAGCCGGATATGTGTCTGAAATAGTTTTAACATCCACATCGATTATTGAAATTTTAGATTCGACATTTTCAAATCCCACACCAAAGGTATCCGCTGAAGTTGAAGACTTAACCACTAAAGAAACCATTTTTAATTCGCCATCGAAGTTAATGTAATATGTCTCATTATCAACAGTTGTAAAAATAGTTTGATAACCCTTTTCGACAGTCATTGACCAATCGTATTCCGCAAATATATCTTCACCAAAGAACAACGGAGATTGCCTACCTGTAGCCATTAATTCATCGATCTCTTCTTGCGATACTCCCTCATCAGTTCCATCTTCGCAGTGTTCCATGCCATCATTTACCCATTCCATTGGTACCTCATATCCATTCTCACAGGTAAAATAAGGGTCCATGGTGGCATCATCACCAGTTCCTTGTAGGATTAAAGCATCAAGTAATTCAGTAACATTTTCTAACTCATCGTTCAAATTATACCATTCATCTTCGGAGTTAACATTGATAATTTCCCCATTTTGTCGGACTTCATAATAAGCCATTTGCATACCATCCATTGCATAGGTGTATGTGTATCGCATAGCGTCATTTTCGGCATCAAAAACCTCAATTGTTGTAATTTCTGTAACCATTGAATCTCCATCGATTTCAACATCTGTTTTCACCACAGTTTCAACCCCATATGATTCGCCATTAGCTCTGCTTTGGTCTAAGGCCAACATTTGTGTTATCGCAGCACTTTCCAGTTCACTTTGTGAAGCTGGCATCACACATGAATCGTCGCCCTCATCTGCAGTTGAATCGTAGTTAACAGCATCAGAGTCTGTACAGCCAGTAGTGGGGTCATCACCCCCGAGACATCCAGCCAGAGAGGTAGTCAGCAGCAAGCATGCAATCAAAGCATGAATAATCTTCATGATTAACCGTGGTGGCGGTAGTCAATAAGTTCACTGTATGAGGGGAAGTTTCACATTCAGAATGCATCTGTGTCTCAGAATGAATTGAAAACCAAAGTTTTAGATTACTCGTTTTCGATACAGATTTCATTCGACATCGTAAAATCCGTAATCCGTGATGTCATACCAAGGGTTCACGCCAATCTCAGAGTTGCCATCATAATGGGCCGTTGCTTCAACAAAATAGAACGGTATTTCTGATTTTGGTGCATCGCCATACCAGCCGTCACCTGAGTGGTCTGGAATGTAAATTACTGCCCACGCATGACCGCCCCAATCTTCATCCGAACTCGATTTGACAGACCCCAACATTAGTGCTGAATCAAAGCCAATACTTTCTGTCAAACTGATGTATAGCAACGCAGCATCCTCACAATCTCCATTTTGTTCCCACAACATTTCTATTGGGTACTTTGGGTACTCTTGTGAACCATGTTCAATTGAATCTAATTGGTACTGTATGTCACCCACAAATGCATGAATAAAACTTGCAATTTGTAGCTCCGATGTGTAGCCTTCCTGCACTGCCATATCTCTCAATTCATTTGCAAGGTCCAAAATATATTGCTGGTCTGTAACCGCAAATGCTGCATATTGGTCAATTGCATCAGGAAGAGTATCTACCCCACTCCAATCTATTGCATGTGGTAATGCTTTACTTTGGGCATAGGTTGTGTAATCCAACATCCAATCTAAATAATACCAATCTCCTTCAAAGTCCCAGGAGTATTGATTTATTGCAATTCCACGGCTATCAAACGGTGCAAGTGAATATAGTAATTCACCATCCCAGCCGGTTGAATCTTGGGTTCCATCAGCGATAATAGATAGTGGCGATAGCGAAGTCACACTATCAAAAATAATTACTTCAGTGTCCCAATCTGGGTCTGAACTAATGTCGATTGGGTCATCATCCCAAGCATCAGAATCCCAAACTGAAATCTGTATATTGTGCTCCCGTACTGATTCATTGAGATCAATATAAATCGAAGTATTAATCCAGTAATTTGTGCCGGTTTGCAAACTCAAATACGAGTTTTGGTCGGGTATGCACCCGTGATCTAATCCATTGACATATATACAGAAATACACTTCTGCATAGTCGTCAAAATAATCCATTTTAGTATGTGTAGTAAATGTAGTCAAGTTGAGGTACATTGCTGCATCACGTGTCGGGTTCAGATCGTAGATGTCCAACACAGCATCATTATCATCATCTAAATCATAGTTGTCGCCGATACCGTCTTCGTCATAGTCTAACCACTCAGTTGAATCATAGGGAAATACATCATTTTCATCGTTTACACCATCATTGTCATCATCAGTGTCAACGATATTACAAATCATATCACCGTCATAATCGGCAGGCTGGCTAAGGCTACTTAGGTGGTTTGTGCCACACTGCGCTTCTTTGGTATCTGACCATCCATCATTGTCATCATCAGCATCACCATCGTCATGACAACCATCAGCATCATTGTCATCACTTTGGCTCGAAATCCATCCTAATTCGCTGGTGTCACATTGGTCAATACCGTCAGTCACACCATCGTTATCATCATCATCATCTTCTGTGAAATCAAGGCATCCATCACCATCAAAATCCGAAATAATCGTAGATTCCCAATTTGTTTCACCATCAGGGCAATCATCTACATCATCATCGAGGCCATCATTATCTGTGTCGCGTAATTCAGGGTCTGTCCCCAGCAATATTTCATCTTCATCAGTAATGCCGTCCCCGTCGGAATCACGCATTTCATCAAGCAAACTAGATGTTCCTGGTGCGAGTGCTGAAACCAATAAGATTAGTGCCACTATTACCACAATTGCACCCACTCCGATGAGTACCGGCTTATTTTGAAAAGCACTCTTTTGTTCAACTTCCTTGTGCTGGAGGTCAACTGGGTTTGCAACTTTTTGTAACAGCCCCATTCCAGTTGGAGTTGTATCATTAACGGCGAGGGCATCCATTGGAGAATATGCTTCCATCCCGCTAGCAACAGCAACATTTTGCATTTCGGTAGGAACCCATGCCCCATCGATTAGTTGCCAATATCCATCATCACTGATTTGAGGCATGTATGAACATACATTCCTATCCCTTATCAATAATTCTCCGGCATTATCAGATTAATTTAATCTATAGAAAAATGCTCGTACCGGAAAACTCAAACCTTCCTTACGGATAATTTCAATTGCTTCCGTAGCCTCGATATATTGAAGATGGATAGATATTAAAAATAATAATAATAATTGCTAAGAACCAAACATTTAATGTATCCCAATTCTAGCATAAAATGTGCGAAAGAAATCCACTGCAATATTCATTGGAATGATATTACTGGTAAGTATTTTATATTATTCTCAATATAAGATCTCCAATAAAACTCCTAGTGATAACGTTGAAATTGATTCTGATGGCGATGGAATCGTTGATACATTAGATTTATGCCCCAATACACTAAGTGGATCGATTGTAGATCTCAATGGCTGTAAGGAAACTCTCCGTTTTTCAAACTGGATGCATCCGAATCTAGATAGCGGAAAAATAGATATGTTCAACGAGACTGAACAGTGGGATGAAACTTTGGCTAGTATAGATGGCTACGGTTTCTATATTGCTGAATTGAGTAATTCACGAACAAATTACTCTCGAATAATCAATGCACTGGATAGTAATGACGTAGATGTTATTGTGGAGGGTGGGGGCACTCTCAATTTCGGAGGTTGTGATGAACGAAATGGGGAAAATTCCGCAGAGATTGAAATTGAAAAAATGCGGCCATATTATGAAGCGGGAGGTCATGTAGACTACTTTACTATGGATGGCCCAATCTCGCGGGTAATTGATGGCGGCAGGTCAAATGATTGTGGTTTTACATTAAATCAGTCCGTTGATGAGTTGGTCGATTATATGCAAACTATGCACCTCGCCCATCCTGAAATCGGCATAGGATTATTGGTCAATTTTCCAAATTGGGCTTATGCTGAAACAGAATCATATCAATGCAATAATTCTAATTGGGGTGGAGGAATTGACTATTATGATGTATTGGAAGCTGCCCTTAACGCAATTGAACTAGCCGGCGAGGAATTGGCATATTTTATCGCCGATAATCCATGGGGTTATGCGTCAGGAACACATACATCAGTTTGTTCTTATGATGTCAGTCGAATTGATTGGATGGGTAGAATACTTAGTCTTGAGAATCAAGTGAAAAGTCATGGAATTCCATTCGGAATGACCTATAATTCAGAATTAGGTGGGAATTCTGATAATGAGACATATTATAATGATACGATTGAATTTATCAATACTTACCAGGACTACGGAGGGTCGCCAGACATTCGCAATATTGAATCATGGTACCCCTATCCTGCAGAAAACCGCCCTGAAGAAACACTATACACATTTACAAACTTGATGTTGGCTGCGATAGATCTCCTTGAGAAGGATGATTAGAATCCCGTAAGTGCTGTGACTTGGATGAGTTTCATAATGATAGATTCTCAACTTTGAATCTATAGAATCTTAGTGGGTGCGAGCATAAGGACAACAATTAGCATCACTAATGCTCGTACCGGAAAACTC
>JABIGM010000049.1 GCA_018650165.1 Methanobacteriota archaeon
ACATCAGAAGAGATCACAATCTCTGAATCTGGTACTGACCTATGTAATGGAGCAAACGGCGGCTGTGAAGTCGTAGTTACTCTAACCAAGATTGGTGTTGGCGAAGAAGATGACAAGGTCATCGCAACCGTCACAGCATACGCTGACGCAAACTGATTAGATTCAAAGATTTGGAGACCGCTATTGAGCGGCTCAAAACGAGTGGTTTAAATGACTTCAATGTAGATTTGAGCGAACATTGATAGACCGTCGAACCAGCACATAGAGAGCAGGTGAACGGGGGTTCAGAACATGGGTAGCGCAGCAGCATATGAAGCAATTATTGAAGTCAATTATGAACATTGGATTTTAGAGAATGAACTCGACCTAACCATCGAAGATTTCCGTTGTGAAATCGATGTAAGATACCGTCGTCAACACCGACAATTTCCCCTGTGGGATGACGATATGGAAGACCGCCTTGAAGAAATTGCAGATGGTTTTGGATGTGAATTCCTTGAGTCCACTATTTCTGGTGCTGAACAATTAGAAAACAATACCAAATTAAAGCGAGTCAAAGACCAACTACTCCTTCATACCGAAATGTTCCTACGCTACAAATCACTTGCTGAGAAGCAAGATTACCCACAAAACAGAATGTTCAAGCGCAAGGATATTTGGCGAATCCAGCAAGTTGATTTCAGGGCAAATGAACTTGATGAAGAAGATGCATACATCGAAGCTTTCGAGGAACTAATTGAAGCAGGTTACTTCAAATTAGTTGAACGTGGCGGAGATCACAAGCATGATATCTTCTATTCAGTAGAAGTATGAAAGGCGATTCAAATTACTGAAACTTCGTTATGTCTTTTCCCATTGTCATTGAGAACTGGAGTGGACTTGTAGGCCATTCCTCTACGCTTTAGGACATCTTCTAAGCCATTTTCTAAATCATGAATCTCAATCTCATTCCTATCACTAGAAATCGCTTCAATCATTGCAGTCTGAACGACTTCACGAATCCAAGCACCTGAAAGTCCTCTAGAATTTGTAGCAATCTTGTCGATGGCTTTTCCACCGTGAACCTTAGTCGGCATATTGCGCATTAAGTTCTGAATGATTTCTTTACGTTGACTCTTGTCAGGCAAAGGAACTTCGATGATACGGTCAAAGCGACCAGGGCGGTCTGAAATTGCTGGGTCGATATTCTCTGTATGGTTAGTAGTGGCAAGAATAACAACGCCGTTGTTAGACTCCATTCCATCCATTGCTTGAAGGTACTCTCCAAGGATTGGGTGGTCAGTGAATTTTCTGCTAACTGTACCTGCTGTATCAATATCTTCGATGATAACCAAAGTTGGAGACAAGCGACGAGCAAGCTTGAATGCTGACTTAACATCATGACGCTGTTGAATCATTTCAGCAGAGATTAGGATAGTGGTAGTCTCCGATTCAGCAGCTAAAGACTTAGCATACATTGTCTTACCAGTTCCTGGAGCACCAGACAGAATTATACCGCGTGAATTAGGAAGACCTCTCTCGCCAAGAATAGGCATCAAGCGCAAGAAATCAAGGACGTCTTTCTTCAGTTGTTGACGGATAGCAGGGTTCCAAGCAAGCAATTCATCGACCATATCGCTACGCTTCATGAAGTTGTAACTCATATCGAAGAATGCGCCATTTAGAGGACCATTTGCATAGAAGTCATCTTCGAGTTCATCTAGAAGTTCGAGGCCACGTCCCTCTTCTGTTGTGATGAAGACGATACGCTGATCGCCATCTTGGTCTTTAGACAGAATGGTTGCGAAACGCTCTCCATCTCTCTCATAATAACGGTAGCCTGACTGCATGAAGCGTTGAGAACCGGTGTCCCCAAGTTGGATATTAGCATAAGTTGCTTGAGTTTCCATTTTGCCCTCAAGGTCAAACTCTTTGACCAAATCGTCAGAGGAGTAGAAGTTGTCCATGTGTAACTTGATTAGAGAACCCAAGTTGTTGTTCCAATATCTGAAATCCATCTGGTCTTCCCCGCCGATAAAGTCTCTAGTCATTTGACGTCCTAGAGAGAATTTAGGAGGATTGACTTTGTCCTTAGCAAGCTTCTTCTTGGTTTCATAATCTTCCAAGTCCACCTCGAATTTACCGAATGGAGTCTTGACTGTGAAGACTGACCCCTCGTGTGATTCTTCCTCTGAGTACCCCATCTCTTCACCCAACTCCTTAACTTCGTTCAATAAATCGTCTAACTCTTCCAATGCCTCTTCTATTCTTTTGTTCATGTTCTCACCTGTATTGTTGCTATATTTGAAAATCTAAAATATTCTAAATCCGTCAGAAAATTATCGTGGTTATGCACCGGGGTTCCACAACAAGATATCAGTTTGTCAGGGGTGCTATAAACCCTGAGAATTACCTTGTATTGTCGTGAATAAGCGGACTGTGATAATGGAATTACGGGAGTGTTGGGGCGAACACAGGGCCAAAGCCCTGTGTCCGCCAGAATCCCTCACATCTCAGTGAGGTATTACGGACTCAAAGTCCGAAGTGCTCACGTGCCACGGCTCTAAAGTGAGCCATGTGCGCACGGTGTCTAGCAACGAAGTGTCCTGGTATGGCACGATCCCATGTGCCTGTAGTCTCGTTCCAGACCTTGTCCCATGTTAGTGTGGACAGTTCAGAGAGCAAGCGCTTGTTGACTAGTTCCTTCTTCTCAGGGGTCTCACAGCAAGGTTTGCGTGGACGTGACAGAACCATCATTGCCGGTTTACGACTAGTTGCAACTCTACCTCTTGTTTTCTTATCTTCGTTCTTAGGATGGGTCTTTACGACGCCTCCCGTTACACGGTCTCTACCGTTGTGTGCTCTTTTGTGATGCTTCATATTTTCTAACTCTCCCTTTACTCCAATAGCTTCGGCGGATTTTCGAGCCCGTAGGCCATCCGCTTGCCAAAATGGTGATCAGAGGTTAGAGTGCTTGCGCCACACAGTAATATTAGACGCCGTCTTACTTAAACCAAACTATGGCTATCCCTTTAACTGCGCTCCATTTTGATAATAAATAGTGAATAAGGTTAGGCTAACGACTCAACCGGCACTATCATGAATGGGTTACCTTTCATGATTGGAAAGGAGAGCGCGGGTTGTGTCACAGATAGACGACGTCATAGACCAGTTGAATGGGCTTGGTTCTTGGGCTCAGTGGGGCGTTGGCATAATTGCAACTTTGCTAACTCTAATCATTGTTCGTCTGCTAATGAAAAAGGTAATTCTTGATATCGTAAAGAAAACTGCATTTGATTGGGATGACAAATTATACTCACCTGTAACCAAGAGAGTATACCTGTTCATCTTATTCGCGGGCACTAATTTAACCATGAAATGGGTCTTAGGAGAGGGGGATTCATTGGTTGATTCCTTCAATCCTTTTTTCATGGCTACCTATATTTTTCTTTCAACATCTCTAACTAGTGTTGTTCTTAGAACGTTGATTCCAGTAATTATGGATAGATACTCAGACCCTTCAAGTGTTACTGTTTCAGGAAGCAATTCACTGATCATATTCATATTCCGTGCAGCCGTTTGGTTTGGAGGATTATACCTTGCACTATCCGAACTTGGAATCGAATTGTTTGGAGTTCTTGCATCATTAGCCGTATTCTCTCTAATCATCGGATTAGCAATGCAGCAGACACTTGGTAACATCGTAAACTCATTCATGCTTGCATTAGACCAGCCTTTCGAAGTAGGAGACCGGATCGAAGTTGAAGGCAAAATCGGCTCTGTTGTATCGGTTGGAATCCTTTCGACAAAAATCCTCACACACGAAGAAAACCTGGTAGTTATTCCAAACAACAGTCTGGTTAATTCCACTGTGATTAACCACGCACGTGGTGGAGGAGATGGAGTAGGACGAAGAATCTCATTAGTTCAGGATATCGGAGTCGGATATGACGAAGACATTTCTCACGTCAAGTACACCGTCCTGAAATTAATGCGAGAGTGTCCTTATGTAATCTCCAAACCTGAACCTCGTGTTCTTCTAATTGAATTAGGTGATTTCGCCAAGGTATTCAGAATGTATGGATGGGTTGAAGACTACTCAGATGAATTCGTTGCCAGAGACTGGCTGCTCAAGAATGTCGATGAACAGTTCTCTACTGAAGGAATCGAAATACCGTTCCCGACATCGGTTGAAATTTCAGGAAAGCAAAGTCCTGCCTTCAACAAGAGCCACAAGACTGCTAGCATACGCAAGGCAAGGCTACAAATGGTCAAAGAAGACAAGCAGTTGAGCAAAGAGCGTGCTGCAGCTAAAGAAGAAATAGAATCTATTAATGAGAAGTTGGAAGACCCAGATTTGGATAAGAAGACTCGAAACTTACTCGAAGAAGATCTCAGAGAACTCAACAGTCTCCTGAGTATGTTCGAAGCCGGTGGCGATGATTGATAGGGTGGGTAAATGAGCGATTTACCAGTTCAGAACACGCTTGATTTGCGATATATGCAAATTGAGATGAATCTACTGACCGGAAATGTACTCCCCGGCTCTAACTTAACGGATTCGTTTTTGAACAGTGAATTTGTAACACTGATCGAACAAACAAAATCCGGCCTGATATGCTATCTCAAATTTGAATTTAATGACATTTCTGCCCTAGATAATGACCATGGGGGCTTGGATATTCTCGAAATAAAATCTTTGACTAAGCATTCTGCTTTGGCTAGAGTGATATTGAATGGGCCCATAGCAATGATGTTCTGTGAAGACAATGAAGTGTGGTGGGTAAATCCGACATATCTCAACCAGACTGGTCTTTCTCTAACCATTCGAGGAACTCGTGCTGGTATGACGAGAATTAGAGAAAACTTATCTCAGCTAGTAGGGAACGGGTACAGTGTTAAATTAGGTGCTGAATCGATGCACAGCCCGGAGTTTAGAGATATGCTTCCTCATAAGCAAAGAATGGTGCTAGATAAGGCGATTGAAATGGGCTACTATAGTAGGCCACGAGGCTGTACACAACGAGATATTGCCGAAGTCATGAATATCAAGCAAGCAACAGTCAGTGAGCACCTACAATCTGCTGAATCAAAGATCATTAATTCCATCGGAAATTAATCGAGACTCACTATCATGAATGGGTGTAGACCTATGTCTCTAGCGCGTACACGCGAGGCATGCGCCCAGTTACCCTTCGCACATCTGCCCTAATGCTAACGCTAATCATGGTCCTAATGCCCATGACTCCGTTCGCAGATCAAGATTTCAAATCAAGCGACTCCGCCTCTGAAGAAACTGGTGAAGAACTCAATGAACAAATAATCATGAGTACAGGCAACACTGGAAACGCCGATTCATTGGCGTTCGGTTTGCAATCCGGATGTGCTATCGGCGCATCTGGCAACATCAAGTGCTGGGGTGACGGTAGTGACGGTCAACTCGGCTTAGGAAATACTCAGAATATTGGAGATAGTTCTGATGAAACTGGCACTGACCTTCCGTTCGTAAACCTAGGAACTAACGCATCTGTCGACAAGGTTGTCATGGGCGAAGACCATTCTTGTGCACTATTCACAAACGGTTCAGTCAAGTGTTGGGGAGAGTCCTCAGTCCTTGGTTTGGGCTACTCATCAAGCAATGGAGGATTCGGTGACGGATACCTAGAAACCGGCGACACACTACCATTCATGCAATTCCCTACCGGCCGCACTGCAACAATGCTAGAAGCTGGAAAGAGCCACACCTGTGCTGTAATGGACAACAACGATTTGATCTGTTGGGGAGATAACAGCAAGGGCCAACTTGGCCTTGGAGACACTGACAAGAGAGGAGACTCTGCCGGAGAAATCGGAACAAATTTCGAAGTTACCAGTGTACCTACTGGAAGAACTGTTGACAGCATGGCATTGGGCTGGGACCACACTTGTGTAGTCTGGGACAACTACAGTGTATCCTGCTGGGGAGGCAACGACCACGGACAACTTGGATTGGATTCAACTACTGATATCGGCGACGGAGCATCCGAAATGGGAGACAATCTGGATTTCCTAGACCTAGGTGGAGCTGCTAGCGCAATCACTGCTGGTGATGGATTCACTTGTGCAATCGTTGTGACGACTGGTTCAAGCAGTGGAGTTACTAGAGCATTCTGCTGGGGATTGAATGACTTTGGTCAACTGGGAATTGAATCTACAACAAATGTTGGAGATGGCACTGGCGGCTCTATGTCTTCTATCAGTAATGCTGATTTGATCCAGTATGTTCAGGCAATTGACGCTGGTGAAGACCACGTTTGTGCCATTGTAAAATACGGTGCCTACAGACCAGTTCAATGCTGGGGCAATGGTGCAGATGGAAGGCTAGGATACGGTAGCCAAGACAGTCGAGGTACAGGACCCGGTTCTAGCACCGGGATGGGTAGCAACCTAGGTTATGTACGATTGACTAACTCGGGCACCCACCACGCATACACCGTAACCGACATAGAACTTGGAGTCGGAACTACATGTGTGATCATGGTGAACAACGATATTGTTTGTTGGGGTGACAATGGAATCGGGCAACTCGGATATGGAGATACTGAAGACCGTGGAGATGGTCAAACTGATCTACCATTCCTTACTGAACTTTCATTGAAATTGGATGAAGAAGCAGGGGAGGACTCTTGCGATATTCTTGCAGTACCTGAAGCCCGCGATGAACTTGACAAGAGGCTCGATTCAGATTCTAGCGATACTGGTGATTTGATTTCCATGTTTGAAATCACAACTACCGGATGCCCATCAATCGCATACTACGACTCTGGAAGTAACAACCTAAAGTTCGCTGCTTATGATAATGGAATGTGGGCTGTTGAAACACTCGGTAGTGATTCAGGAGTAATCGATGTTGACATCGTAATAGATGCTAATGGTAACCCTCACATTGTTCACATGACTTCAAGTGGCACAGACAGAGTTTCCTACACCACTAAAGTAAACGGAATTTGGACCGAAGATACCTTGACTGGTATGGATGGTACTGAAGAATTGTCATTATCAATTGATTCAAACGGAGACTTGAGACTTCTAACTGTCACAACCACTGAATTGGTTGAATCCACGTGTTCAAGCGCCTGTTCCAGCATTTCAAACTGGGCAAACAGTAACACTTTAGTTGCCTCTGCAAGTATTGTTGACTCTAATGGAGACCATTCAGTTCACATCACATCTTCTGGACTTTATTACTCGGATTCTCTGGGAACCCCTGCTCTTGTTTCTACAGATGTTTACTCTGCATATATGGCTGCGAGCATTGATGTAGCACCAGATGGAACAATTTCGATTGCTCACACAAATGATGCTTACCAAACATACTATTCTTCATGTTCAAGCGGTTGTACTTCTGCATCTTCATGGAGTACTGAATTAGTATCCAATAATACTTCTAGCGAGGTAGTATTGCAATATGATGGCGATGGAACGCCTTGGATTCTACTTACCCATAATACAACAGGTGCAACCTTGTTCAGTTTGAACGATGCACAATGGGATGGCCAAGCAATATCTGCATGGCCAGGTGCTGCTGATTCCTTTGGCATGATGATTAACTCTGCAGGATATGTGTTCACTTCTCTTCATCTAGTTAGCGCTGGAGAATTATGGGCAGTTACTAACCCTGCAGTTGCAGGTGCTGGTTTGTATGTAGATGCTGATGGAGATGGCTGGACTGGAATGCAAGAACTTTCTTGTGGAACAGACCGCATGGTTTCTTCATCCACTCCAGTCGACTTCGATGTGGATGGACATTGTGACTCCCTTGACACGCATGTTGATTTGCCAGCAACTGGAGATTCTGATGTTCTAGCACAAGGAATGGACTTCGCTTGTGCAATTGTTAACGAAGGCGAAATCGAATGCTGGGGTGACAACACCTACGGCAAACTGGGTGGTTCTGCATCTGGAGTTTCATGGCCAAGTGGATTCACAGCAATCAGCATCGATGCTGGAGAAAGCCACGCATGTGCTCTATCTGCTGAACTCCAAATTATGTGCTGGGGAAGAAACAATTACGGTCAAATTGGAATCAACACAACCTCTGCATCAGAGCCTCCAACTATCGTTAACACCGATACTTTAGCTCATCAATGGGGAGGAGTTTTGACTGGATCCCTTGAAGTTGCATACCATGACTTAGCAGTTGGAGCAAACCACGTTTGCGCGCTAGTAAATCAAGGACATTATCAGCACCAAGCCTATGATGATGAACATGTTGTATGCTGGGGTAATGGTGCTGATTCTCAAACAGGCCAGTACGCAGTAACCAACCCTACGGCCGGTTACGATGACGACTTCGAAACTGGCAGTCCATCTTCAATATGGACCATAGAAGGAACTAGCGGTCAATTCGGTTCTAAATGGCTTGTGGATACCACCGATGCTTCATCTGGTTCTAATTCTTTCAAATCCAGCACTCACCAATCAAACTCAGATGTTGGATTCTCAATTACAAAGCAGTTCCAAAGTGGTTCTGTGTCCTTTGATTACAAAACCGATACCTGTCCTATTGCAAACTCTTGTAACGATAGACTAGTTTTCTATATTGACGGAGTTGAGGTCAACTCTTCCAAAGGACAAATGACTGGCTGGTCTACTTACACTACAAATGTCGCTACAGGAACTCACACCCTAAGATGGTCATTCATCAAGGACGGCTCCACCGCCAACGACGCCGCCGGGGACTATGTCGCTGTTGACAATATCGAGATCCTTACTGGTTTCGTAATCGAAAGCGGGGGCGTACTAACCGAGCCTCAGCGAATGGACATCAACACAAATGGAAAAGTGACCTCAATAGTCGCTGGTGAAAGGCACACCTGTGTTACTAACCACCTAAGTGAGTTGCTCTGTATGGGATACAACGGTGGCAGCAACAACATGGTGCTGGGCAATTCCAGCACAACTGCGGATAATTCATCCGAACTTGTAAAGGTCGACGTCGACTTTGGCACCAGCGATGTGAAAGCAGTGTCAGCTGGTTACGATACAAGTTGTGCAATCCTTGACAACAGCACTCAAGCGTATTGCTGGGGTAAGAGAGCAGATTGGTCAGATTCTACAGGAACTACTCAATCGGGAACGACTCTCTTAGGAAACTCAACCAGTGCTGCAATCGATGGAACCTGGGTTGATATTGGCACTGCAGGTGACCGAATACATTCAATCACAATGGGAGAAGTACATGCTTGCGCCGTTGTAGAGAACACAATCGAGTGCTGGGGTGTAGAAGAATCTGGATCATTTGGTTTGTCCTCTTCTTCTGTTGATAGTTACAGCACGCCTCAAACTATTTCTGTCCCATCTGGGCTAACTGCTAAGCAGGTAGTAATCGAGCATTCTACTGATTCTACATGTGGTGTTTTCGAAACCTCATCTGGCGCTCACACTGTGATTTGCTGGGGAGATGAAACCACTGTTGGATATACTTCATCAAATCCGGTAACAGCACTAAGCAATGCACCAGTCGAAGATTCAAATGGTGATGACTTGGAAATGTATGAAATATCGAGTTCTCCTGATGATATTGTAGATCTACAAATGGGCGAGAAACATGCCTGTGCATTATCCAGACAAGGGTTTGTGAAATGTTGGGGTGACAACAGTAACGGGCAATTAGGATATGGAACGTCTAGTAGTACCACCAGTATATTTCCTGGAGGTGGAAGGATGGGGCACGGAGAAAACCACCCATTAGTCTACTTTGGTCAGAACAGAACTGTTACTCAAATCGAAGTAGGTTATAGCAATTCATGTGCCCTCTTGGATACTGGAAGTATATCCTGTTGGGGTAAGTATGATAAATGGGCATTCACAACTGAATATGGATTGGCAGGAACTAAATCTGCCCCAGTGATTTTGACAGCATATGGAACAGATAACGTGAAAGTAGCACTTGGAGGTCTGTCTTCTGTATGTGTTCTTAAAGAATCTGGAAAGGTTGCCTGTACAGGCAACGCGCGACCTCTTGGAAGAGATTTATACAACTCGATGTATCCCAATCCGGTTGACATTATCGCAGCACACCCGTCTGAAGGAAAAGTAGTAGATCTTATCGGAATGAAAGAGTACTCTCATGATTCTGGCTTCTGTGCAATTTTCGAATCCGGTGCAACAAAATGTTGGGGATACAACACTAACTTCTTCGAAGTCCGAACAAACAGTGATCCTTTCGACTTCTACGATATGCATGGCATTCTAACAGAAGATATGGAAATTGGTGATAATTATGGGTGTATGGTAGTCAGTGCCACCACCGAATTGAATGATGCAGTACAGTTAACTCCTGAAGCAGGAGAAATAGTATGCTGGGGTCAAGGATATAATGGGAGGACTGGCTTAGGTACTAGCGGTGATTACCAACTTGATTCAACAACTAACACCATGGCTCCTCTAAACTTCAATGGAGTTTCAATGATTGATGTGGAAATCGGGCCAGGAACAGGCTTTTCAGGGCACACTTGTTCGATTTCGGATGATAGACAACTATACTGCTGGGGATATAATCTCAAAGGCCAACTAGGACAAGGCAATAGTAATACCATAGGGGATAACCCTGGCGAAATGTCTGCATTAAACCCTATTGACATCCTTGGAAAATCAAAGATTGTCGCTCTAGGGGGGCTGTCAACATGTACTGTTACTACCAATAATCACGTGTACTGCTGGGGAGACGGTAATTCCAAAACAAATTGGGGCTTCGACTACGTCAGTACAAGCAACATTGGTGATGGCCCGGGAGAAATGGGTGTAAACTTGCGACCAGTTCCAGTGATTATGACTCCTTCTGATTACGACAATGATGGAACCATCAATCTGTGGGATACAGATGATGATAACGATGGATTCCTGGATGGGAATGATGATTTCGAGTTAGATGAGTGCGCTCATATGGACACTGACGGAGACGGTCGGCCAGACGAAATTGTATCAAATTGTGTCACCGATCTATTCGAGGACATTGATGATGATCAAGACCAATGGACAGATATTGAAGAGCAAGCTTGTTTCACCAACTCTAAATCGAGTACAAGCGTACCATTTGATATAGACAATGATGGAACTTGCGACATCGTAGACACCGATGATGACAATGATGGTTGGAGTGATATTGATGAGCAAGCATGTGAACGCAAAGAATGGAACGAACGCAAGATTGTTGAGTTCAGTTCCAGTTATGCTTACCACAGTGATTATCCTACTGGGATAGTGTGGTTACAAAACAACAAAGGAATGGAATACCAAACTGTAGGCTTAGATCGACAAAACCAATGGATGCGTGTTGGAGGAAGTTGGGCCGGTAATTCCCTTTGGAATAATCAAGGCAATAATCTCCAGGTAGGTTTCGATCATGCTGCATATGGACAAGGAGTATACCTAGTAAATGATGAGAAACTTTTCTACTTGGAATATAATGCTGGCATCAGTAGCTCCAACCCAAGTAGCAGTACAATCTACACTTTCAATCAAACCAATCCAATCAATCGCCAGGATAACCAGCACCACGAAATTGCAATCTCGGACGAAGGCTCAATCTTCCTAACCACCAACACAAGTATTGTGAATATTGACGGTGGGGTAACCAATTACATCGATTACCCTAGTGGAGTATCATTACAAGCCAGTGATTCGAAAAACAAGCAAATTGCTGTTGATTCGAATGGAGATTTGCATCTGATTTCTTACCATACACAAGCCTCAAGGATTTACACATGGATTTACGATGTCTCAAGTGAATCTTGGAATTCAGGATTGAATTCCTTCCCAGGTTCATTGGGTGATGTAGGACCAGGAAGATCTTCTTTCACTGTTGATTCTTCTAACCAGCCGCATGTGGCCTTTATGAAAGGAGCATCTACAACCGATTCAACATCTTATGTATCGTACGATTATTATGACAACGCTGGGCAAAATTGGGTCAATAGATTCATAGATTATACACCATCTGGAAATAAAGGAGTTAGCCTAAAACTCGATTCTAATGACAATGTTAACATCGCATGGGTTGACAATACCAACAAATCTCTGTATTACACCACGTTGTCCTCTACCTCAAACGCTCAGTCAACTACTTTAATCAAACAAAACTCATATACAAATTATTGGGTTAACACTCATAAATCACTTGAAATTGAGATTTCAGACGGAGATGACCCTTGGATAATTTGGTCTCCATATTCGAGTCAGTACCAGTATAACTTACTCTTCCACTACGGTTCTGCAAGCGATGAATCAAGGGACTCAGCTAAATATCCGGCTGATCACGATAATGATGGCACATGTGACATGCTTGAAGTTGCCACCTTAGATTATGGTCTTGATAATCTATTCTTTGAGATGGAAATGGATATTTCATACATGCCTGAATATCCGGCAATGATGCCAACTGGCGTTGCAATAAGCCCTTCACTACCATCTGGTTTGACCTTTAACACGACAACTGGAGAGATTAGTGGTCGCGTAACAAGCACAGATTTCGCTGGCTCAACTTACAATATTTCAACCACCTCTGGAATCGAAGCATGGAGTACGAATATGACAATCAAATCAACTATGGAAAATCCATTATACACCGGTTATGAAACCATGTTCGCTACTGCATATAGCGACAATACCGCTGCTAAAACAGCCTTCGCTAGTAATGGTGAAATCGTCACTTTGTTGAGGTATACTTCATCTGGTAGCATCACGGTAGATGGTATTGCGGCAGGCGGAAATCATGACACTAATGATATTGTTTTGAGTATGAGAGAACCTACTGGAGATTACGTTTGGGCTAAGAGCATTAGAGGAAATGGATTCAACATCGCAGATGTTGATGTCGACGACAATGGTAACATTTACGCATTATTCCAAGCAACTGCTACAAGTAGTGACCCTGTTGAATTCAATTTCGATGGAGTGACGATTGACAATAACGGAAAAACAACTGTTATTCTTGCAAAATGGGATTACTATGGAAATCTAGAGTGGGCAATCAATACTGAATCTACAGGAACCTCCTCGACCGATTCAGCAAAGTTAGTCACATCTTCGGCAACAGGGGCTTCAGAAATGGACTTAGATAAGTCAACTGGCGATGTTGCGATAATCGCTACTGGAAAGACTGCCAGTGATGATTTGAAGTTCGGAGGTATGCAAATTGGACCATTTGGAACTTGTCTAACTACACAGCAACCTTGGATTGCGAAAGTTAACACAAATGGACAAGTACAATGGACTGAAGTTGGTAAATCTGACCCAACTAATTGCCACTCTACTCATTCACATCATGTTGTTTTACATCATGATGGTTCTGTAACTACTGCTGGACATGTTCTAGGCGACCACGAATGGGATTATGACTTTGGGTCTTATTCAGTCTCGATATCAAATCCGTACGAATATCGTTCTTCATCTTGGATTGCACATGCAGACTCCTCCGGAAATTGGGTTTGGGCAGAAAATGTGACAACTAAGACCTCGTATGGAACCTATGCGGATCACTACTTTACAATGGACAAGTTCAGTGATGATACTCTATTCTTCGGATATACTGCGACCACTAACTATTGCACCATAATTGAATTCGCTGGAAGCTCGACCAGTTCGTCGCTCGGAGCAACGTCTAACAGATTTTGCTTAAACGTAGCAACAATGAACCACACTACCAGTGATGTTATTTCACTTGAAACTCGAATTGGGTATTATTCCAGTATAGATACCTTCAGAAGTAATTTGATTTATTCGGCAGTTGATTCTGATGATATTGCACATGTTTTAATCGACATGTATGATGGTCACGACCTGAGAACTACTGGATTTGATATGGACCTAAACGTAGCATATGATGTTGTTTCTTCGTCATGGTCTTCTAACCACTATACTACCGACTTTGGACTCGATAATTCGGACTCCATTTACTTCACAGGTTACCATTCTTCTACATTCATGCACAGAACCGTATCATTGCTGAGTGAATGTGGCATCGATAATACGAATTGTAATGGCGTTGATACTTGGTTATCAGGTCAATCAAGTATGTCTGCTTCGGGACATAAACTCTACAGATTCTGGGGAGATTTCGACCACGAAATAAACTACAACAGTCCATCAGAAGGTGCATATTCTGTTTTTGATGCGATAGGGTATCATAACGTTAATGTTGCAACTTATCAGTTAAATGATAGTGCAGGGAATAT
>JABIGM010000039.1 GCA_018650165.1 Methanobacteriota archaeon
ATGAGCGTGGCGATTGGGCTGCTGACCTCGATGTCAAGGTTGCAGAACCTGCAGAATACATTTACTTCGCAGGATGCGCTGCTTCATTTGATGAACGCAACAAGAAGGTTGCCCGTGATACAATTTCAATTATGAAAGAGGCAGGATTGGATGTTGGAATTCTTGGAATGCAAGAAGGATGTACAGGAGATGCTGCTCGTCGTGCAGGTAACGAATACTTGTTCCAGATGCTTGCAGAAACCAACCTTGCAACCTTCGAGGAGATCGGTGTGAAGAAGATTGTAGCATCCTGTCCTCACTGTTTCCATACTCTAGGAACAGAATACAAGGACTTTGGTGGACAAGACATCGAAGTCATGCATCATTCGCAATTAATCAATCATCTACAGAATGAAGGAAAGTTACCTGAACCTAAACATGATGGTAATGTCACCTATCATGATCCATGTTACCTTGGACGTATCGGGGGAGAAACTGAAGCACCACGTGCCGCAATTGGTGGAGTAGATATTGAGACCGAAAACCATGGTAGAGGTTCATTCTGCTGTGGTGCAGGTGGTGCTCAAATGTGGATGGAAGAGCACGTGGATGACGATCATGACCGTGTCAATATCATCCGTGCTAAGGAACTTGCAGAGACAGGTGCAGATACTGTTGCAGTAGGATGTCCTTTCTGTTCTACTATGGTTACAGATGGCCTATCAAGTATTGATTCAAAGATGGAAGTCAAAGATATTGCTGAAATCGTTTGGGAGCAAATCAAAGCCAATGATGCAAAGATTCAGGCTGCTAAAGCAGAGTGAGAGTGAACTGGTTAATTCTAATTAGCATCAGCATAGGCGTTGATATTTGCAATTATCTTGTCATCATCACCGCCAACACCAACCTTGGTTATTGTGACGTCCACAGTGCATCCCCCATTACTTCCATCACATAGGTTTGTGTTGTTACCTTCACTGATAGTGATCTCTTCAGATACTTCCCAGTACTTGTCATCGTCTATTGTGTACGTGCAATATGCATCTGCATCTGCCCAATCTGTCACTTCACACGAGTAGGATGCTCCATCGTTTACAACAATACTAACGTATACTAGAACCCAGTTAAGGCCATCACCTTGTGTCATCATGATGTGTACTAGTGCATCTCCACCAGAATCAGACATGTCTCCTGCTGCATCTCTATCACTGAATGTGAAGGTATCTAGGCTACCACCAGATGAATCCTCTGCATAATCCATGCCAGAGCAAGATGGGGCCCAAAGAAGAACTTCATTCCTCTTCTTCAGAAGTAATATCTGCTCCAAATGATGCTAAAGTAAGCATAAATGAAGTTGCAAGTAAATATTCAAATGGTGCAGCCCAATTAATCCACGGCTGCATTTTGTCCATGTCCCAATCACCATTGACAAATTCAGGATTTGCTATGAGTCCTAGATTAATTGAATATGTCATTCCGATTAGTGCAATAAATCCTAGAGATATTGACAAATATCTCAAATTCTTGCTTTTATCACTAGCATCTTTCATGGCTAAGTGTGTGAGTACACCCCATGCTAGACCAAAATAAAATATATTTACTGCTGTTAGTATATGTGCCTCTAAATGGTCATACATGTCCATGAATGCCATAATTATCAAATTGGCGCCTACAAAAATCCCACTTAGCATTGAAAGGTGCATCCAATACCATCTGGTGTGATTTTTGTTTAATTGGAATAACCTCCAAGACAAATAAATCAAAACAATTCCCGTTAATGTGAAACCTGCAGTGAAAATGATTCTCTGAATACCAGGAAAATCAGCTTCTGATATGAAGAAGGGAAATGCACGATATTCCCCTGACATGATGTGAGCCAATGTAGACAACAAAATCGTCATCGCAGGAAGAGCCCACCCCAAACGAGCGAGCAGTCTATCCTCAATCATTTGTATGCCTCCACAGTATCATGAATGCAATCATCATATGATTTCCAAGTAATTCCCAACTCAGTCTCGGCTTTCTTACTAGAGTATTTTGAGTCACCTTTAGAGAATGATTTAGCGGCAGATCTAGTGAGCAATCTCTTTCCACTAAATAATCCCATGAACCAATCTTGGAAAACCACTACAGGTAGTAGCCACAATGGTATTCCAAAGCGTGGGAATTTCATCTTTGGGTACAATTTCTTTGCTCGCTTTAGCAAATCATGTATCGTTCCATCCTGATATGGTGCCAAGACATACCTACCATGCGCATTATCGTTTTCGAAAGCTAAACGATGCGCAGTAGCGACATCATCCACATGTACAAAGGCGAGTGGAATTTTTGGAACAACTGGGTATTTTCCCTTCATAGCATCTCCGATGATATCTGTAGATGGAGTTGGCCTCGAAAAAGAACCTCCGAGGACACCACTTGGATTTATTACTCGTAAATCAAGATCTAATTCCTTAGCCAATTCCCAAGCTCTGCGTTCGGATTCTGTTTTGGCTCTTGTATAGGGCATGGAGAAATTTTCATTCCAATTTGATTCATCTTTTACACTATTCTTCGGAGTTACGCCAATCGCTGCAACCGATGATGTGTAGACTACACGTTTAATTCCGCATGCGGCTGCAGCCCTAAGTACATTCTCAGTGCCCCTATTAGCAGTGTTTAAGATTAAGTCTCCATCTCCACTTGTGGCATAGATTGTTGCAAGATGAAATAGTCCTGTTGCTCCCTCTAGAGCCTTAGGCCAATCCTCTGAATTTAGTACATCTGCTTCAATAAATTCCATGTCTAGTTTAGGAGCCTTATCCATTGAGCGAACAGTACCTCTAACCTTGTATCCCTGTTCTAACAATTGGCGAGACAAATTGTTACCAATGTGGCCATTCGCTCCAGTAACAACGACAAGCCCATCCATGTCAGGGCATTGGCCTCACCGCTTTGAATCATGGCATTGTTTGAATAACAGTGAATCACCCCACAGGGGTGATGCCTCTGCGCGTACACGACACTCGCCGTCGGGATAAAGTGGATTTTACCACTATGAATCCCGGTGTGGTAAACATGTATGTTTGTGGAGTCACAGTGTATGATTTGTGCCATCTTGGCCATGCTCGTTGTTACCTAGCTTTCGATTTGATACACCGTTGGTTGGAAAAGTCGGGATATGATGTCAATTATGTTCAAAATTTCACAGATATTGATGATAAAATAATCAATCGTGCTAATGAAACCGGTGAGGATTGGAACGAATTAGTTGAAAATAATATTGCTACATATTACCGAGACATGGATGCGCTCAATATACTTCGAGCAGACAAATATCCTCGGTGTACCGATTATGTTGACCAAATGATTGAGATAACAACCGACCTTATCGAGAAAGGAAATGCGTACGCTGCAGATGATGGCGTATATTTCAGCGTTGAAAGTGCACCAGAAAAATACGGTGAATTGACAGGGCAAAATATCGATGCAGTGCGCAGCGGTGCCGGTGGAAGAGTCGCAGGAACTGGCTCTGGGAAGCGCGACCACAAGGATTTCGCACTTTGGAAAGCGGCTAAGCCAGGTGAACCCACATGGGATTCACCATGGGGTGAAGGACGCCCTGGATGGCACATTGAGTGTACTGCAATGTCGATGGATTCATTTGGTGAACAATTCGATATTCACGGTGGTGGACATGATTTACTATTCCCTCATCACGAAGCAGAAATCTTCCAAGGAGAGTGCCATACAGGTTGCTCACCTGTTGTTCACCATTGGCTACACAATGGTTTTGTCAATATCGACGGAGAAAAAATGAGTAAATCTCTCGGTAACTTCTGGACGATTTCAGATATTTTGGAAAAGGTCGATCCATATGTGCTGAGGTTTTCTTTAATCAATGCACATTACCGTTCACCTATCGATATGAATGAACAATTACTCAAAGACGCTGAAAAGAATCATTCACGCCTCATGAGCGTTTACAAGGCTGCTTTGGAATTAATGGGTGAAAACTGTCCACCACTCCCAGAAGGCGACATCACCTCACAAGTTCCTTTGGTCAAGAGCCTAGGGCTCCTCGAAAAGATGGCACAAGGGTTTGCTATTGCCATGGATGATGATTTCAATTCACGTGAAGGGTGTGCAAAAGTTCTCGGCGCACTTCGAGAAATGAGCCGAATGCTAAGTGAATTAGCTGGTGATGATTTGGGTGCTTTTGCATTCCACTGCGTAGAATGGCTAGAGGATACTGCCGGTTCAGTACTCGGAGTTTTACCGAGTCGAGAGGAAACACTAGCCGAACCAGAAGAGGACCCACGTCGAGCTGAGATTACAGAGCAGGTAGAGGCATTGATAACGCGTAGAACAGAGGCGCGGTCTGCAAAGGATTGGCCTGCAGCAGATGCGATACGTGACGAACTAAACACACTTGGCGTAGTCGTTACCGATACAGCAGCAGGGCCGGTTTGGGATCTAGTCTGAGTCCTTCGGCGGTTCAATCGGTGGTAATTCAGGTACGAATTGAGAATTTGTCGCACCAGCGAGAGTCTCTTTTTCCCTAGCCAAGAAAATTACGGCTACAGCAGCAACCAATATTACACCCATCGCCACTGATAGCAGGACTACAGGGTCCGTTTCATCAGACTTTGCGGAATCGGTAGTGTCTTCATCGCAGATTCCCGTACAGGGCCCATCTCCAGTACCGTCGCCGCCATCATTGTTGCCACCGCCACTATTGTCGTTTTCGTAAGTACAACTACCATCGTCTTGGTCCGCTTGAATATTGTAATTCAAGGCAGTAGAGTCCATACATCCTAGTCTCGGCTCAGGCTCAACATTGCTATTGTTAGTATAGTCTGAATCTGTAATGTAAGGACGGTTTCCATTCGCATCGTAATCAATGTCATAGTAGTCGTAGAGTTTTGACATATCAATGTGGAAATTTGCGTGGGCTGAACGATTGATAACATCGAAATATCTCTCATCATCCATAGTAAAAATTGGGTCTAATGTCATACTTTTCAAATGGTTGACATTATCTCTATAATCGCCATCGAATGTTGTTGCTAGCCAATCTTCAAGTTCTGAGTCAGACATCTCCTCTACTTCTTGCCAGTTCTCCTTGATATCATCAAACTGGTTTAGCATAGCCATTGCTAATCCCGATTCGATATTCTCCCATGTTTGCATGCCTTCAACTTCAGTTGAAGATGTTACATCGACGGCCTTACTGAATCCACTGCCATTGATATATTCCCAATCATCTCCATTCATTGCAGTCATCAAGTCCACATCGCCGAATACAGCCTTTCCTTGAACAATAGTTAGCCTAATGTCGGGGTCGATTGCTTCGATTAAGTTACGATATGGGTTGTCATGGAATGTGTCAACGACTACAAGATCTGCATACATTCCAATCCCAATTTGTCCTACAAACTTTTGCCAATTTGCAATCTCTGCAGCATTGCTGGTTACCATCTCAACCAATTCATAATCACTGAAATGGCCATCAAGAGATTCTCTGTTCCATAGGTCTGCAGTCTTCAATTCGTGAAGATTATTTTTCGAACCACTTGGTCCCCAGTCCGGTGCCAAAGAGATAGTTACACCTGCATTGTCTGCTGCAACAACATCAGTTGTATCTCCATACAACAGTAGATTAGAAATTGGCGACCAAACCAATCCTGCGTCAACTTCTCCCATTTTATTGAATTGACTTTGATCAAGGGCAGTACCATGAATAACAACTGTTTCATTCATGATTAATCCTTTATTGTATAGTGCATCAAACTCATTTTTGCTAACTTGGTCTACTCCTTCAGAAAGGTGAACAAACCAAGCGTTTAGTGTTCCAGCATTGCTCTTATCGATTAGGTGTTGGCCACTATAATCCTCGTCTTCAGCTCCACACACAGCACAAGTGTACATACCATCTTGACCAAAGTTGTAAAGTTCGACATTTCGTGATAGCATACTATCCCAAGAGTCAGTGCCACTACTTGGTGAGCCCTGCACTGCAGTAACTCCTCCAGAGACTGCTTGGACTTCAGCATACTTCATCTGCTCAGATGACATGTCCCACCGGCTGTAAGATTGCATGTTAGTCTTCATCCAAGTTATGCTTGGTCCATAATCCCAATTGTCGCCCCATTGGCCTCGATTGGTGTAACCTCCTTCTTCAGATTTTTGAGATTCAGATAAGTGGACATTAAAGTCCCAAAGCGGAATGTGATTGTAGTGCATGTGATTGTGTAAATCGATTAGGCCAGGATAGATTGTAGCATCAGTATCGTGTACAGTGATGTCATCGGTATTTATTGGAGGTATTTCTCCATCTGCCCAAACTGCTTTAATCATGCCATCGTCAATCATGATGTTACCATTCTCAATGACATTATTTTGCCCAGTCATAGGAACTACTCGACCTTTTAGAATATACGTGGATTCCGAATTATCTGCTTGTTTGAAACATGTACCTTGCCTGTCAGCAGGGTTTGCATCACTCTTACCTAGTGTCCCATCTTCATTTAGCGTGTATGCAACATCAAAGAACGAGTCCTTAGCAGGGTATTTTATCATGCTCTGAATAGCCCCATTAATGTCTTTCAATACTGCAAAGTCATCTTCATAGTAGTCGAAAATAATTTGTGTTTTCGATCTGTAAAATGTCATTGATTCACCGGCAGAGATTGTTGTATTCCATCCAATTGAACACGGTGCACTGCCCCCTGCCAAGTTGTCGTCTAATGTCCAATCAGATATGTCGACATCAGATGTACCATCATTTGTTAGTTGGATATATTGTTCGCTATTCTGCCAGACTTCTCCATCGCCATCTAAATCTACACCATCATACTCTTCACTAGATGAAGATACGAGGATTTCTGAAATCTTTACACCCAAATAGTTGCCTTCATTTACTGACCATTCTCCGACTCCTACTGAATCACCACCACCAGAATTACCGCCACCGGAGTTATCGACTTCTCCGACTGTACAGGTTCCTTGAGTTGCAGCGGGGCTAGGGTCTGTTTTTTCCAATAATCCGTTAGCACCTGGAGTGTATGCCTTGTCCCAATCGGAATCATTAGCAGGATAGTTGAAGACACTTTGAATCGAATCACTTGAATCTTTCAATACTGCAGAATCGCCATCAAAGAAATCTAATTCTATGCTGGTATCAGCTCGATAAAAAGTAATGGATTCACCTGCTAAGATTGTCAAATCTCCAATTTCGCAAGAAGCGCTTCCACCAATTGCATCATCATCTAATGTCCAATTTGAAAGATTAACATCTACTGTACCATCATTTGTCAATTGGATATATTGGTCACTCGAACTACCAATTACACCATCACCATTCCAATCAGTTCCCTCATGGGTAGCATCACTCGGTGACACTAGAATTTCTGAAATCATAACACCTTTGTAATCATCAGTGTTAATACTCCAGACTCCCGTTTCAGCACTTGCTATGCCCGTGGGGATGGCCGCAACAATCATGATTAGCACAACAATCAATCTACGCATGACTCGCCCAAATAGACCAAGCACATGAAACCACCCATTAATCGCATTTGCAAATTGAGACGAATAATGGATAGTCTCAAAGCCAAGTTAACATGCCCGTAGGGCATGCGTAAGGCACTATTGATGCTGGTAATCATGTTACCAGCCATGTTCTCCGGTTGTTTCGGAGAAGAAGACATAGTCCCTGCGTCAGAAGAAGAATCAGTTTATCCACAGCCATGGGAAAGGGCAGATTACACCTATGTCGATAGCGATGTATTCAGTAGAGTTACTGTAAATGGCAGTTTTGGAATCGACGCAGTACGCAGTGTTTTCATTGATGTACCAACCATCACTGCCGCAGATGGTGGAGCTGGATTAACCGGTGATGCAGTTGTTCACCTTGGCTTGTGGTTACCTGTTATTGAAGGATGTGACTGGGATGCTGCAAATCTTTCAGAAGATTGTCTTGTACCTGTAATCGCAGAGATTGGACCCTACTACAACGATGGTGATGTCGACGCTTTAACCCCTGCAGACAGGCTGGGCAGATTCTTAATCGAAAATTATGTTCCACATGGATATGGTGTGGCCCAGGTTAGCGTATTTGGAACTGGAGATTCAAACCACTGTATGGACCTAATGGGCACTGATGAGCAGAGGGGTATTGATGCATCAGTATCCTGGTTAGGCAGTCAGCCCTGGTCAAATGGTAAAGTTGGAATCATTGGTAAATCATACGATGGAAGCACTCCTTGGCAAGCAGCAACTTTTGGGAATCCTTACTTAGCAACAATCGTGCCAATGTCGGGATTGATTGGAGTTCACGACTTAATGTGGAGAAACGGAAGTATGGAAGCACGTGGCATGATAATGCACAACGGTGTATACGGTTCGTTTGGAGTTGATGGTGACTCACAGGATATCCAAAATGTCTGTGAAGGATACGCAGAAGGATATGCAATGGGTCCGTTGGCATACATAAGTGGTGGAATGGTTGATTATGCAGGTAATACATACTGGACCGAAAGGTCATTCCTCGATAGAGTAGTCGAAAACTATAACGGTTCAGTTTACATTATTCAGGGAATGCAAGATTGGAACGTAGATCCCCACATGGCATTCCCTACTCACCAAATTGTAGATGATGCTGGAATCGAAATCAAAACACTTGCAGGCCAGTGGGCGCATGATTATCCAGACAGAGATTCAGGACACAGTTCGCAATCTCCTGGAAGAGGAGCTGAAGCATACCCGTACACATTACGTTGGGATTGGGCTGATGAGATGCTTTACTGGTTCGATTGGTACCTGAAAGGTGAAGGTGCGCCACCAACCCTTGGAGTTGAAATGCAAGACAACCGTGGTGGCTGGAGATTTGAGAATACATGGCCAGCGGAAGACACAGACTACCTTTCGATGGAAGTCGATGCATTGGGGCCCAGTGGCGCACTAATGGGTGCAACACAAGGTGAAATTACATTCTCTTATGGACCATTTGAAAATGATACATGGATTGCAGGGATGCCAACAATTCATGTTGCAACAACTCCACACACCACCAATAACGGGCATATCTTCATTGAAATGACTGATGATTCAGGAATGCATCTTGGCCATGCAGTGATGGATTTGAGATTCCATGCAGGAGGTCGAGACGGTGCAATTGAACTAATCCCATTCTCAACGGTAGTTGCTATGATGGAGTTCATGCCGATGGATGCATTCTTGAAAGCAGGAGAATCAATACACTTCACAGTAACTCAAACTGGAGAAGACTACGTTCCTAGCCCAGCAGCAGTAGGTGATTATTCAATAAATTGGGCTGCAAGCACTCTGACGCTTCCAATCGTTCACCGTACCTGTGATGACTTATTCCAAGTGCCAATGACTGATTACGATGAAAGCATGTATTATTGGGATATCTGTTAGTCGAATCTCCCTAATATCGATTTGAACACATCTTTTGCATCTCCCTGAGAGCGCTCTACTAATCTCCTGACAATTAACTCAGGAGTCGATCGAGCAAGATGGTTTCTTCTTGGAGTTCTATCAACAATCAGTTCTAGATTTTCATCCAATCCTCTAGCCTCAATTCCATCGGTTCGTAGTTCACGACCTGCTGCCTCGATTATTGCAGGTGCCAAATGGGTTACTAGGAGCATACAAGTTCCGTTATGGGATTCCGCAGCTTCTAGCATCCCAGCGATAATCCTCGCACCAGCACCAGGTTCGGTAATCGCTTCCAATTCATCAGCAAGAATTAGTTTTGAGTCATTGTTGGAAACCACCTGTGCGAGTTGGAGCAATGTTTGTTCAAGTGCTCCAGCAGATTGAGTCCCTCCTGCCTTTGCTAGAACATGAAGGGATTCGATTTGTCCAATCTTTGCAGATTTTGCTGGCACAGGTAATCCCATGTGTGCTAGAATTGTACAATGTGCTAACAATTCGAGCATGGTAGTTTTCCCACCACTATTCGCACCGGTAAGTAATGCAATTGATTGTTGGTCGTCCTTGGCAGCACACATACCTAAACCGTAGTCAACAGGGTCGGGAATGCCATCTATTAGCAAATGTCTACCACTTTTAATTTCAATGCCATGCTCACATATTTCAGGCATAGTTGCCTCTACCTGCTTTGCCCATCTACCGATTGTTAGCCACTGGTCCAATTCAACTAGTTTCCTAAGTGAATTTTCACAACGAGATTTGAGTGGAGCAAGTCTTCGGGCAAGTGACACGAGTCGCTCTGACTGCGTTGATTTCCAGAGGTCTTCTAACTGGGAATCGATGCTATCTAGCGTTGATCTGTCAACTTTAGTCGGCCATTCTGATTTGAAAATTGAACGTGGACATCGAACCTCAACGCTAGATAGCAACGAAGCGATTTCATTTGTAGCATTTTCAATTGCCTGCTCGATAGCATCACTGGTCTGTTTTGCTAATTTACGTTGCAGTGATGCAGTATCTGCTAGGGCTTCTAACATATCAGAACCAGAAAGGTCCAGATTAACATTTTGCATAGCATTGTCAACTTCATTATGAATTCTCTTTTCCAATTCCTTAGCTAACGGCCATAATTTATCCCGTACATCTGCGATTGCATCCGCATCTGCTTCGTTTACCAGTTCATCTAGAAGGTCTCGGAGAATCGGCATTCTGATTTCGTCAAAATGTGAATAGAACCCTCCACCTTTTGGGAGATTAGTTAGTAGTTCCAAGGATTCTTTATTATGTTCAAACCAGCCAACACATTTCTCTGGTAGAATCATATCAATTGATGATTGTTCAGGAAGAACAAGCCACCCCTCAGGTGTTTGTGCAGGTCCATTTTCACCAATCCATGTTACTGATTTGAAGACTTTGTAATCTTTCCAAGTCTCTTGTTCAGAAGGTGTTAGAACCCTACAATAGCGCTTTAATTCAGCGATCGGGTTTTTAGAAACAACAACTCTGTCATAGTTTCCTTCTACTTCAGAAGGTATTCGTAACCCTTCGATAATGTAGTCGCAGTTCATGGCTTGTGCTACTAACTTTCTTCGACTTTGAATATCTTTTACTGGCATTAGGTTTCGCAATCGAGAACGTGTTGATGTATTGACTGCGTGAGAGGCGATAGTCACCATGAGTTCGCGGTGGAGCCTTACCGATTCTGGAGTTGCTAAGAAATCCTCCATCCCATTTAGGGAGCGTGCTAGACTGTCAGCACGCTTTTGAGACACACCTTCTACCTCGGCAATAATTTCAGTTTGCCCATCAGAAAGAAGTTGTATTACTTTATCTTCCGACCCAAAATGGTCGGTTAATTTTCTTGCTAGACCAGCCCCAACTCCGGGTAAAGCTTTCAGAACCATGAGAAAAATCGCTTGTCAAGAGGCTTTGAAGATACGGGTCACCTAATGCGACACTTTCACTATTCTTTACGCTTGGTTAATTGGACCATAGACCGGCATTTCAACTTCAACAGCAAATAGCGGGTCAGGGTCACTTGAGTCATGGTAAGCAACTACCACTCCTCCATCATTGAGAATACCCATCGATGCGAAATCGAATCTAATGTCGTTACCCGCTCCACTTGTGGAATCCAAATCGCCTAGGCCGATGTAGGTTAGAGTATCAGGTACCATCGAATCAGAGTATTCTCTTACGTGGAATAGGACATCGACATCCGGTCCTTCCGCTGATTGATATCTGACATTCAATACGAACAAATCTAGGGCTCCATTTGCCTGGAATTCCCATTCTTCGATTTGTGCCCAATTCTCATCTGAATAATTTTGTGTGGCCCAAGTACTTCCTCCATCATATGAGAGGTGATGGGTGAAAGTAGTGCCCGCTAGTCCAACACAGTGAATCGCTCCAGTTGAATCGATTTGACAGTACTCACTAGGGAATTGGACATCATGCTTGTTCCAGTTAAGCGATGTGTCTAGGAATGCTGAAGTTCCATCGCTGAAGTACCCAGGAAAGTAGAGTCCACCACTTGGAACTGGGAATGAACGCATTTCCTTGTGTGGTTTGTTGACATCATAGTATTCTGGTAAATTAGAGAAGTTTAGGTCCACTTCACCAGCACCTGGGTTGGAATTTCGACCCGCGAATTGAAAGTTGTAGTAATTTAATCCATCAACGCTAATTTGGCCACCAGCGTTCTGAGTTTGGTGCCAGAAGTTCGAAACAACTAGGCTTGCCCAATCCCCACTGCCGATGTTAGATGAGATTGGACCTACGACTTCCACTTGCCAAGACCGGTCATAGAATGGTTCAGTCATTCGGTTGTAACACCATTTCCACTCACCCTCTGATTCGTCATAAAGAATAGCGTAAAATTTGTCAATTTTTGCATCAGCGCCGATGTAGGGGAACCAAGACATTGAGATGATGTCTCCATTGGTTGCTTGGACAATACTTCCTTCTCCAAGTCCTTCTTGTCCAGGGTTAGTAGGTACAGGTGTCCTGCACATAGGGTCGGTTAAGACTCCCGGAATATATGTGTCCCATTCATGTCCTCTGTCTTCGGACCAGACTGGATATTCACCTCCAATATTGAGGATGTCACCTTCGATTGTAGTTGCAAGATAGTGCTCACAACAATTGCCACCGTAATTTTTGTCAAATACTGCCCATGAGGTCGTAGTGCTTTGATTCAGGCTCAAATCAATTGTCGTAAATTCCCACGGTGCGATTGCAGGAATATCGTCAATCATTTCGTAATCAACCCAAATTGGGACCTCTTCGTCTGCCACTACAATTTCTTCAGCACCACCAAAACAACCTGCTAGAAGCATGGTCAATGTGAGTAAAATTGCAACTCCAGATTTCATATTCATGACCTCGTGACAGTGTACCAAATTGTTGCTCCGTCAACTTCGAAAGATTCGCCACTACCATCGCTGAGATGGAATTGAACACTATTTGCTCTTGTCTCATTTGCAATCCAATCTCGATCTGGAGCAAATAATTCAGGTGCATCTTTCATCCAAACTTCTAGTGAAATCGTATCCTCTATTGCGAGATTCAAGTCTTTTCTTGACGCTTGTATTCTACGAGTAATATCTCGTGCCAACCCCTTTGACAGGAGTTCGGGAGTATCGCTCATATCAAGGACTAATGATACCGAACTTTCTGCGATTTGAACAGTTTGTGCAGCATATCCCTGTCGCTCAACACGACGTAATTCTATGTCATCAGATCCGATTTCATATCCTGCAATAACAAGGTTACCTGCTTCGATACTTGCCAGCATTGCTTCACTATCTCCATCGGCAATACCCTGCAAAACTGCTGGCAAATCTTGTCTACATTTTGCACCGAGGCTTCGGCGGTTAGGGACAACTTCGATTTTCTGGAATCTATCTAAATCTGTTTCGAGGGAAATAATTTCAACATTCAATTCCTCAGCAAGTATTTCATGGAACGGGGACAAATCCGGGCCACTAACAATCCACCCTTCAGCGCATGGAAGTCTCTGCCTTCTATCCGCGTCCACTCTGATTCTTCTACCGGTTTCAGCAAGTTCGCGAACCAAAGTCATTGTTTCTAGAATTTCAGAATCAATATCTCCAGATTCCGGCCAATCTGCTAGATGGACAGAAGTTCCCATTAAATTACGATGAATTGTATCTGGCATGAAAGGTGAAACCGGAGCCATCAAACGACTAATTGTCACAAGAACAGTATGTAGCGTATGCTGGCATGCAAGTTTGTCATCACCATCAGCTTCATCCCACAATCTGCGCCTCGACCTTCGAACATACCAATTTGAAACATCATTTACAACAAATTCCTCGATATCTCGACAAGCTTTGTGGAAATCCCATTCTTCGAATTGCTTATCTGTACCCTTGACAACTTCAGCAAGTCGCGATAGTACCCATGCGTCTAGTGGAGTCTTCTTTCCCTGTGGGGATGCCTCTGGATCAAACCCATCAAGTGCGGCATAATCAGAATGGAATCGATAAATGTTCCAGAGGGTAAGGAACATCTTTCCATAGGTTTCACGAACCCCATTAGGGTCGAATTTCATCGGATTCCACGGAGCTCCAGCGGTAACCATGTACCATCGAGTGGCATCAGCACCCTCTCGGTTGAAGTGGTCCCAAGGGTCGACAATGTTTCCTTTGGATTTTGACATTTTCTTTCCTTCTGCATCCAAAATCAAACCTAATGAAAGGCATCGCTTGTAGCATATTGACTCAAACACAGTGGTGCTTACTGCAAGTAATGTGTAGAACCAGCCTCTTGTCTGGTCAACACCTTCACAGATGTAATCGATAGGGAAATTATTCTCAAACTTTCCTTCTGCTCCAAACGGATGATGCCATTGTGCAAATGAGGCACAACCTGAGTCAAACCAACAATCCATCACGAAAGGCTCTCTTTTCATATCACCATTACATTCTGTACAGACCAGAATCGTATCATCGACATATGGTCGATGCAGGTCTTCAGCTACCGGACTTCCTTCTTTGGCCATACTTGCCATTTCTTCAGTAGAACCGATACAGTGTTGGTGATTACAATCATTACAAATCCATACTGGTAAAGGTGTACCCCAATATCTCTCACGGCTGATTGCCCAATCTTTGACATTACGCAACCACTCGCCAAATCGACCTTCGCCAACCCAGTCTGGAGCCCATTCAACTTGAGAGTTAAATTCGAGCAGCATTTCTTTGACAGCAGTCATTTTGACGAACCAAGAATCCATCGCATAGTAGAGTAGCGGATGACCGGTTCTCCAGCAATGTGGATAATCGTGGAGATACATCTTTTCACGGTAAAGTAAACCAGCGTTATGCATTAATTCGATGACTGTTGAATCACAATCTTTCACATAGCGACCATCGAGTTCCAAGTGGGTTCCTTCAAGGAATGCGCCATCTATTCCAACGGTGTGCTGGGCCGGTAATCCTACTTCCATACCGAGGTTATAATCGTCTTCACCATACATTACTGCAGTGTGTACGACTCCAGTACCATCAGTGGTTGTGACCCAATCTGCCCCGATTACAGTCCATGCTGTTTTCGAGTCGCCTCTGTCGACTGCGCCAGGGAATAGTGGGGTGTATGCGCGCCCAATCAATTCACTACCAGGGAATGTTTCAATTTCTTCACAATGATGGCGAATCACTTCTTTGAATAATTCCTTTGCCAGAATTAATTCCTCGCCTATTTCAGCGCCGCCATGACCTTCCCAGTTCTCAGGGTTGGCCGTGACTCTAACGCGCACATATTCGACGTCGGGCCCTACTGCAAGACCAACATTTCCAGGAAGTGTCCATGGGGTTGTAGTCCAAGCTAAAATCGAGGCATCGGTATCTTCCAATTTGAATTTGACATAAACCGAAGGCTCTTCGACTTCTTTGTAGCCCAGTGCGACTTCGTGACTGGAGTATGATGTCCCGGTTTGAGGACAGTATGGGAGCACCTTGTAACCACGATATAGCAAGCCCTTTTCGAACATTTTCTTCAATGCCCACCAGCACGATTCGATGTATGTATTATGAAGTGTGACATATGGATTATCAAGGTCGCACCAGTATGCCATTCTCTCCGTCATATCACGCCATGCAGCCTCATAAGTCCAAACCGATTCACGACATTCTTTGTTGAATTCTTCCATTCCAAATGCTTCAATCGCTTCATTACTCATCAAGTCAAGTCTCTTCTGAACTTCGATTTCTACAGGTAGGCCGTGTGTATCCCATCCACCCTTTCGTTCGACGAAATTACCTTGCATTGTTTTCCAGCGACATACGAGATCCTTGTAGGTTCTAGCTACAACATGGTGAATTCCCGGTTTCCCGTTGGCAGTAGGCGGTCCTTCTAAGAAAATGAAAGGTTCACCCTCTGCACGATTTTCAACACTTGTTTCGAATAACTTCTCTTGTTGCCATGTTGCAAGTAGACCTGTTTCCAACGCAACTGTATCCAGTTCATTGGTCGTCTTTGGGCTGGCCATACCACTGGCGAGATGTGAACATGTCTTGAAACACTCGTTCAATATCATGGTCCAATCTAAGATAAAATCCACTTCGTAGAAGTGAATGGGAGGGGTTGCTTTGAATTACATTGAGTTCATCCAGTGAATACATGGCGTCAGCAAATAGAGGGGCTCAGGCATTTGTCCTTGCTCTCTTGTTTGTACTTTCAGGACCGCTGTCGCAGTTTTTTCTTACCGATAGCACACCAATCTCCTTAGGTGAGACCGATTTCAAAAGTAGTAATTCTGGAACCACGACAGAAGTTGTAATCAACGGGCCAGGGCAAAATGGCATGGGGCCATCTCTTGTTCTCGACCCAGACCATGCTTTACAGACAATCTCATTCTCAGTTGCCTCGGGAGATAGTATCAGGGCAACTGGATTTAATTGGGCAGATTGGAGTTCATCCGGATTCACGAGTACTGGTTTGATGGAAGATTCTGATGGATCCTTAATTCTCGGATTCCAAGGTGTAAATTGGGACTTTGATAAAGGAAACAATGGTTGGTCATCATCAAATTCAAATTTTGGACAACATAATTCTGGCATCACATGTGGAATGAATGGTGCTACAGGAGCATCATGGTGGACTCGTGGCGGCGCAGTGACTGTTACAAGCCCGCAAGTTAATTTGGCAGGTCACCAAGGATTATCCCTGCAAGCTTGGTTAAAGCAGGGTAATTCCCAATGTGGTGAAGAGCCGGATACCAATGAGAATTTTTACCTTGAATACAAGACATCTAACAATGCGTGGAGTCAGATTCAATACCTTGCAGGCGCAACAGTTGGCGGGTCTGTAACCAATGTAAATTACAATTTACCATCGGATGCTTACCATTCAAGTTTTCAAGTTAGAGCGCGACAAAATTCAGGGTCTGGAACATGTTGTGATTACTGGTTTTTCGATGATGTCATTATTCCTGGCACCAGTGGTGCGAACTTATCCACTCGTTCATTCGGTTGGTCATCAAGTGCAAATGAACAAATTGACGAGGGGAAATATGCTCCAATCTTGCTAGACGCGATGGTTCCTCAAGACGCTTATCTTAACTGGACTGTTATTGATGCAGATACAAATATTCCAATTCCGGGACTAGTTAGTCGCTCGGGAGAGTGGATAGACCTCTCAGTAGTTGATTGGAAAACACACAAATCCCTTCGATTAAATCTGGAATTTGTCTCAAACCATTCTGGTTCTTCCCCACGCTTATACGGCATCTCAGGTGGAGGAAAAATCTATGATAATTTTAATAATAATCCTGAAAGCGATGGTTGGAATCTTGTAAATGCAAGTTGGGATTCATCCAGTTTAGAACTTATAGGGAGTGCAAATGCGATGGTTCTAACACCTGAATTCGATATTGACATGCCATTTTCATCGTACAAATTTAATTCTCAATTACAGGGCAATGTAGCAACATATGTTTCTATTGATAGAGGAAACTGGAGCCAAATAAATGCTTCAAATCTTCGAACCGATACAGCGACCCCAGCCTCTGTAATCCAATTCAAATTCGAAGGGATGATTGAAACTTGGTCTGTAGAAAATCTACAATTGCAACTGTATCCGAGTTCTTCAATTGTATCTCCTACTTTGGATATTGATAATGATGGACGCCCCGAATGGTCAGTTTCAGGCACTGGCATAGGAGAATGGGGTAATCAAGATGTATTCATGGATGGTAATTCAAGTTCGGTTTTCGAAGTAGGCTTGGCTCCTACCACTTGGCATAGTGTGTTAATTCCAAAGAATGCTAAATCATTCGAGGTATCTGCTGATGATGTCGGCACAGTCGGCCTAGGCATTCAAACAATGGCCCTGTGGATTGGAACTCAAATGATTACACAAAATGGTGGAAATGGGTATGTTGATGGTTTGCGCCTGTCTCTAAATGCTAGCGAAATAGAACTTCTCAATTACGAAACAGCAACACTAAACCCCTTCAAGCAAGTGGGTGGTACTGATTTTATTCATGGACGAATAGAATTAATTTCAGATGCAGGAACTCACCGGCTAGCCGGTCTGACAATAACTTATGATGGGAATGATACCGTTAGTGCAACAGCAATTGATGAAGTAGTAATGGCGATGAATCGTGCAAGATTAGATTCTAGTAAGGCATCTAGTATGCCGCTTATATTCACTGCTCAATCTGCGTGTACTCTAGAGGTTACTCTAATTTCATCAACATCTTCTGGAGATGTTACAATGGGTGCACTTACATGGACAAACGACTCTCAAACTCTGACTCCTTCACAACTTTGGAGACAGGTAAACACTCGTGTCCAAGTGAATGAAGCAGCACCTAATAGGCTCATTTTCAATCTTTATTCTGATGACTATACCGCAATGTGGTTCATTCCGGTTACAGGTGGAAGTATGATTACTATCGGTGATCATGATACTCTTGTATTCTCAGATGAAGGCATCACTCTCAACTCTTCACAAGATATCCACGACCTTTTGACCAGTTTCAGAACAGCACAATCCTTTGATGATCAGTCCCATCTTCGTTTGGAAACTCGAATCCAATTAACAAATGGCGTAGTATCCATGCCTGCAATCAAAACCTGGGCAAATCCTGCAATCGACAATGACGTGCAAATTGAATCAATGAGTATCTACACCGATAGAGGTCTCATTTCATCTGCAACAAAATATCTGAAAGCAGAGGACAACATGACCTTCAATATTGATGTCGGATTTGAAAATGGGGATGCTGATGAGAAGCCATTCCCTGGAGAATTCAATTTATCCCTCTACCGTAATGGTGAATTGATAGCTAATACTACCGAGTATGAAGGAGATTATTGGGTTGTCAAAACCAAAGCACCCTTCACCAGTGGAAATGTTTCCTATGAGGCATTCATAACCCCCTTAGCAGGAGGAGGATTGGGTGAGCCAATCTCGGTGAATAGAACCTTTGTGATAGACCCTCTTGCACCAGTTGTTACTAGCGCTAGTATCAGATATTTCGACCATTTACAACCTTCTACAAACCAACAGATAACTATCAATATTACAGACCAACCAGTACTTCCAACTGAAGTCACTCTAATGTTATGGACAGAGTGGGCGAATGATCTCAATGGCGATGGGTGGCCAAATGAAGATGAGTACATTCCTCGGTTAATGACCAATCCGTCAGACTTTAATCACAGTTTTGGCACATATACTTCGACAATAGATGATACAGCGGCATTCCCTGGTGAAAAGGTTGCAGGCTATGTGGTTGGAATTGATCCGTCAGGACACAACTTACTCGGAGGTGGTTCTGAGATGGTTGATGACCACCTGTTTATGTATCAAATACTGAACGATGGTGTGCCGGTAATCGATAGTGATGGATTCGAATGGATAGATGGACGCAAAGCATGGCTTCACCCTGGTCAGACATATGGACTAAATGTTTCATTCACAGAGTTAAATGGGATTTCAGATATTCAACAAATCGAAATATCATTGGCAGACAATATCGCTAGTGACCAACTAACACTGAGATGGGATTCGAATACTCGGCAATGCATTAGTGATACAATACATATCATCATTTCAATGTGTAAATTAAACGATGAATTTGGTTCTACACCGGGCCCATTTGACCAAGATTTGGTTCTGTACATTGAGATAATCCCACAATGGACTCTTCCCGATCTGGGTGAGACTCGTCGTGAACCAATCGTAACTATCTTTGACCGTGCAGGTAATGTTGATACTGCGAACTTCCCACAAAACCGTTGGCGCTTTTCTTCTGAAATGATGGTTACAAATGATGTTTCACTTTGGGTTGAAAATGGAGCAATTACAGAAGAAGGGGCCCGTGTCTCCCCTGGCTCTTCAATGGAATTATCAGGGGATTTGATATTTGTTAGGAGCTTGGAAACGCCACACTTTGATTGCGAAATAGAAGTTCGTCTAAACGGAATAAAGACACCTACTGTGGCAATAGATGGTACTTTCACTGCAGCGCTCAACGCTCCAATTAATTCAGGCCAACATGCAATGACTTGGAATATCGATTGCATGCCAGAACAAGGAGTAGATCTCACTAGCCCAACAGAAGCAGTAAGATGGATACTTGTGGATGCTGTTGGGCCCCAGGTCATTGAATTCGCATCTCCGAGAGAATCAGCAATTCTCGAAGTACAAACTCATTTTGTTAGAGTTATAGTCTCTGAGAATTATGGTATTGATGCGGATTCAGTAGAACTAATTTGGTGGGTAACTGCAAAGGGTGGAAATGATGCAATCGCCTCTGGCAATGCAGTAATGGTACTAGATGGAAATGTAAGTTCTGGATTGCGTTTGGAATTCATGGGTTCAATTGATTTATCCGGGATATCATCTGAAATTCTCCAAGAACAATTAGTTCTAAAGATGAGATTTGAAGGGCGTGACGTCGCAGGAAATCAATTTGAGAAATCAGCTAATAGCGAGGCTTATCCCGCAGGAGTTTGGGATTTAATACACCATACGCCTGATATCTTATTGGATACAAGTAGCATTGAATTATCTAAATCAAGCCTTGAAGTTAATGAACCAACGATTGTACAAATTCATGTTAGAAATGATGGTGAAATAGGTGGGACTGCTGAACTAATTGTGGAAGTGGTTGATCTCAGTGGTGACCGTTATCAGTTAACAAGAACTTCAATATTCATTGAATCTGAATCAGTTTCAACGGTAGTTGTAGATTGGAAGCCAGAAATGCCCGGAATTCAAAGAATTGAAGTTACATTGGTAGACCAAACTGAGAAATCAGAATTCATTGATGTCAAGCCAATTCAAGAACGGGCATTCATGCAGGACACCATCGGTTCAACTAACCCATGGATACTTGGTATCACTCTGACAATGATTTGTGCAAGTTTACTTTTCATTCTTTCATGGATGCGTGTTGCAACACTAAAGCAAGGCGAATCCGAATGGGAATACGAGGCTGACGAGGAAATTGACGACAATTGATGTTACACAAAGCATAGAGACTAATTTTCTTTGGACAAAAATGGGGGGGGAGATATGGCATCAAAAATCGCGCTACTCCAAATTAACCCAATTGTGGGGGATATAAGTGGAAACGCCTCACTAATCAGTGATTTCGCTGAACAAGCCTCACAATCCGGAGCAAGTTTGGCAGTAACTACCGAACTTGCAATTAGTGGTTACCCTCCAAGAGATCTGTTATTGCAATCTGACTTTGTGCAATCTTGTAACGACGTGGCAAATTCACTGAAATCAGTAATTCCAATACTGGTTGGCACACCTGTCCCCTCTCACGGTGAGCGTTCACTTCCGGGAAACGGAGTTGTACGTGCTGGAGATTCCGTGCGAGAGATTACTCGGAAACAACTGTTACCAACATACGATGTTTTCGATGAAGCAAGGTATTTCGAGGCTGATGAAAGACCAGGAATAGCTCGGACAATCGCAGGCCTAGACATCGGAGTAACAATCTGTGAGGATGCTTGGCAGCATTGTGGTGCAACTCCTAACGATTATGATAGCGATCCTATTGCTCAAATCGTAGAATGGGGAAGGCAAGGCGTTGTACTTGATGCAACAGTCAATCTCTCTGCATCACCTTATCATGCCAATAAATCTGGTATCCGTCTAGCGGTTGCACGAAGTGCAGCCGCTTCCCTAAATCATCCATTTCTTCTTGCAAACCAAGTTGGTGGAAATGATGACCTCTTATTCGATGGGCGTTCAGTAGTCGCCTGGCCAGATGGTACAGCAGTGGTTGCTCCGGCTTGGGTCGAAGGCGTTCTTATCGCCGACCTTTCTAACCCGCAAAATTGTATTTGGCTGGGAGAAGGAGAGCTAACAGTACTAAATCCAACAGATGAGATTAGTGATGGTGATGAGGGCCTGCTTGATGCAATTATCATCGGACTATCTGATTATTGCAGAAAGAGTGGAATTTCAAAGATAGTTTTAGGATTGTCAGGCGGTATTGATTCCGCATTAGCAGCATGCATCGCAAGTGCTGCAGTTGGCGCTGCGAATGTAACTGGAATTTCTATGCCGTCCAAGCATTCTAGCCAACACAGTATCGATGATGCGCGCTCAACCGCTGAAGCACTTGGAATTGAATTTTCATTGCAGCCAATAATGGATTTGCACAATGCTGCGGATACAGCCTTAGCTGAACTGTTGGCAAATGGCAACCCAGTGGCTGGTGAAAATCTGCAAGCCAGACTCCGTGGACTAGTTGTTATGGCACATGCAAATGCAAATGGAGCGATGGCCATCGCTACAGGAAACAAATCTGAATTGGGTCAAGGGTATTGTACTCTGTACGGCGATATGGCAGGAGGATATGCGCCTCTTGGTGATCTCTACAAAATGGAAGTTTATGCTCTAGCACGGGAATTCAACAAGCGTATTGGCTTAGATGCAGTAAACGAATCCACTCTCACTAAACCACCTAGTGCTGAACTTGCTCCAGACCAAAAAGACGAGGACAGCCTCCCTCCATACCCCATCCTAGATGAGATACTGCGCCTTCATATCGAAGGGGGATTAGATGCAACAGAAATCACATCACGAGGTCATGATGGAGAGGTTGTGCGTGATGTGTTGACTCGTTTGGCTAGAAATGAGCATAAGCGATGGCAAATGCCCCCTGCCCCTAGAGTTTCAATGAGGGCTTTTGGCCAAGGATGGCGCCAACCATTAGCGGCACGACATGATTGGCGTCAATGAATGACAATCCATTCATCACTCAACTCACCATGTGCCCAGCCATGTAATTCAAGCCCGTATGTTGCTGAATCTGCAATATAGTATACCATTTCTTCACCAATCCATAAGTCGCCATGAACTCCAGCAGCAAGGTTGCCATCGTCATGGTCCCACAATAGAATCAACCCCTCATCACCTACTAGGTGTAATTGCCCACCATCGTTAGGGTCAGTGATTAGAGTCACCAAATTATCACCTATAATTGCAAGATGAGATGGACTTGCGGACCCCATTCCAGAGATGTGATCAGAGTGCAGCCATGCGCTTTCACCATCACTCAGGCATAATTCATAACCGATTGATGGTACTCCACAATCGAACCATAATTTCCCCTCAAATACGATGGCACCTGTGCTAGCTCCCACCTCTTGTAGGGTTGAGTTTGGTTGAACTAGAGTAGAAGAAGTCGTATTGAAAGCAAATAACCCACCCGAATCAAAGAGTATGTTTCCTCCAATCGCAGTAGGGGAAATTGATTGGGCAGGGAGTCCTTGAAGGGTCGAAGTAACTCTTTCCAGAATTAGTCCATCAGAACGATGCAACTGTGCACCGTAAGTATCACTTGTTGCAATGAACCAATAATATCCCTCATAGAATACTGCAGATGATTGAATTTCGCCAGCCATAATCGTACCCCCAATTGAGATTCCACTTGGAGTATTGTAGAGCAAGATTCCATTAGCAGTAGTTGTATTTGTGAAATCTCCACCGAGTATAATTTCAGATTCACCAAGAATTAGTATTCCATTGGCGTGTGTTAGAACCAGTTCGTCTCCGACCTTGACTAGTGAATCAGTACCAGAAATATCACTGCTCATGTTGGTTTCTTGCCATGTCGAAACCCCATCAGTCGACCAAAGTTCAACTCCAGATGCATCTTTTGCATCAAACCAAATCCGTCCATCATGCTCGATAAAACCTAAGTTTTCACCGGGTGAGAAATTAACATTTGGAGAAAGGAGACTCACTTGACCATCACGTATTGTGAATAAGTGGCATTTGTCACTTTGAACAGCAGCGAATACAAACATCTCGCCGGAGGCCAATCCCCCTTGACACGGAGTAGAGAACGAATCTCCTGAATTTGGTTGTATGTCAGTTAATCTCCCGCTTGTCAGATTTTGAAAGCAAATTTTGACACTTGAGTCGACTGTTTTTGAAGTCGAGTTATTTCCCATTTCAATTATTATGGCATCAGGGCATGAACCATATGAGCCAGTATAAGATTCGATAAATGCTGATTTGCCTACAATTCCATCAAGACCATTCGAACCGTTTACTCCATCGGTTCCATTGTACCCTTGATATCCTCTATTTCCCATAGGGCCAGACCCACCTTGGGTACCGTGGCACAGGTTACGTATTTCTGAAACTTCATTGTCATCAAGAATATTATCTCGGTTCTCATCTGTTCCAATTTGTATGCTAAATCCTCCTTCCTCGCAACCATTAGTTCCATACAGTGGCCCGATTCGCGACAACGAAGAGTCTCCATTTTCACCTGAACTTAAGTCGCCGATATCCATCGTATTGTATAGTGCAAGACTACTCATAATTAGGGTGGAAATAATTGAAAGAATTCCTATTATTTTTACAAATCGCTTTTTCTTTGAGGGGTGTTTGTCCTTCATGAACCAACAGATATTTTCTCAGATTAGAGTGTATTCCCTACAAAGTGTTCATGGGTATGTGTCTCTAGCCTCTTCTCATGGAGTTACCAACTAGGCTAGCCTCAATGCTTGCGGGCGGTGAAGGTTTAACTCGTCAAAAAGCAGCGCGCTTAGTTGTAGACCTTGCCGAAACAGCAGAAGCAGATAGCTTCATCGAAGTTAACCATAGTCACGTCTCTGGAGTTTCAGTAATTACAGGCGGGCATGGTCTTAGGCGTTTTCTTGCGGATTTAGCAGGTGAAGGTTCTGTAGTAATTCCGACCACGCTAAATGCGGCAGGTTGCGATAAGAGAAGAATGGAAGAGATGGAGATAGACTATCCTGATTTTTTAGAACAACAATTTGAGATAATCATGGCTTACGAAAGTCTTGGAGTTGAGGCTTCGCTGTCCTGTACTCCATATGACCGGGGCGTTGAAGACGAAGTTGGCATCGCATCTTGGGCGGAATCCAATGCTGTTGCATTTTCAAATTCGTGGACTGATTTAGTCACAAATCGTGAATCAGGATTATCAGCACTGGCCACTGCTCTTACCGGATTTGCTCCACGCTGGGGATTACACCTTGAAGAAAATAGAATTCCAAATATTGTTGTTGATGTGGAGTGTGAATTAACTACACTCTCCGATTGGTCAATTCTTGGAGACTGGATCGGTAAACAGGTCAGGCCAGGTTGGAACGTTCCATATGGTCCAATGCCCTTTGTTCGTGGCCTACCAAAATACCTCAGTTTCGCATCTAAGAAGGCGCTCACAGCAGCAGCAGCAAATTATGGATGTCCAATGCTTTGGGCGGAAGGTCATACATTGAATCCCTCACTTTCAGGTAATGAAGAATCTCTTGTTTTCACGGAGGCTGAACTGAAATCTCGGTATGAAGAACTTGCACCAAAAGGGCAAGTTGATTTGGTAGTAATCGGTTGTCCACAGGCTAGTCTCGAAGAAATTCGCATCACTGCTTCAATGGTACGTGGACGCAGCGAAATGGGGTTATTAATTCCAAACAAGCGATTATGGGTCTTCACTTCTGGACATAATTTTGATTTGGCAGATGCAGATGGTTCTATCGGAATATTAGAGGAATCAGGGGCGGTAGTTTTGCGTGATACTTGCCCTGAAGTAACTCCGTATAACCGTAATTTGTACAATCACCTGATGACTAATTCTCTCAAAGCAGAGCATTACCTGACTAGTGGATTAAACAAGATGCCTACTTCTGTTGGAACAATTGAAGATTGCGTGGCACATGCATTTGAACCGCAATTGAGTAGTGGAGAAGTGGCCCCATTAGCGCCAAAGGCTCAACCTCAACATGCATCATCTAAGACTCATCAGAGCGGAGATTGTACAATTGCGGGCAAGGGTCTGAATTCACAGGATGATTGGGAAGTTGAGGGAAGAGCAATGGTGAGTGATGTCCCAATCACCTATCTCGGATACGTAAATCGCGATACTGGTGTTGTGGAAGAGACTGGACATCCGCTTGATGGGCGGGCGATTGAAGATACGATTTTGATTTATCCAAAAGGCTCAGGTTCTACAGTTGCACCATATGTTTTGATGGGGCTAGTATATACTGGGAAAGGACCCAAAGCCATTGTAAATCGCGATGTATGTACGCTAACTCTACCCGCTTGTAGCTTACTCAATGTCCCTTACAGTCATGGATTTACTGAAGACCCATGCTTAGCAGTAAACGATGGTGATTTGATTCGAGTTTCCAAATCTTCAGGAGTTGTCAGCCTTGAAGTTCTTGAGCGTGCGGGTGAGTAAATGCGAGTTCTGGTTACAGGCGGGGCTGGATTTCTTGGCTCACATCTAACCGATGCGTTACTTGGACGTGGTGACGAAGTCGTTGTGTTCGATGATTTATCGCGTGGTTCTGTTGAACAAATAGATAATCGGGCAAAATTCGAGCAAGGTGATGTTCGCTTAGAATCCGATTGGGAGCGTATCTGCTCAGATTTTGTTCCAGATGTTATTCACCACCTTGCAGCAGTCAATGGAACAAGAAGATTCCATAATGAGGCAGATTTGGTAGTTGATGTTAACATAAATGGAACTCGAAATGCATTGGCTATGGCGAAACGATTTGCGGCTAGATTGGTATTCTATTCCTCTCCCGAATCATTTGGAGAACAGGAGTCGATGCCACTTTCGAATGATTCGAATAGTCTCTTCACTCCAGCGCACTTACATCAAAGACATTCTTATGGCTCTTCAAAACATATTGGAGAATTGCTCTGTCAATTCGAAGTCAGAAATGGATTAGACGTACGAATTGCGCGCCCATTCAACGCTTACGGCCCACGACTACATGGTAATGCAGATGGCCAAGTAGTGGCTATGATGATGCAAGCTAATCCAATTGTTGTTCACGGCAATGGACAACAAACACGTAGCCTTACTTGGGTTGGAGATATTATCGATGGTTTGCTAATCTTAACAGATAAGGATGAACTGAATGGGCAAGCCTTCAATCTTGGTTCGACTGAAGAAGTTACTATGCTTGAGTTAGCACAACGAATCTCTAATTTACGCGGTGTTGAAATTGTATTTGGCGAACCAAATCTGGGTGATAGTAAAAGGAGATTACCAGATTTATCAATGAATGAATCAATTTCTTGGAAAGCGACTACAACCTTGCAAGAAGGACTTGCTCAATTACGGTGATGTGTCGCAATATATCCCCAATCTTCAGGACTTGGTGTCAACCGATCTAAACCATGCTGACATAGTAGGGAGAGGCCTTCCTCTGGCGGTAACTGCGAGGGGACTAGCATACTTTCAACCTTCAATACTAGAAGTCGGGCAACAGCACCGTTGGGTAAGGGATTATCTTCAAGCAATTTACAGCGCATCACGGCTACAGCTAATGGATGAATCGGACCATCACTTTCCAACAGACTCCATTCACTTTTTTCAGTAGCAGTTCCAGCAAGGTCTGCATCTTTGGCGGCCTCAATAGTGGCTGATAAGAATTGCAATTCACATTCACCATTTGCTTTCAGATTACGGTAGGTGTCTCTAACCTTGCCATCTCTTGATTGTGATAATGCCATTACGACGAGTGGCGGAGAGTTAGATACAACACTAACGCTGGTGATAGGGGCAAGATTCTCTTTGTCACCATCTCGTGTTGAAACCAGTGCTAAGGCCCTCGGTGAGATTGCAGCAGAAAGCCATTTACTTCTGCTGGGATGGTCTAATTCATCCATCTCAAGTTCTAATTGTGGGGTTGTTGACTTCCGTTCAAACCAACGGTCTAGAGTTCCGTTCTCTAGTTCACCTAATGCATGTATGGTAAAATCTCTGTAGGTTTTCCATTCAGCAATAAGTGCGGCCTCATCTCCGCGTTCTTCCTTTCGTATTATCGACGCATCAGCATATTCAATACAGCGTCGAAGAAAATTCTCAGTTACAATTTTACTCATGATTATCTCTCCGAGATTCATATTCGTCCCGCATCATCAGATGCTTGGCAGGATTGCCACCCCATACTTCGTTTGCAGGTATGTCGCAGATTACCACGGCGCCCGCAGCAATTATGCAACCTGTATGTAATTTAACTCCGGCGACAATTGTTGCATTTGCTCCAATTATTGAATGATTCTCCACAATAACCGGCCTCCACTTGCCGTTAGAGGGTGGATAGCGGTCATTTGTAAGTACGGCGCCTGGTCCGATGAATACTTCATCTCCAACCGAGCAACCATCTGCGATGTAAACGGTACCTTGGATTCTACAACTCTGGCCAATAGTTACATTTCTTCCTATGTGCGATAGTGCACCGATATTGGTTCCTTGTCCAATGGAATCCGTGCTAATATGGCATGGTAGCCATGCAGTCGCCCCAGCAGAGAGTTCTACCTTTTGTCCGGATAGATCAACCATCAATTCCCAACTCTCGCATCAGCATTGAAACATGCCCTTTGGCCTTGACATTATATCGGGCAAAAATCAAAACCCCCTCTTCAGAAATAACGAATGTGGAACGAGCGCACCCCATATATTCCCGACCATAGTTCATCTTCATTCTCCATGTTCCAAAAGCCTCGTGAATAGCTCCATCTTCATCCATTAATAACGGGAAATTTAATTCCTGTTTGTCAATAAAGTTTTCATGACTTTTGATAGAATCTTTTGATACTCCGAATACTTGGAAACCCTCAGTTGTTAAACGCGCCATATCGTTTCTAAAGTCACAGGCTTGAATTGTACATCCCGGTGTCGAATCCTTTGGATAAAAGTACAGTATGGTCTTCTTTCCATCCGCCATAATCTCTTGGGAATTGTGAGCGACTCCCTTGGAATCTACTGCATCGAAGTCGGGCGCGAGGTCTCCTGTTTCGAGCGTTACAGGTTCTGACATGGGCCGGCTAAGTGGCGCTGACAAATCAAGTCTTGCATTTTCTTTTAGAGCAAAAAATTACTTGAATGGCCCTTTTATTCATTATGCATTAGTATGTGTGCGATATGCATGATATCTACTAGGGCTTGCGATTGTCTTATAATCCTCCGTATCCTAACCTAAAGCCATGGCAGTGAGTCGTATGTCTCGAAGGTGTCGTAAGTTCATGCGACAGGTTCACAAGGCTACAACGAAATATGCCCTGCAAGAAATAGCATCTACTATCCAAAGCGATTTAGATCGTCGAAACCTTTCATACGAGGAAGCATTGAACCTTGGTAACATTCTACAAAATAAAGCAGACCTCCTACCAGGTGATGAAATTGTGTATGCAGTTTCTGATAGAGATTCTTATCGCCGAACACTTGAGTTATATTTGCGTGATGGCATTCTCACACAAGCTGAACAATTACTTCTGTGGGAGGAACGTCGTCGCCTAGGAATTGGAGATGAAATTCACAACCTCTTGATGGAGCAATTACTGGCGGCATGGACCCGCCAAGGAAAGTCAGTCCAGATACACGCTTTCAAAGGAGGAAAGACCAATGTCTAATCGTAAAGTTGCATTAACAATCCTTGCGGTGTTAATGGTTCAGATATCTGTTCCAATGATTCCAGTCGATGCCGCAACAAGTGGTAGGTCGAGTCATAATTTCGATGTAACTGTATTTACTCTCTCAGCAGGTGGCTCGATTAACGATGGCACAGTTGCAACTCCGGATTACAAATTAGCCCCAGGTGATCACATTACCAGGGTAGTAGTTGCAAACACAGGTACTAGTGACGAAGGTGGCACTCTAAAATTAGTCCACAAAGCCTCTGCATCATCTCCCGAAATAGAAGTTACATCAATAGATATTCCTTCAATCTCCGCAGGTGGATCAACAAATCCAATTCTAATTAATTGGACTGCACTTTCTGGTGATGGCCAAATTCTGACTGCCAGAATTATATCAACAGGGGATACAAATCCTGCTGATGATGAAGAGTCACTTGAATTTGATGTTACTATCCTTCACAGAGGAACTGTGCTTGGCGATAACATTCCAGGGCCAAGTGGAGGATTTTCCGATCTCCGCCTCGACCACAGTATCCACACATTCGAGGCCACTGTCCGAAATGATGGAGTAATGGATGTATCTGCTGTCTTCGAACTTAATTTGACTGACAATTCTGACCCTACAAATAAAATCTCTTATTGGTCAAACACACTTATTCTGGAGCCTGGAAATCTACTGAACCCTCCGACTGGGGGAGCGCTTTCAGCGTCATTCGACGCCGCTTCACTCCTCGGGTCTTGGACTCTTGCAGCAAAGGTTCACTTCAATGGAACTCTGTGGACAAATACAATCGTTTCTAACGTTGAAACAATCACATTTTCAGATTTCATTATTGATGTTTCAACTCCGGGGGACAGGTCGATTGAGCCTGGTGCTACTACCAGTTTAACTTGGATCATTACGAACCTTGGTAGTGCGGACGATTTGACAATTGAGTTAGGCTCTGACAAAGGATGGCACGATAATTCACGGAATGGACAGATAATCAATTTGGGTGCTGGTGAAACAGTCACTGAAGTCATTTCAGTCACTGTTCCAATCGATGCAGTAAAACCAACATTGGAAAATATTTACCTTAATCTTTCAAGCGCATCTACCGACCCATATACGGCGCGCAGTGTGGCTCATGTGACAGTTGGAGATCAATACCAAGCATCAGTAATCGCACCGATTGGACCACTCACAGTAACTCCTGCTAAAACCGAATCTCTTCTATTCACAATTATCAATTCAGGAAATGTTGCTACCGCTTTCACTCTCGATGCAGGACTCTCATCATCTGCTGATAATTGGCAGGTTTCACCGATGTCTAGTACTGACGTTATTGCAGTTGGAGAAAACGTTACAGTGACAGTATTTGTAACTCCGGCACCGATTTCTTCGCCATTAATTACTAGCGAAAGAAATGGTGCAGGTGACAGTTTGTATGCCTGGTTATCCGCTGAACCTCTCAACGGCGGTGTGCCTGAAATCAACACTACTCAATTGATTGTTAGAGCGGTTATCGCAGTCGACCCTGGACCTGAAACAGAAGAAATCATTCTGACAGAATCCGAAATTCGAGAGGGAGTTGGCGCCGGGGGCGTGGACAAAATCATTTCATTATCTGTTGAGGTTAGGCATAATCTTGGTGCCGCTATTTCGGTGGGCGTTGATGCCAACATCACAGTAGGTAATGCGACCTTCACTCCAACTAATACCGGGGGCAATCAGGAATTCGAACGATGGAATTCATCTGTGACTCCAGACACCGTATCTGCGCTAGGAATCGGAGAGGTGTTCCAATCATGGCTTCAAATAGATGGCCCAAGTGACGAAATGCCACTTGCGGGTGAATTATTGTTACCAGTTACTGCAACTCCAATTCTAACATCTAGTCAACAATCCAATGGAGTATTGCCCTATCCGGTAACGAGAAACATTAGTATTATCATTCCAAGTATTACCGATGGTGAAATAGTCATACCCGCCGAACCTTTGGATGCTGACGTTGGTAATCTTACCAATTTCACAATACAATTGGAGAATACTGGGAATGATTTATCCTCTTACCGTTTAGTTATCGAAGACGATCTTCCCGACCTTTGGTCTGCGAGTTTAGAAACCTCTGACCTAACCTCTCCTTCAGTTGTTGCAAACCTCTCAGCTGCAATGGCAGACCATCCTACCACAGGCGATGCTCATTTCTCAAATGTGACTCTCAAAGTAACCACGGACCCACAAGCAGATGCTGACACCCTCCAGGCCCTCCATATACGAGTGGAAGACCGGGAAAGTGGCGAGATCTTATCCCTGAATACGCTGCTTATTAGAGTCGAAGAATCAGTAAACTTCGAATTGATTCCAACCAACCACACAATCGACTTATCGCCATATGAAACTCCACTTACAAGAGTGTATGTTAACAATACAGGAAATGTTGCAACAACCTTCCTCGTATGGCTTGACACATCTCTACAAAACGATGTAGCATTCACATCGGAATCGGCAGCAGAAATCATTGTTGCTCCGGGTTATACAGAGTCGATAAAGATTAGATTAACTCCTGATACAGAGGCTAGTGCTGATGAGATTCATATGGCTACATTATGGGTTTCAGCATCTAATGGAATGAATTTATCTGCGGTAATTGTGGCAAATATTACTGCTGACCATCATCTTTCAATCAATGTGCTGAACACAATTACTGTGACCCCAGGTGTGAATGAGGTAATCGATGTAACATTTGAGAACACTGGTAATTTAGAGGAATCCCTCAATATCACAGCGGTGGTTGAGGGTGGCTGGGATACTAGTTGGGCACAAAGCGAGATAATTTTACCAATAAACGGTAGCCTAGTTAATGATTTGACAGTTATGGTTCCGGCTCTTGGTGGAAACGATTCCCTCGCAAATGGAGATTTGCATAACGTCACAATTTCTCTTTACCATACTGCAAATGGTGGATTTTTGTCATCTCGCACAATAACGTTAGTAGTTGCTCCAGTATTCCTAGTACAGGTTGATGATTGGCCAGAAGAGATGCTATACCACCGCCAATGGCCAGGCGATTGGCGAGTGACGGTTACCAACGTTGGAAACAAGGATGTAACAGTAGATTTGGAGTATAAGATTCTGAAACCGGGCTTTGATCCTCTTGATGAAATACCCTCTCTCGCTTGGGAAATTGGTGAGAACGCTACAAACAAGATAATTTTACCAATGGGCGTACCCGTCGAATTGAGATTTACAGTTGATGCTAAAGAGTACGAGCCAGATATCTATCTTGAAGCATTACTAAGGTTAGAAATGACGCCTGATGACCCAGAGGTAACTGGTAAATCAATCGCTGAAACCGCACTTAAGATGTCTCGACTTTTCCCGTATGAGGATTACAAATTGATACCATCGTTAGATAATTCTAATTTGACTGAAATAATAACTTGGTCGCACATTCCAGAAGGGATAAGCACAGATGCTGCTTACTTAATTGAGATTTGTAATGCTGAAAGAAGAGTTAATATTTCTGAATTAGGATTGGATGAAGCTAATTTCGCTTGGAATTTCGGCCTAGATGTCGGCGGCAGCGTTGAGATACTAAATTTGGAAAATAACTGCGATGGCAACACACATTCCACAATTTCATTACCGTCTAGGGAAAGTTGGGTAACAATTAATCCTATAGGTGTTGTAATCGATACTCCTAATAGGCCAAATATTCTTCAAAACGATGGATATGATTTAACATTCCGTCTTTATCATCCAGACGACAATAATGGATTTGAAGATTATACCGAAGCAACCTTTTCATTCTATTTCGCGACAGTTGCAGATCCAGTAATTCAAAAATTGGAGTTTGGTGAAGGCGACTTACAGGAAGGGGACACCTCTACAATTAAAGCAACAATAAGGAACGAAGGAACTTCCTTGGCCTTAGGCGTCACTCTCGAATTAATGTGTGAAGGTGTTTCAATCAGTGAGCCAACTTACGAGTATGGTTTCTTATCTGCGTCTGAAGAATTCACTCATGAATTCCAGATAGAGACAGACGAATTGGATTGGTGGTCACAATCAACCGATGTCGATTGTGAACTCATTCTCGATGCTAGGTCCTGGAATGGAACTACACTAGATAGTAAATCGCAAGATCTCAAAGGTACTGTCGATTCTTGGTCACCGAATATTGGAGTGTCATTTATCGCAATGCTTGTACTCATGGGAGCATCAATTGTTCTATTGAGACTAGTTGGGCAAAATGATAAGTTCCGTCTTGCAGCAATTTATTCTGGTGTTTTAGCATTAGGATTTGCATTCCACCTACTAGAAATGGCTTGGTGGGGACCTGTTGTTCTGCTAACTGCGGCTCTTTGGGTATGGACCATGACATGGCGCTCAACAGTAGAATTCCAATTAATACACGAAGATTACCAACGTGCACGTAAAGGAATTAGTACACTATACAGCGACCACTTCGATGTTCTATCGGATTCCAAGCGCCAACTCTCAATTATCCTTGCAATGCCAGTACTGGGCATGATTGGTGTAATTCTTGGATTCCCGCCTCAAATCAATGCAGACTCAAGCAATATGCTAACATTAGTAGGTTATCTTGCGACTGTAATTGTCGGCGTAGTATTCATCATTTGGAATGCTAACAGAATGTACGGTTCTCTCTATGGACGCTTGACCGAAATCGAAGTTCAAGCCAGCCGTATAGAGAGAGATTTGGGGGATCCGGCACGCTTGCTCACCGAATTAGCGAGCGATGGATTAGATATTTCATCAATAATTTCTCAACCTCGACCAAATGTTGCCGCAGAAGGTAGCGCTTCAACTTCCGAAGTAACAGGCTGGGACGAAAATATTCTATTGGATGATGGCTTGGAAGAAGATTCTGTAAGCGAAGTACTGAGTTTTGATGATGCCGAAGAAGACGGCAGCGAACAATCACTTTCAATTGATATCGAGGACCTCTTTGCAGATGATTCCTCAGAAACAGATGCAGAGGAGGTGAAAGGCGATGACTGAAGAATACGATGTTGAAGTCTCTGACCTCGAAGATGCACGACGAGCAATACGTGATTCTCAAACTAGTGCGGACCGTCTGATTCAAGCAAGCCGTGAATTAGAGCATATTGTGTATGGTGTCTCGAGTGGTGATTCATCACTTTCGGCCACAGAATACGATATTGTAGATGCACGTTCTAGTCTTGAGCAACACAAGTTGTTCCGTGCTAAGAGGTCTGTTAGACGCGCAGAGAAAGCATTAGCAGCCGTAGAATCAGACGTAGTTGAATTACGGCGAAATATCGCTATGTTAAATCGCCTGCTCAATGAAAAGACACTCACTGAGGCAGAGATTGAAATTATCCTCCGTCGACTTCGTAACGCCACCGGTGCTGCTGAATTAGGCGATGTTGGATTCGCTGCTGGAGAAGTAGAACAATTAATTGGAGATCTAGTTGTAGATTCAGCAGTTGCTCTCAATCCATTCTTGTTCCGAAACTTCTGGATGGGCGTCGATACAAGATGGCCTGCAGGTGGGGACACCGGAGTAATGATTGTTAGAATCTGTAACGATGGAAACCGGCCAATTCCGGAAATGCGCCTTGCTCCGCCAGTTCCTGAAGAATGGCAATGCGTGCCTTCATCCATAGACCTCCCAATTCTACGACCAGGTGATGTAATCCTCATTCGCTTTGAAGTTAAACCCGGCCTCAGGTTTGGCTTAGATGAAATCCCACTTTCTAGGAAACTTGCAATACAGACTGGATACGATGTTTCTGCTGGCCAAGTAAGAGTGACAATGCGCATTCAAAATCGTAGTATGGAAACAGTACGAGACCTCCTTATCCAACCTTGGATGCCTCCAGGGTATGTTACAGAGAACCTTCCACTTGTGGAAAAGCTCTCTCCAGACGAAATCGGAGTGGTAAGTATGCCACTCGTGATTGACATGGGCGACGGAGGTGAATCCGCCGCCTAATCATTTTCCACCCTGCAATGGTGGCTTGCCGCTGGTCAGGGAGGATGTAGAGATACGAAAAAAGAGGTGAAAAACCAATGCAAAATAAAAATAAAATAAACGAGATGAACGACGATTGGGGTTCAATCGGTATCGGTGCGATGATTGTATTTATCGCTCTGATCCTGGTTGCCGCAGTCGCTAGCGCAGTAATCATACAAACTGGTGAAAAGCTACAACAGAACGCACAACAGTCGGGAAGCGACACACAACAGGAAATTTCGGGTAAAATCTCGATAATCACTGTTTGGGTCGGAGTACAAACTGGAGCAGCTGAAGAGATTACCATGGTATTCGAATTAGCACCAGGCTCTGAACCGGTTGCCTCAGATGCTGTCCACTGGGCAGTGATTTGTGACGATGGTGCAGGAACTCCTGGACTGATTGATGGAGACTTATCCACAGCAACTGAATTAGATGGTGCTACAGTAGCAGCGACATTCAACCCAGGTGAGACATACATGATCGACTTGATTGTCGGTGGCGGTGCAGGTGCATCATGTGCTCCTGCATTGAATGAAGAACACCAGATGGTGATCTCCGCAAACGGCGGTGGCTCGACTTACGAGACACTGTTTTACAAAAGTACAACTCAAGGAGACTCTGTAGTCTGAGGTGATTATGATGAAGAATAATGAAATTAAAAATGATGAAATAGGCTCAATTGGTATCGGTGCAATGATTGTTTTCATTGCGCTAATTTTAGTGGCAGCAGTTGCTTCCGCTGTTATTATCCAAACAGGTGAAAAATTGCAACAGAATGCACAGCAAACTGGTTCCGAAACTCAACAAGAAATTTCTGGTAAGATCTCGGTCTCATCAGTATTTGTTTGGGATGACGCAGATTCTTACTTGGTATACTTTGAAACAGCACCGGGTTCTGAAATTCTTGACGAAACCACAGTTCGTTACCAGATGACATGTGAAACTACAGGTGGAGCGTACCAGTATGTCCCTGGAGACTTTACTGCAGCAACCGAATTCGATGGTGGAGCACTAACAAATAACCTTGAGCCAGGAGTTTCCTACTCATTGGTTATGGCTGCAGCACCTGGTGATGATTGTTCAGCAACATCCGTTGGTATCAATTCTAAGGTAACCTTGTGGATACACGTTGAAAACGGTGGCTCAACCTTTGAGACACTTTCAGTAACTGATACAACTAGAGGCGCACAAGTTATCTGATTCGAACTGAACCCCAAATTTGCTCTTTGGAGTCTGGGGTTCAATTAGAATTAGGAGGTACTAATATGGCTTGGCCATTTGGTAGTAGTGATAGGTCTGATGTCGGACAAAGCGACCTCACCGAGGAGCGCTTGCGCGTAATGGCAAATATTGCCATTGAGCAAGTGCCAATGCCCGAAGAAGGCAGCCTCACCGAGGAAGATGCTTGGACGATTGCACCAGGACCTACACGAGCGCGACTCAACAGTACAGGTTCTCTGCCTGCCGCAGCACCCACGGGTCCTGCGGCTTCGCAGGTACAGGCGAATCTCGACACATCAGGTTTAGAGCGACTAATCTCTAGTCGAATGGATCTGGTCGAAGATGTTCTACGTAAAGTTGAACACCGACTTGACGATGAAACCGTAGTTCGTGTTTCTGACTCAGGAGGAGACAGTGAAATTGAAATTAGCGATGGCGATACTATCGTCACAGCTTCTGGAGATGTAATTACTGGAACCTCATCTGAGCGTCTAAAGTTGGAAGATTCAGCACCTCTACTAGAGTTGTATGAAGCTCAAGCATTGGCATCTAATCCATTCCTAATTGCCCCAGCGCATTTAGGCGATGGAGCAGATGGAACGGTCGGTGCGCCGACCGTAGCAGCACTCCTGCTTGACAATCTGTCCGGTATGGCCGCAGTTTCCTTCACACAGAAGGCGATTAGTTCAGGCATGCTCACATCAGATGAAGGAAAGCATGTGTTAGCGATAGTCCAAATGGCAGCTCCAGGTGATACTGAGAGTGCCTTAGAGGACCATTTGCCACACAGAGAATTGCTAACATTCTCTGCTCTAATCTCCAATTGGAGAAGAGCACGAAACCTCAGAGGTGAAGAATGAATGGGTAGTGTAGCAGTTGGAGCCATGGTAGTAGGAACTTCCATGCTCGTAGTATTTGCATTAGCAATGGCTACGCTCGAATCGCAAGTGGAGAATTCCATTGCGGAAATCGAGGCGACTGCTGAACCCCAATCAGTCTTCACAATAGAGGACGCGACTAACGTTGAAGGAGCAGTGGTGTCTTACACCATCAACAATGGCGGAACTGGCTATTCATCGACCCCTGGGAATTCTACCCAAGTCGAAGTCAATGGCAGTACTGGCTCTTTCCTCGCAGACCTGGTGATCTCCGGTGGTACAGTTACCGGATTAAACATCCTTGACCACGGATCATCGTATCTCTACGCCTCCACATACTACTTGGAGGTCACCGGTCTAAACGTGGGCATTAACCTGAATATTACAGCTAATTTAGGAAATCTAGTATATCTAAATCTAACAAACGATGGAAGTAAAGATATCAATACCGATTATTCATGGTTGTTTACCGATGGTGGTGCTCCAATAAATCTCTCTGACAGTTTTGATGGATATCTTCAAGACACAATTTTTCCCGGAGAGAATTTTCAATTCTATTATGACAGCGGCGCCCAGTCTACAGTTAGCCGTATTGCTATTACAATCGATGGTCTGACAAAGGCATCAACCGTTGCATGAAGGTGATTTTATGGCTGATGGCGGTACAAGTACAATGATTATGCTGGTCACATCACTATTGCTTAGTGGTGCTGCCTCAGTAGTCTTAATCCAATCATGGGGTGAAGTTACCCAAGCCAATGGAATCAATGCCACTGGCCGTGCTGCTGATGCAGAAACAGATGTTTCATTTAGCGGTGACAGAAGTGATGTTTTACTAGATACATCAGGTGCGAACCAAGAAATCACTCTCTATTTCCAAAATACGGGAATTAGACCACTCGACAAGTCATCATTTTCAATATTTATTGAGGGCACATATTCAACAACAGTTGGTTCAGCAAGCCTGTATCCTCCTAGCGGAGTATGGGGTTCAGATCATGTTCTCGAAGTAACGGTATCCGATGCTTCATTCAGTTTTAGTGACAACGACAGAGTCACAGTAACTATTGTTGTCCAATCAACAGTAAGTGAAGGAGTTAAGGGAACTTCTTCCGAAACAGCAGAGGTGAGGCTAAGTGTCTGATGAAGCGCCAAAACCAGTCGAAGATGGCTATGAATTTACCCTTGAACAAGACAGTCTATCCAATGCAATGGGTGCTAGGCTGCCAAATCGTAGCCTTTGGATGATACAAGGTGAAGTTGGAAGTGGGAAATCATTGGTCAGTCAAAGATTAGTATATGGATTGCTAGAGAATGGTTCCAAAGTTCTAGTAATTACCACTGAGTTAACAACACGCGGATGGATAGAACAAATGGAATCCATCGGCTATCCAATAACTGAATATATTGCTTCAGGCCGCTTACTAGTCTTCTCTCGGTACGGAGTAATTGCTGAGCCAAAGCAAGGCGTTAATTTATTCGATGTTCTAGATTCAGAGGCTGTCGAGAAAGCAGATGTGGTCGTTGTAGATTCAGCATCTTCGCTAATGCCAACAGGTCTAGATACGGTAGAGCAGCAAGAAATCCTTCAAAAACTCCGTCGAATCTGTAGCGAATCACGTTCCTTACTTCTTACTATGGACCCCTCCGAAATGGACGACCAACTTCTCCATAAAATGCGTTCATCCTGTGAAGTATTACTCGATATGAAGGCTGGATTCGTTGGTGGAGAAATCAAGAGAACGATTGTCGTAACTAGATTCCTTCGTGCCGCAGGACCGGTTCAAGCAAGCGTTGGATGGCGTGTTGAACCATACATGGGCTTCATTGTAGACATTACGGCGGTGAGCTGATTATGGAAGATGAAGAACTCAAATTCCAGCGCGGGGACCTTGATTCTGTAATGGCAGCACATCCGCACGTTGCTCTTTGGGTCAAAGATTTCGAAGCCAAATATGGCAGCCGCCCTTACTATTACGGTCCACTAGACCGAGATGCACGTAAGATTCAACCAATGAATCTGATATACATCACCAAAGAGCCAATTTTTGTCCACATGTACCAGCCAGTTTCTGAAGATGGCTCTCCTGGTCAGACATTGTGGTTCGGATTGGAGCCTCAATTAACTGACGAAGAAGAAAATATACGAAGGTCACTGATTGAAGTTTTACTCCAAGAAGCACCATCGGCTCCTACATTTACTACTGATGATGAATTTGAAAACATTCTTTCGGGAATGATTGATAGATACACAGTACTTGATTCTGAAGTCAGAACCGCTACACGACGCCAAGGGAAACTATGGGAAGTTCTTGGAATGGACGACAAGAGAATTATCGTCAAGAAAGAACAGCGTGACAGACTGCGTTATACAATCATTAGAGATCTAATCCGCAATGGACCTCTTGAGCCACTACTTTCAGATGAAATGCTGGAAGATATACACTCTATCGGTCTGAAGCATGTTCACATGGACCACAAAGTGTTTGGAATGGTCACTTCTAATATCCGATTCCGTGAAAGAGACTTACTTGCTCGCTTTTTGCGTGCTATGTCCGAACGTATTGGCCGTCCTGTTTCAGATAACAAACCAATTATTGATGGTGCTTTACTCGATGGTTCTCGTATCAATATTATCTTCTCAGATGACGTGTCAATGCTCGGGCCATCTTTCACAATCAGAAAGTTCGCTGAAGAAACAATTTCGGTAACTCAATTAATCAAATGGGGTACAATGAGTTCACAAGTCGCAGCATATATTTGGATATGCTTGGAGTATGGGATGTCAGTTCTGGTAAGTGGAGAGACCGCTTCAGGAAAGACCACTACACTGAATGCAATTTTACCTTTCATCGACCACAATGTCAAAATTTACACTGCAGAAGATACTCCTGAAGTGAAAGTTAGGCACAAGATTTGGCAAAGATTAGTTACAAGAGACTCGAAGAATGAAGAAAGCAGAGTCGAGATGTTCGATTTGCTGAAGGCAGCATTGCGTTCACGTCCAAGATACATTATCATTGGAGAAATACGTGGTGTTGAAGGAGCTACTGCATTCCAAGCAATGCAGACCGGTCACCCAGTTATTGCAACATTCCACGCATCATCTATTGTCAAGATGATTCAGAGATTTACAGGTGACCCAATCAATGTTCCAATTCGTTTCTTCGATAACTTGAATTTCGCTATTTTCCAAGAAGTAGTGGAGGCGCCTGGTGGCGGAATTGCACGTCGTATTACAGGAATTGACGAAGTTATCGGATACAATAAGCACAGCGATGGTGTACTTACCCGTGGAATGTTCGAGTGGGACCCTGTTAAGGATAAACACTACTTCCGTGGTATGTTCCAATCGCACCTTCTTGAGAACAAGATAGCAGCTCAAATGGGATTCGAAAATAAAAGAGAGGCATATGATGAATTAACACGCCGAGCAGAAGCAATCCAAATTATGGCGGACCGTGATTTAACTCATTATGATGATGTATTCGATTTATTGAATCTCTATTACAATGGTGGCTGGGATGCTTTCCGTGCTGCTGTAGAGACATGGGTCAGTATTACTGATCGTTGAATACTGGAGATGATTTAGATGGAACGAATGGCGACTTGGCAGATCGCCCTTCGTCGTTTAGAGATGCCTGTTTCTCGTTTCGTCGTTGCATATATTTTTCCTGCAGCACTTTCGGGATTATTTACTGCTGCGCTGATTATTTGGTTGACAGGAGGCTTTTCAGAAGGTGGATTATTCGCAGGATTTAGTGGAATCTTTCTTCTGTTGGTTATGCCACTTTTAACGGGGGGTGCGGCCTTTTACTTCCCAGTAATCGAAGTTAATCGTGTTGGAATAAAAATCGAAAAAGAGATGCATATGTTCATTACGCGTATGGGGATATTATCCCTTGGAGAAGTTGGTGCCTCAACCATCTTCGATATTCTACGTCAAATGAAAGATTATGGTGAGTTGGCACAAGAAGTCAAGCGAATTGAAACATTAGTTGACAAATGGCACACCTCATTGCCAGAGGCTGCGAGAATCGTCGCCCAACAGTCACCATCCCCTCTATGGTCCGATTTTCTAGACAGAATGGCTTTCTCTATTGAAGCTGGTCAACCAATTGATGCTTTCATGCGTGCTGAGCAAGATACAGTTGCTGAGCAATACAATACAATCTATGATACTCGTCTAGAAAGCGTAGATATGATGAAGGAAATTTATGTGTCTCTCGTAACTGCTGGATTATTTGGATTAGTTGTAGCTGGTATCCATTTAGTATTGTTTGAAATTGGTAATGGTGGCTCGGACACTCCACTTGAGGTGGCGACACGACTTCGCTGGCTATTACTGGCAGGTTTCCTTTTCATAGTAGTCCAACTCGGTGCACTCTTAGCATTCCGTGCTACGATTCCAGATGACCAAACGTTTTCGCGCGACGAATTTTCAACTCCATTTAGAACATTATTTAGACAAACATTGTTAGGCGCAATTATACTTAGCATCGTTCTATTTGCTGTTACCTTAGTAGTTGTAATCACTTATTGGGACGAGTTAACAGTTAGTTGGGACAAATATGGCCTTGTTCTCTTAGCAGTCCCACTCACTCCTTTGATGATTCCAGCAACACTCGTTCGCCGTGAAGAGAGTAATGTAATGCGTAGAGATGAAGCATATCCTGATTTCATTCGTGCCCTCGGTGGTACTGCTCAGGCTCGAAGTGCTGAACCGAGCGCTACAATTCGAGCATTGAGAGGAATTGACTTCGGTACGCTCGATGCTGCAATCGACCGCTTAGAGAAGCGACTTTCAACTAGAATTGACAGTGAAAGAGCATGGGATTACTTTACTGCAGATACTAACTCTGCGGTTATCTCACGCTACAACCGAATTTACATCGAAGGTTCACAATCATCAGGTGAGCCTGCTGCCACTGCTGACTTGGTCTCCCAGTCGGTCACAAATCTACTCTCTCTAAGGCGGCGCCGTAGCCTTTCAGCAGCTACAATGTGGGGTGTAGCATTTGGATTATTAATTTCAACAGTGATTTCATTGAATGTTACTATCTCTATCGTTTTACAATTAGGTGAGACAATAGCGGGAGTCGCTACAGGCCTTGCAGGCTCGACGGACATAGGGGCGATTACAGAATCCGCAGGTGGCTTTGCATTACCTGTAATGGAAGATCCTAGCGCCGTTGATGACAATATTATGATGTTCAAAATAATTGCATCAATTCTAATTTTGATTCAGGTATTTGCGGTATCAATGATTGCAACTCGCCTTAGAGGCGGTGGCATGACTAGTGCTCTAGGACAAACGATTCAATTGCTATGGGTTGCCGCAATTGCCAGTCTAATTTCAGCATTCATTCTTGATGGAGCATCAAGTATGTTCTCTGCCTGATTTAGCGATGCATCTCTTCAGAGATTCTCTTCTTAGTTGCAGTCCAAGAACAGATTGGACATTTTGTGAGGTCATGGTTTCTTGCAGGGCAATATTCTCTGCCAAAGAAAATAATTTGCAAATGCAGTTTATTCCACGATTCTCGGGGAAATAATGTTTTGAGATCTTTCTCAGTCTTAACCACATTTGAGCCATTGGATAACCCCCATCGTGCTGCTAATCGGTGAATGTGTGTGTCTACTGGGAACGCAGGTATGCCAAATGCTTGGGCCATTACCACACCTGCTGTTTTGTGTCCCACACCTGGCAAATCCTCCAACTGCTCAAAGGTTTGAGGAATTTCACCGTCATATAAATCGCACAACATTTGTGAGAGTTTGACAATATTGCGGGCTTTTGTAGGCGCTAATCCTACCTCTCGGATTATTGCTTGAACCATTTCGGCACTGAGTCTTGACATGCTAAGTGCATCCGGGCCATGTCTAAACAGTTCAGGAGTAACTTGATTCACCTTTTTGTCAGTGGTTTGTGCGCTCATCAAAACAGCAATTAGTAGTTGGAATGGAGAGGAGTGGTCCAAAGGAACCGGTGTTTCAGAATATAATTCTTCAAGCATTTGTAATATCTGCGATGCTTTTTCAGACCGCTTCATAGTATCACCCTTGATAGTTCACGCCGTATTCTTCGCCACTCGCCCATGCCCAAAGGAATCCCATAAT